>NCGL01000016.1 GCA_002256935.1 Bdellovibrio sp. 28-41-41
GCAGAACCAGCAATTTGGCCGATTCAAGCATCCACCATTTTTCACGAATTGTCGCATGCGGAATTTAGTTGGTTGCCCAAATCTAAAGATAATGCAGATGTTTTTCTACTTTCCGTCTTAGGAAACGATCTCGGTCAGTACCTCAAAGTGAACTATCCGAAATTATCTGTTTTTGATCGCCGAATTGCGCGCTCAGAAATGTTTGCTTACTTCCGGGGGGACTTTCTTACTTTTTTAGCTAAAGCTTTCGATGAAATCCTTTTGGAGAATGGGTATTATAAAACAAGTAAGACATGTCGAAACTCAAATTACTTCCTCTCTCAACGAGCCAAGCACCCTGAATTAGATTTTCATAAATTCGTTGTGTTCGGCAGCGATGTCAGTTTCAAACCGTCAAGTTTACCTTTGATTTTCGTTAAAGGAAAAGATGTTGAAGTCGACTCAAAGGACGCTTTGAACCAAAAACTGGTAGACGCTTTGTGGAGTCAGTTGACTCAGCATTTCTCTCCGGCCCAGTCTAAATTTGAAATGATAAGTTGGATGAATTCGAGACCTGAATTATTGAAATTGATTGAGCCATGTCGATCGCTGCTTTTTTTGGGCCAGACTCGACGTAACTCTGATTTAACTCCGCATTAGTATACGTTTCATTTTTAGCCTTTCAGTTGTTACATAATTTTAACTTTAAGATCTTGTTTCGATCGGGTTTTTGTTATTAAGATCGGAAGAATAAATCGGAGTATATTAAATAAAGGCGGAGTACCTTATGAAAAAAACAGCGCAGGCTTTTCTCATTACATTAGTTTCAGTTTTTTTATTAACTAACTCGGTGGGGTGTTCTACTCTGTCACAAGCACAGACACCAGGCGAAGCAGAAATTAATGCGGAGTCTGCTAAGGCGTATCAAGAAGTAAAATCCAAATCGAAAATCTCAACTCGTAAAGACTGGAACGATATGGTTCAGCGAGTAGGCAATCGTATTGCACGTGCATCTGATGAACCCAATGCCTGGTGTATGCCCGGCGGGAAAATGGCCGTGTACACGGGAATTATGCCTATCTTAAAAACGGAGGGCGCATTAGCTGCCGTGATGGGACATGAAGTAGCGCATGCCACTCGACGTCATGGTCAGAAAGGCTACGCGCGTGCCATCGAAGAACAACAAACGGGTGCATTGATTGGCGTGGCGACGGCAGTTGGTGGTCAGTTGCTGTGCAAAACAGAAAATTGTCGACTGCTAGCAGGTCTGGGCGGCGCAGCTGCCGGTGTGGCTCTGACATTCTTTAATCGCAAGTTCTCTCGCGAAGATGAAAGTGAAGCCGATCAAGTGGGACAAATCTATATGGCCAAAGCCGGTTATGAGCCTTCAGAATCCATCGCACTTTGGGAACGCATGAGCGCGGCTAAGGGCAGCGAAGTTCCTGAATGGATGTCGACCCATCCATCTGACAGCAACCGTCGCGCCAAGCTGACACAGTGGTTGCCTCAGGCGCAACAAACGTATCAGCAATCCTCAGAAAAACTTGGCAAGGGCGGCACAATTCAGTAGATGTCGTTTTACAAAAAAAAGTGGCCACTCTTTTCAGAGCAGCCACTTGTTTAGTACTACGGTATTTACTTTACTAATTAACCGATTAGTTTAAGAGCTAATTGGTTAGAAGAGTTAGCTTGAGCTAATGTAGATGTACCAGCTTGTAACGCACTCATGTTTTCATGAGCCACACCTAAGTTGTCTACAGTCGAAGTTAAACGATTTTGTAGAGCACCCAGATTAGCGCGGTAACCGTTAACAAGTTCTTGAGCAGAATCTAAAGATTCTAGAGCTGTTTGAGCTCCTTCTTTAGACGTGTAATCAAGACCAGAAAGTCCTAAAGCATCAAGAGTTGCTACGTTTTGTGAAGCGTCGAAAGAAATACGATCTTCTTCCGCATTATTGAAGATACCAACTTGGAAATCAAATGTCGGTGTAGATCCATCCAACAATTTAGTTTTGCCCCAAGTAGTTACCGACGAAATACGCTGAACTTCAGATTTTAATTGATCAACTTCCTTGTTAAGAAATCCGCGCTCTACTTCACCTACAGTGTCAGAAGATGCTTGGATGCCCAACTCTCTAAGACGAACAACGATGTTACCGATTTCGTTTAAACCACCCTCTGCGGTTTGAACCATCGAGATACCGTCGTTAGCATTTCTTTGTGCTTGTGCCGATGATCTGATACTAGCTTTCAAGCCTTCGCTGATCGCTAATCCAGCAGCATCGTCAGCTGCGATATTGATTCGGCTACCAGACGCTAATTGCGCCATTGATTTACCGATCATTCTTTGGCTACCGCTCAAGTTTCTTTGTGCATTGATAGCCGCTACGTTTGTTGATACTCTCATACCCATAAAAAATTCCTCCGTTTATAACGTTAATTTATTTAAATCTTTCATTAATAACCTCCGTGTGTTTGTTTAAGTACCCCTCTACTTGAGGGACGCATCCATTGCGAGTTTTTGGCCTTTAACTATAGGGCACCGTTATGGTACCGAATTTAAATGAACATTCGATTGTTCTTCTTTAATCTTCCTTGAAGGCCCTCCTTTCTAAATGTGGGAAAGTCTGACTGCACTTTCCGGTTCCTTCTGAATCCTTGTTACTTTTTGCAAATTACTAGTTTTTTTAGAAACAAGTGAAGTGCTTACAAATACTAATTCGGGGTGCGCGACATTTTCTTGACAGGACTTTAGGGAGGAAAACGAATGTTTGAAGAAATATGGTCTTTGTGACGAGGAAAAAAATTCCACTCACTAGGCAAAATGTATGTTTTGAATCGAAAGACCTCATGAAACCTTGATAAACAAAGGGTTCCCAGACTTTTTTCATAGGGTGAAAAGACTAGGCGCCCCGACTAGAAAGCGTTAGTCAATTTCGTGTGAACGACAAAAAGCCATTGTGCCGGACATCAAATACTCATGTGTCTGCTGTGCTTTTCGATGTGGTTCTGTTGGATAACCAAGTGTGCACGTCTCTGTGCTAGCGTCAAAGTGGCTGCAGTCATCGCAACTGAAGCGATGACTATAATGTTGATAGTCAAATGCAGAAACCTTTTCACGTTTGATCGAAGGTCTAATTTTTCTTTGAGTCTTAGCCATTGTTACCTGATTACATGACAAGTCTCCTAGCGGACAAGCATAATTAGAGCATATGACAAAATCACAAATTTTTTTCATGATTCTTATAGGTGTACTCACTCAAGCCACTACTAGTTTTGGTTACTCGCGACCGGAAGATTGTCAGTACCAAATCACTCATCGAGATAATCTGCAATTCTCGATGCAATATCAAAGTGACAGAGCTGAATGCTGGCACTCAATTCATCCCATGAATGGTTATGAAGATATGGTTTATCGAAGCTTTCTCGTAAGCTCAGACGGGATGTTTTTTGTTTTCAATTCCTATGGTCAAGGTTCAGACGCAAAAACTACAGGAGCTCGTACTTACTATTTTTTTCCACGTGAATTCTACACATACGGAGTTACGCTGGCGGATCACCAGGTTTCTGTTAAAGTGAACTCAAAGCTGACTTTTGATTTTGAATCTAACAATCTTTATCCGCTTAATAACGCCAATATCGTCTTTAAAAACTACACTTCAATTAACCCTAAAAATGCCGGGGGCGTCGAAGTCCTTCGCTATAACGGTGTTTACTTGGATACCGGCTTTATGATGGGTAAACCAGCGAATTCAGTCCCGACTCTAAAATCGATGTTTAAGAACCAATTTGGCCAAAAGTGCTCAATTGTGAATCAGACTCTATTTGATTATAAAGACGGCGATGCCATCCTAAAGAACGATATCGTGTTACATCGAATTGTAGCGGCCCAATGCCCTACGTTTAAGTGGGTCGATTAAAATTCGTCCTAAATTTTACATATAGTTATTTGACAGGAACTGGTTTGAGACCCAAGTTATTCTCAGAGGTAATTATATGTCAGAAATTGATAAAATGACCCAAAAAAGCCAAGAAGCAATGCAAGCGGCAGCCCAAAAAGCTGAGGCAAAAAACCACTCAATGGTAGAACCGGAACACTTTCTTCATGAACTCGTGACCCAGGAACAGGGTATTGTTCCCCGCATATTAGAAAAATTAAATACTAATATACAATCATTGGCCTACGACCTTCAGAGTCGTATTGATCGGTTTGCTCAAATTACGGGTAGCCATCAAAAACCCTACGCCAGTCCACGATTGCAAAAACTATTTCAGTCGGCAGAAGTCGAAGCTAAGGCCATGGGCGACAGCTTTATTTCAACCGAGCATTTCTTTCTCGCCGGAATTAAAATAAACGACACAGAACTGGCCGCTATCTTTAAAAAGCACCAGATAAAATTAGATACCTTTTTAAAAGGTTTAACGGAAACTCGCGGCAATCAAAAAGTAGTCGATGATGATCCTGAAAACAAAATGGAAGTTCTTAAGAAATATGCTCGTGATCTAACGGCATTGGCCGCTGAGGGAAAACTAGACCCAGTGGTGGGCCGTGATGAAGAAATTCGTCGCGTGATCCAAGTTCTATCTCGTCGTACAAAGAACAATCCCGTGCTCATTGGTGAGCCCGGCGTAGGTAAAACTGCGATTGCCGAGGGCTTAGCATTACGTATCGTTCAAAAAGACATCCCAGAGAATTTAATAGGTAAAAAATTATTAAGCCTAGACCTAGGCGCCTTAGTCGCTGGTGCTAAATATCGCGGCGAATTTGAAGATCGCTTGAAAGCGGTGGTTAAAGAAGTATCGGGTAGCGACGGAAAAATTATCTTATTTATTGATGAAATTCATACGCTTGTTGGTGCCGGGAAATCAGAAGGCGCCATGGATGCCGGACAGTTATTGAAGCCAGCATTAGCGCGGGGTGAGTTACGCTGTATTGGTGCGACGACGTTAGATGAATATCGCAAATACATCGAAAAAGATGCGGCTCTAGAGCGCCGTTTTCAAACAGTTTTAGTAGATGAGCCTTCGGTCGAAGAAGCCATTACTATTTTGCGCGGTTTAAAAGAAAAATATGAAGTCCATCACGGTGTTAGAATCACTGACAGCGCTATCGTGTCAGCTGTGAAATTATCACATCGCTATATTACATCACGATTTTTACCAGATAAAGCCATCGATCTGATTGACGAAGCTGCCAGCAAATTAAGTATCGAGATTAAATCGGTTCCGGAAGAAATCGATGAAATCGAACGCCACATGATGCAGCTAAAAATCGAAAAAGAAGCGATGAAGAAAGAAACAGAAAGCTCAGCAGTCGAGCGTATGGGCGCGATCGATAAAGACCTGGCGGGTCTTCAGAAAAGCAACCAAGCTCTTCGTGAGCAATGGGAGTTTGAAAAAGGCGGTATCGCGAATTTGAAGAAATATAAACAGGACCACGAGGCTTTAAAACTTGAAATTGAAAAAGCTCAACGTTTGGGTGATCTAGGTAAAGCTGCCGAACTTCAATATGGCAAATTGCCCGAGCTAGAAAAGAAAATCAAAACGACGGAAGAAAAAGCTCAAAATCAAAAAGGCAAAAACCAGATTTTAAAAGAAGAAGTGGGCCCGGAAGATATCGCTGAAGTTGTCGGTAAATGGACGGGTATTCCCGTAGCCAAAATGATGGAAGGCGAGACTCAGAAATTATTAAATATGGAAACCAAAATGCGTGAACGGGTTGTTGGTCAAGATCATGCATTAGAAATTCTGGGAGATGCGATTCGCAGGTCCCGTGCGGAAATTTCTGATCCTAATCGGCCAGTGGGTACTTTTATTTTTTTGGGTCCAACAGGTGTAGGTAAAACAGAAACTGTTAAAGCCTTGGCTGAATTCTTATTTGATTCTGACCAATCGATCGTACGTATTGATATGAGCGAATATATGGAAAAACACTCGGTAGCCCGCTTGATTGGCGCGCCTCCGGGATACGTGGGTTACGAAGAGGGCGGCCAGTTAACAGAAGCCGTACGACGTAAACCATATAGTGTAGTTCTATTCGATGAAATCGAAAAAGCACATACTGATGTATTCAATATTTTATTGCAGGTACTAGATGACGGTCGCTTAACTGACGGTCAAGGACGAGTCGTTGATTTTAAAAACACAGTTTTGATCATGACGTCCAACATCGGGTCATCTGCGATTATCGATCCAGCTATGTCAGAAGCAGAGAAAAACAAAGAAGTCACAGCGGCTTTGCGTGGGCATTTCAGACCCGAGTTTTTAAATCGTATTGATGAAACTATTATTTTCAATTCGCTGAAAGAAGAGCAGATAAGCGGTATCGTGAAAATCCAACTTGCGGCGGTTGTAGAGCGTTTGAAAAATAAAAAGTTGAGCTTGAATTTTTCCGATGCAGCGACTCGCCAATTAGGAACTCAAGGTTATGATCCGATTTATGGGGCACGTCCTTTAAAGCGGGTCATTCAATCCGAGGTTTTGAACCCTTTGTCTAAAATGATTTTAGCACAGGACTTTAAGCCAGGAGATTCTATTAAAGTTGATTTCGCCAGTGGGGCTTTTAAATTTAGTAAAGATGCTTAATTTAAAAATTCTATTAGCTTGTGTCTTTATGGTGGGCTCCGTGTGGGCCCAAAAGAAATACCCGTACTCGTTTCCGACGACGCCAACGGCGGCAACCACAAAGGATTCTAAGATCACTTACGATGTCAGTGCGTCGCTAGGTGAGCAAAACGGAAATCAGTATCAAGAGATTAATCTTGGTGTGAACTGGGTCATGAACTCGTTCCTAAATTGGCGAAATGCGCTGTTTACTCGGATGGGTAACAACGTGACTAGCGTTTCTGGTTTGGATTCGTCTCTGCGTCTGCAGCTAACGTCTTTGAACGATGACAATACATTTGGAGTTCATACGTTTCTAGGGCCCGGCGTTCGTGTCGCTACGGAAAAATACAATGCGGCGTTTGGTGAAGCGGGTTTGATTTTCAAACTGGGCGGAATTCAGCTCGGTGCTGGTATTAAAAGTCTTCAGTATTTTGAAAATCGTGAAAGCAAAGACAAAGTCGTTCTGCCAAAAAATGAAAACCAAGTTTTCATTATTCTAAGCGGCGGCGGCGTCCTGTAGGCGATCAAAGCCTGTTTGCCAAAAGTAATTCTAAATTTATCTAGACATTTATCTAGGCCGACAAAAGTCGATGTTTCTTGAATCTGCAAAAATCTGTCTAAAATTGTGATACCTCTTTGATTAGGTATTTAGTCCTGCTATCCAGTATTTACAAGCCTCTCCAGGGGGCTTTGTTTTATTAAAACTATTTTTATCACTAGACTGCATACTAGACTACAGACTTTCGTAATCCCTCCGATCATCTAGGTGTTAGGACTTTAATTGAGGAGGACGTGTGAGAATTGCCAAGACTTTAATACTTTTGGGGACCGGTTTGCTATTAATGGGAAATCAATCCTGCGAGAAACCTGTTGTCGATGCACCTAAGGCAAGAAAGTTAAAAAAGATTGTGGATGTTGGACTAGTCCAATCACGTCTGATTGATATGCCCGGTGGTACAAAGTTCGACTTTCAATACGTCATCAATCAGCAAATCTATCCTGTCCTTCAGGCCAGTGAAAGTTTTGCTTTCCGCTACAAGCCACCGTTCAATGAATCGCCTTCACAACTGGGTTCTAACATTAGATTTTCGGATATGAATTTAGCGACAAATGACGTTCAATTATTAGAGCGCACATTTGGTAGAACAGCAGTTCCCAATGTTATCATGTCTGATGAAATAGCCTGTCTAGTGAATCTTCCTCAGTATCGTTTATGGGGAACTATCAATTCATTCGAACTTTTGAATAAAATCGGTTTGGGCTTAGGTTTCACTACAGCCGGTGCATACACTACCAATGGTATTCCGGGAATCAGCTTTGGTGTTGAAACGTATCAACTAGATATGAACATGATCGCTTCAAATCCAGTATCTTCAGAAGTGTATGCGGCGGCTAACGTGACGGCGAAACAATCGCGCACGCAATTAGAGTTCACATTGCCACTATATAATTTAATGATTGATCCAAGTTTCTACTTCCAAACACCGTTAGCACGCGTTTCGTACAATGCTTTGGAAAATTCGATCAAGCAAATTCAGGAACAATTGGATGCAAAACAAGAATGGTACACTCGTGTACTGTATGCGGATGAACATGTAGCAACGATCCTTGCCGGTTCAAATCACAACGTACAAAAAGGTGATATCTTCAATATCTACAACGAGAAAACATTTTGGATCTCTGAAAATGGAGAAATCCCAGTTCCGTGCGAATCAAAACTTCAAAGCACTCTAGATGGCGAGCCCATCGCGTCGATCGAAATCTTCGATGTCAGCCCAGAGGCTGCGGCCGGTAAGGTTGTGTTTGAATCAGGCATTCAAATCAAAATGGGCGCTAAAGTAAAAATTCGAAAACTAGTTGAGCCCGTAACGACAGCGTCAACGAGCTCGACCTCAAGTGCAGGTTCAAGTTCCAGCGTAAAAAAGGCCTCATTGTCTACGAACAGTGTAAGAAATCTAAGAAGATAGCATTAAACTGGATTGGGCGGAGCCATGGAGGCTCTGTCTGGTCTTTCTTATATCTCTCTTTTGACAGCGGCGCCTAGCCTTGATAGAACCTCCCTCATGTTCACTGGTATTGTCGAATCCACTCAAAAAATCATCCACGTTCAAGACAAAGATCAATCTATTGTTGTTCGCATTGCTAAGCCTGATTTGTATAACGATCTTCGCATCGGCGATAGCATTGCTGTAAATGGCGTTTGCTTGACGGTAGAGGACTTTTCAGAAGACCTAGTGTTCACGTTGGGATTTGAAACTCTTAAAGTAATGGGCTGGAATAAATCAAACTTACAAGACCGCGTAGTTAACCTGGAACGTTCGCTAAGATTTGGTGATCGTATTCACGGTCATCTCGTCAGCGGCCATGCCGACGGAACGATTCCATTAGTGAAACGTGAACTCGCTGGTGATTGTTTAATTCTAGATTTTAAAACGCCCGCTGGTTTTGCTCAATACTTTTGGAAAAAAGGCTCGATCACGATCAACGGAGTCAGCCTGACTTTAAACGAAATATTTACCGATTCATTTTCAGTTTGTTTGA
This sequence comes from Bdellovibrio sp. 28-41-41, assembly GCA_002256935.1. Taxonomy (GTDB): domain Bacteria; phylum Bdellovibrionota; class Bdellovibrionia; order Bdellovibrionales; family Bdellovibrionaceae; genus UBA2316. Next base: position 9,126 of record NCGL01000016.1, read on the forward strand.
TTCCAGAGACACTGAGAAAAACAAACTTAGAAAAACAATCCGTCGGTGATCTGGTCAGTTTTGAATGCGATTACTTTATGAAAGGATTTTTGAATGCTAGAAAATATGAGGGATCAAACGTTGGCCTCTAATAATCAATTTCATTCTATTCAAGATATTCTGACTGACTTCAAAAATGGCCGCATGGTTATTTTAGTGGACGATGAAGATCGCGAAAACGAAGGCGACATCATCATCGCGGCTGAGTTCATTACTGCAGAAACAATCAATTTTATGTCTAAGCACGCGCGCGGCTTGATTTGTTTAGCCTTGCATCCCGATCAAGTGGATCGTTTAGGTCTGCCGCAAATGGTGCCAGACGATAAAAACTCGTCACCGAATAAAACCGCTTTTACCGTCAGTATAGAAGCGGCAACAGGTGTTACAACCGGTATTTCTGCGCAGGATCGTGCACACACTGTGAAGGTTGCATCCAATCCAATGTCAGGCCCTTCGGATATTCAAATGCCCGGACATATTTTTCCAATTCGTGCGAACAGGAATGGCGTTTTGAGTCGCAATGGTCACACTGAAGCCGGAGTGGATTTAGCCCGGTTGTGTGAACTGAACCCAGCCGCTGTCATTTGTGAAGTTATGAATGATGACGGCACAATGGCGCGTGTCCCAGATTTATTTCAATTTGCAAAAAAGTTTGGTGTAAAAATGGGAACGATCAAGGACTTAGTTACTTTCCGAAAAAATCTAAGTTAATCTATTTAACTAAAGTGCGAGCCACATGATCTAACTTACTTGCCTCGGCATACCAGTGAGTCAGTTTTGGGAATTCCTGGTCAAATTTTGGATCTTGTTTGTCTGGCGTACGCAAAGATTCTAGACGGCACAATACAGCGGCTTCCATGATTCCGTCAGCAATGGATTGGAGCTGCAAAGCCTGCCAGCGAGTACTATCGGTTGGAATAATTTTTAAATTCGAAGACAAAGAATCCAAGTATTCTAAAATAAAGGGAGAATTTGTGAGTAATAGTCCCTCGTAACCTCATTCTCTAGTCCTAGTAGGATAGCTGAAATTCTGACTTTTCTTGCAAATGGCGAGGCGGGTGAATAATATAGTTTCATATATGTGCTAGTTTATATGGATTTGTTGGTTTGACTACCATTTTGTGTTAACTCCATGTTCAAGCCAAAGCGCAAAAGTGAGCAAAGAATGAAAGCTAAGAAAATTAAAAAAGCCAAAGCTAAAACCTTCAAAGCAAAAGTCGCGGTTGTTGTATCGCGATTTAACGAAGAAATTACCGATAAATTGCAAGAGGGTGCCATCGAATACCTAGAGGAATGTGAAGGTGTTCAGATTGAACTCATCACAGTTCCCGGTGCTGTTGAAATCCCTTTAACATGTCAATGGGTACTCAATCGTGGATTCGATGGTGTAGTAGCACTTGGCGCCGTCATTCGCGGTGAAACATCTCATTATGATTACGTATGCAATAGCGTTACTGATGGCATCACTCAACTGATGCTAAAGACAAACAAGCCAATTGCATTCGGTGTTCTAACTACTGAAAATGAAGAGCAAGCTTTGGATCGCGTTGGCGGCAAGCACGGACATAAGGGCCGCGATGCCGCTCAAACAGTGATGGAAATGATTGGCTTAGGTAGATCACTCAGCAAGAAAAAATAATAGATGGGAAACGAAAATAAAAAAACCAATTCTGAGGATTCATCTCGGTACGACAATATAAAAGGTCTGCTGTTTGATCCTTCACAAATTGCCGGTGCGGTTTCAAAAGAAATTCGTAAAAGAAAACGTGAAATTTTTATCGTTTTCATTTTATCGGTTATATTTGTTTTTTTAACCTGGTTTGAAATTCGTCTCTTTTCGACGTCTCAGCAATTGCCGTTTGTTCACAGTATTTTCTTTTTCGGTTTAGTTAACTTTAATATTTTGATTCTGTTGCTTTTAATATTCCTAATCTTCCGGAACATTATGAAGGTATTTGTCGAGCGGCGTAGCGGTATTTTCGGCAGCAGTTTGAAAGCCAAGCTGATAGCCTCGTTCGTATCCTTCAGCGCAGTTCCAACGTTCTTGATTTTCATTATCTCTGTATTCTATATTAATTCTAGTTTCGATAAATGGTTTAGCGTTAAGATGGTGGGCGTTTTAAAAAGCTCTCTTGAAGTTCAGAATTTTTATTACTTCAATGAAAAGAAAAAAAACTATCACTTTGCCCATGAAGTCGCGCGCCACATTCGTAATATGAATGATCGTAAAACGATTTTGAAAAAAATCAAAACGTTACAGCAAGAATACCTTGTGGATGCAATTGAGTTTTACCCCGGTATCTTTGGTGAACGTATTTTAACAACACTTGAAAACGCCCAGGTCGAGGAAATTCCCAAAGTCTCGCTCGATTTCTTGCAAAAGGGGATCAAGAATCAAGTGGAAAGCTCAACGATCCATCAATTCGGTGAGGGAAACTTAGTTAGAGTTATTGTGCCAATCCAAGAAGGTGCCGACATGGGCGCCGTCGTCGTATCTTCGTTTGTTCCGCTATCCTTGATCTCGCGAATGAACGATGTCGCCAGTGCGTACGATGAGTTCCGTGATATCAATCCGCTCGAATACCCACTGAAATCCATTTACTTAATTATTTTAATTTTGATCACGATGGTGATCTTGATGGCCGCAATTTGGTTCGGATTCCATTTAGCTAAGCAGTTATCCATTCCACTCGTCCAGCTCGGTAAAGCGACCTCCTTGATCGCGCAAGGCGAGTACACTCAGATTTCCGTCAACACAGGGTCAGAGGAAATGGCTCAGCTGGTTTCCAGCTTCAATCGCATGACCAGCCAGCTGGAAAAGTCGGTCAACGAGGCGCGCTCCGCCAATAATAGCCTTCATGAAACTCTGTCGTACATCGAAGTCGTGCTTAAAAATGTGTCCGCTGGGGTTATCTCTGTGGATAAGTCAGGCCGAATAACAACTATCAATCAACACGCGGCCAAGTTGTTAAAGATTGATGAACAAAAATTTATTAATCGCTCTGTGCGCGAACTCTTAACATTGGAACAATTTCGCATTTTCTCTGATTTGCTAAAACAAATGAACACCTTCAAAATGGAATCGATTCAGAAAGAATTCCAAGTGAATCTGAATGGCGAAGTGCTGCCGCTAATGATCAGTTTGTCATTGCTAAAAGATGAACGTGATCATGAAATCGGGAAAATTTTAGTGTTTGATGATTTGACGGATATTCAAACGGCACAACGCTCACAAGCTTGGACTGAAGTCGCTCGGCGTATTGCGCATGAAATTAAAAATCCACTGACTCCAATCAAATTGTCTGCAGAGCGTTTGCAGCGAAAATTTGCTAGTGAAATTTCTGATCCGGCTTTTTTAGAATGTACGTCGATGATTGTGAATCAAGTAGATCAGATGAAAAAACTTGTTAACGAATTTTCACAGTTTGCCAGGTTACCTCAGCGAAAACCATCGATTGGTAATTTGAATCAAGTTGTTCAGGATTCGTTAAAATTGTTTAAAGCCGCTCACTCGCACGTTCAATTCCAAGAGTACTACAATCCAGAACTCCCCGAATTCAGTTTTGATCACGAGCAAATTCAGCGTGTCGTCGTAAACTTGGTTGATAACTCTATCGCAGCGTTGCCAAAAGATCGCGATGGCTTGATTCAAATAAATACCGATTTTAACCGTGACTTAAAAATCGCAAAAATTATTGTGTCGGACAATGGTTCAGGGATTCCGTCGACACAGATGGCCCGCATTTTTGAGCCCTACTTCAGTACTAAAGAGTCGGGATCTGGTCTTGGGTTAGCCATCGTAAAACGTACGGTAGAAGACCATAACGGGTTCATCCGCGTAAGTCCCAATTCTCCCTACGGCACCAAGATGATCATTGAATTTCCTATCTAAATGGGTCATAAGTTAGAATATGAAAATTCTAATTGTCGACGATGAAAAACCGATACGTGATGTTCTAAGTGCAGCCCTTCGCGACGAAGGCTACGAAGTAGACTCTGCAGCCAACGGCGAAGAGGGTTTGATGAAAATGCAAACCAATGCGCCTCAGATAGTTTTCCTTGATATCTGGATGCCCGGAATTGATGGTATCGAAACTCTAAAGCAAGCCCGCCAGAAATTCTCTCAAATCGAATTTATCATGATCTCTGGTCACGGAACGATCGAAACGGCCGTAAAATCCACAAAGCTGGGCGCTTATGATTTTATCGAAAAACCGTTATCGATTGATAAGATAGTGATTACTTTGAACAATCTAAAAAACTTCCTAAATGAAAAAGAAGAGAAAACGGCATTGTTAAACAAACTTCGTAAAAGCCTTGCGATAGTGGGCGATGCGGATAATGTAAAATTGTTGAAACAGTTGATCAGCCAGTTAGCTCCGGCAAGCACATGGTGTTTAGTGAACGGTGAAAACGGTGCTGGTAAAAATCTTGTGGCACAAAATATACACTATTTTAGTCCCCGCGCTAGCCAGCCATTCATCGAATTTAACTGCGCCTCGGTTTCAGAAGAGCTGATCGAGGGTGAATTGTTCGGCATCGAAAAAGACGCCTACCCGGGTGTGCATAAAACACGTCGAGGTAAAATCGAATTAGCTCAGGGTGGAACTCTGTACCTTGAGGAAATTCAAGAAGTGCCCCCGTTTGTTCAAATGAAACTATTGAAACTATTGAAAGAAAAGAAATTCCAACGCTTTGGCGGTACGGAAGAAATTCTTTCAGACGTTCGAATTTTAGCCTCAACGACGCAGGATTTGGGTGAGTTAGTTCGACAAAGTAAATTCCGCGAAGACTTCTACATGATGTTGCAAACGGTGCCATTTCGCGTGCCTTCACTCCGTGAACGCGCAACAGATATCCCAACATTAGTGTCCTATTTCAGTGACAGCTTCGCTCGTGAAAGCGGCGAAACTAAAAAAGTATTCTCGGAAAAAGCGATCCAGCTGATGCAGGAATACGCATGGCCAGGAAACGTACGCGAGCTTAAAAACTTCGTAGAGCGCGTATATATCCTAACACCACTAGAATACATCGACGTGCATGACGTGAAATTCGCAGGTCTTGAGGACGTCAGTAAAACGACAACTGCAGCAATGACTACGTTCCGCGATGCACGCGCGCAGTTTGAAAAAGAATATCTAATACAGAAAATCAAAGAAAACGGTGGCAATATCTCTAAAACAGCCGAAGTGATTGGCTTAGAGCGCAGCTACTTGCATAGAAAAATTAAATCTTACGGAATTGAGGTTAATTCATGAAATGGTCAAAAAGCCACCTTTACACTCTAAAAGAAGCACCAAACGATGCGGAAATCCCATCGCACAAGCTAATGATTCGTTCAGGAATGATCAAAAAATTAGATCCGGGTATTTTCACATACGGCACACTAGCGCTAAAAGCGATTCGTAAATTCGAAGCCATTGTTCGTGAAGAACTTGAAAAACGGGGCGCTCAAGAAGTTTTAATGCCGGCACTTCATCCGAAAGAATTGTGGCAAGAAACAAACCGTTGGGACGAAATGGGTCCAGGTTTAATGAGACTTAAAAATCGCAACGATAAATGGTTTTGCCTAGGCGCCACTCATGAAGAAGCGATCACTGATTACGTTCGTAATGATTTAAAGTCCTATAAAGATTTGCCTAGAAATCTATATCAAATCCAAACTAAGTACCGCGATGAAATCAGACCTCGTTTTGGTTTAATGCGTGGACGTGAATTCATTATGAAAGATGCCTATTCATTCGATATGGATCGCGATGGCGCTTTGAAAGCCTACCAAGCCATGTACGAAGGTTACCAAGCGATCTTCGATCGCTTAGGTGCTAAGTACCGCATTGTTGAAGCAGACGCCGGCAATATCGGTGGCTCTCAAACTCACGAATTTCAATTGTTGGCTGATGCGGGTGAAGATGCATTGCTGGTTTCGGATTCATCAGATTTCGCGGCAAATATCGAAGTTTGCCCAGCGATCGATGCGGTTCCTCATGTGTCGACGGCAGCTCCGCTGCCAAAAGAAAAGTTCGCAACGCCTAATCAAAAAACAATCAAAGATCTAGCTGCTTTCACTGGCCAGCCGGAAAACGAATTAGTTAAAACTCTTTTCTTTACCGCTAATTCGGGCCTTGATCCACGAGACAAAGAATTAAAACCGGTGGCTGTGCTATTGCGTGGTTCTGATGAATTGAACCCAACAAAACTTAAAAAAGTTTTGGGCTTACCAAACGATCCATTGATGTTAACTGACGCCGAAGTCAAAGAAGTCACGGGTGCAAACCCAGGCTCGTGCGGCCCAGTAGGTTTATCAATCCCAGTGTACATGGACAACGGTGTAAGCGGTCTTAAGAACTATATTGTCGGTGCTAACGAAGATGGTTTCCATCTTAAAAATATTAACCACGGCACAGATTTCACTCCCAAAGCGACAGCGGATTTGCGTATGGCGCGCGAGGGTGACAAATGCCCTAAGAGTAATGGCAAATTACAAGCCTTCCGAGGGATTGAAGTCGGCCACGTATTTTATCTAGGAAAAAAATATTCGGAAAAAATGAAAGCGACGTTCTTGGATAAAAATGGAAAAGCTCAAGCATTTGAAATGGGCTGCTATGGAATCGGCGTATCACGCACGGTTCAAGCCATCATCGAGCAAATGCATGACGCCGATGGCATCATCTGGCCGATAGCGATCGCTCCATTCCAAGTGCACATATGTTTGCTGGATTTAAAAGATGAAAAAGTATCTAAAAAAGCGAACGAAACGTATGAGAAGCTAACCCAAATGGGCTACGACGTCCTACTAGACGACCGTGACGAGCGCCCCGGCTTCAAGTTCAAAGACGCCGATTTATTAGGTATGCCATTCAGAATCAACTTCGGAGCAAAAACACTGGAACACGGAGAAGTCGAAGTTGTAGAGCGAAAAACAAAGGCGATGAATAAAGTCCCAGAAGGACAAATCATCAGCTACATAGTAGAGAAGATCCCACTAAAGAAATAATGGTTCTAGGGCGGGCAAGTGCCCGTAAGGTGCCAGGTCCTAAAAGTGCGGACGGATAATTCGAAAGTTGAATTTGATATTGAATTAAGAAAAGAAGGAAAAATGACAACAAAACGTGATGCATTCGGTGATGAAATCAAAACTAACGAAGGTGACTTTGCGTCGCTTTTCGAACAATCAATGACGTCTGGAACTCGCAAGCTAAAAAAAGGCGATGAGTTCCGTGGCGAGATCGTATCTCTGCATGGTGATTCAGTATTCGTGTCTACAGGAAGCCCAATGGACGGAGTTTTGCCAAAAGCAGAACTTTTAAACGAAGATAAGCAAATCACTCATAAAGTGGGCGATGTTATCGAAGTAGTCGTTGTGCGCGTAACTCACGATGAAATCATGCTTCGTTACAAGTCGGCTCGTATGTCGTCTTCGAATACAGATTCGTTAGAAGACGCATTCGACATGGAACTTCCGGTAGAAGGCCGAGTCACTGAAATCGTTAAAGGCGGTTTCCGCGTTGAAATTCAGAAAAAACTAGCATTCTGCCCAGTCAGCCAAATTGACTCAAAACCTGATGCGGATCAATCCGTTTACATAAATAAAAAGTTTGATTTTTTGATCACTCAGTTTGAAAAGAACGGACGTAATATCGTAGTATCTCGTCGTCGCATTTTGGATCTGCAAAAAGCAGAAAATGAAGGAACCTTCCTTCAAAAGTTTAAGGTCGGTGACATTATCACTGGCCGTATTACTAAAGTCGAAAGTTATGGGGCATTCGTAGAGATCCAGCCTGGTGTTGAAGGCCTTGTTCACGTTTCTGAGCTGGCTTGGGGCCGTGTTCAAAATCCAAGTGACGTTGTGTCTGTTGGCCAGTCAGTTCAAGCTAAAATTTTGAAAATCGATGACGGCGACCGCATGAAAATTTCCCTTTCAATCAAAGAAGGTGGGACGGCGATTGATCCATGGGTTGAATTCGAAAAGAACTTCCCGGTAGGTACTAAAATCAAAGGAATCGTAGAGAAAAAAGAAGTATTTGGTTATTTTGTGACGGTAGTTCCTGGAATCAATGGTTTATTCCCTCGATCTAAATGGCGTGATTCTGCCGACTCAAAAAGCTACGATACTAAAGGCAAAGGTGATGTTTTAGATTTGCAAATCGAACAAATTGATCCCATCGGCCGCAAAGTGTTGCTAGCTCTAGGATCTGAAGAAATCGATGAGTCATGGAAGCAGCACACAACATCAAATGCAGCTCCTAAAAAAGGTTTAGGAACATTCGGTGATTTATTAACTAAAGCACAAGCTGGCACAAAGAAAAAATAGGAATGAAAATGAAATACAGTTTATTATTTACATTAGTATTTTTGGGTGGAGTTTTTCATGCGGCATTAGCCCTAGCGCAAGACACGCAGCTTGGAACAACTCGTTCAGATGATTTGCAAATCAAAGCTCGCATGGAATATGAACGCAGAAATCAAAAACAACCACAATCGCACACGACGCAAACACAGAATAAATCGCAAGTGAATACTCCGGCTCAAAAAGTTGAAGCCGCTCCGCAATCAGGTGGAACACCTGCGGCTCCGCCAATGCCTTCGGTAAGTGGTCCACAAAAAAGCATATCATGTAAAAACGGAAATGAAATGCGCGAATTGTACATAGAATATAAGGGCCAAGGCTGCGAATTGTTCTATACAAAATCGGGTGAGACAAAATCGCAAGCTCGCCAAAACAACGGCAAGTCTGTATGTGAATCAGTTTTTGAAAAAATGAAATCGACAATTGAAAAATCGGGATATACTTGTGAACAAAAAGAGAACTGATCGTCCGTCGCGACCATCAGCGAATTCCTCAGAGAGGCTGATTGCTGGAACGCACGCGATTCAAGAAGTGCTTAAGGTAAATCCCTCTCACATTTCAAAAATAATCTACACTAAGGAAACTCACGCTCCGCTAAAGACATTCATTATCGAAATGTCCAAAAAACATAGATTCATAGCGGAAGAAAAAGCAAAGCCGGTTTTAGACGGACTTTATCAAAATCATCAAAACTGCCTGGCATGGGCTAAAGACAGGCCGGAATTTAATGAAAATAATATAGGGGAGAAAAGTCTTCTATTATTTTTAGACGGTGTCGAAGATCCGCATAATCTAGGCGCGATCACCCGATCAAGTTGGTTGTTAAATGTAGATGGAATTTATATCCCTGATAATCGCTCTGTCGATTTAACGCCGACGACTCACAAGGTGGCGTGCGGTGGTGTTGAACATGTGCCGATCACTTCGGAAACAAATTTCAAAAATCCAATCGAACACTATAAAGAAATTGGATTTTGGGTATACGGACTCAGCCATAAAGGTAAAAAGACCATTTTTGACGTAGAGTTAGCTCCGCGAACTATTTTCATACTTGGCGCTGAGGATAAGGGGCTAAGATCGACTACCGAGACCCTATGTGACGAGCTTGTGTCTATTCCGCAAGCATCTTCGGAGGCTAGTTTTAACGTGTCCGTCGCAGCTGCTTTATCCTTGTATGAGTATCGTCGGCAGCACTTTAGCTCGCGTTCAAGCAAGCGGTAAGGGCAGAAACCAAGCGCAAATATGGAAGGGAATGCCTAATTTTCGAACTACTCTTTGGAGTCTCGGGGGTCCGGGCAGATCTGAAAAACTTAGCGGTGAAAAGGATATGCCGCGTTCAGTTACGTTCAAGTGAAATAATTATCTTTGACTCTGTCCGCATTTATTAATAAACAAGTTTGGTTATCTTTTCACAAGATCAATAAATCGTTTTTGTTTTAGATAATATTTGTTGCTGGTTTAGCTCAATTGGTAGAGCAGCTGATTTGTAATCAGCAGGTTGCGGGTTCGAGTCCCATAACCAGCTCCATTTTTTTCGGGGACAGGTGCCCGAGTGGCTAAAGGGGACGGACTGTAAATCCGTTGGCTTACGTCTACGAAGGTTCGAATCCTTCCCTGTCCACCAAGTTTTTTGGTTCGCGGGCAAGCGAGATTGGTGCTTAAAAGGTATAAATCCGAATGAAAACGGAATTAGACCTTTTAAGCATCATCCGTAAGCGGGAGTAGCTCAATTGGCTAGAGTATCTGCCTTCCAAGCAGAGGGTTGCGGGTTCGAGACCCGTCTCCCGCTCCAAATTTCCTTCCGGAAATTTGACGCCCGTGTAGCTCAGTGGTAGAGCGCACCCTTGGTAAGGGTGAGGTCGTCGGTTCGGCTCCGATCACGGGCTCCATTTTTATGATGACCGTGAATGTTAGTTGGTTTGGAATTTTATAAGTAAACTGTTTATATAAAACAAAATATCTCTGCAGGAGGAATAAATGTCTAAAGAGAAGTTTAACAGAAGTAAGCCGCATGTGAACATCGGTACTATTGGTCACGTCGATCATGGTAAAACGACTTTAACTGCTGCGATCACTACAACATTAGCAACTGAAGGTAAAGCCAACGCGATGTCTTACGATCAAATCGATAAGTCACCGGAAGAAAGAGAGCGTGGAATCACTATCTCTACTACTCACGTTGAATACGAAACAGACAAGCGCCATTACGCGCACGTTGACTGCCCAGGACATGCCGATTACGTAAAAAATATGATCACTGGTGCCGCGCAAATGGACGGAGCAATCCTAGTAGTTTCTGCAGCTGACGGTCCAATGCCTCAAACACGTGAGCATATCCTTCTTGCACGCCAAGTAGGTGTTCCAGCTCTTGTTGTGTTCATGAATAAAGTAGACATGGTTGATGATAAAGATCTTCTTGAGCTTGTTGAAATGGAAGTTCGTGAGCTATTAAGCAAATACGAATTCCCAGGCGATAAGATTCCAATAGTTAAAGGTTCTGCGAAATTAGCTTTAGAAGGTGATACTTCTGAACTAGGTCGCCCTTCAATCAAAGCGTTGATGGCTGCTTGTGATGATTATATCCCACAACCGGTTCGCGCTGTTGACAAAACTTTCTTAATGCCAGTTGAGGACGTGTTCTCTATCTCTGGTCGTGGTACAGTTGTTACTGGCCGTGTTGAACGTGGTATCATCAAAATCAATGAAGAGATCGAAATTGTTGGTCTTCGCCCAACTCAAAAAACAACTGTTACCGGAATCGAAATGTTCCGTAAGTTGTTAGATGAAGGTCAAGCTGGAGATAACTGCGGCGTTCTTCTTCGTGGTACTAAAAAAGAAGACGTTGAGCGTGGACAAGTTCTTGCTAAGCCAGGAACAGTTAAGCCTCATAAAAAATTCAAAGCTGAAGCGTACATCCTTACTAAGGAAGAAGGTGGACGTCATACTCCATTCTTCAACGGATACCGTCCTCAGTTCTATTTCCGTACTACAGACGTTACAGGTGTTGTAACTCTTAAAGCGGGAACAGAAATGGTTATGCCTGGTGACCGTGTTGAGATTGCAGTTGAGTTAATCAACCCAATCGCAATGGAAAAAGAACTACGTTTTGCAATCCGTGAGGGTGGCAGAACTGTTGGTGCCGGTGTAGTAATCGAAATCATCGAATAGTATTTCCAAAAACCCCCAGTCGTTATAGCTGGGGGTTTTTTTGTTTAGGGGTGTAGCTCTAACGGTAGAGCGAACGACTCCAAATCGTTAGGTTGTGGGTTCGAATCCCCCCGCCCCTGCCAATTTATCTGGACTTCAGCTGGATCTGAAGTAAGCTTTTAAAAAGTTAGCGAGAGTTTATGAATAAAAATAATGAAAAAATATTAACTCTTAGTTTTGCGATTTTCGCATTTCTATGCGGTTTCAGCCTACATTTAATTTTGAAATCGTTTTCTGGCGCATTTGCCGTGATTGCTCGTTTGAATGAAAATGACCTGTTTAAGCATGGTCTGCCGGTTATCTTCGGATTCGGTCTTTTCTTGTTTTTGCAATTTAACCCTAAAGTTATGGCTTGGGGACGTGACGTAGTTATTGAAATTGCCAAAGTTGTTTTCCCGTCTCGTAAAGACGTGTCGGCTTTGACGATAGTTGTGATCGTATTTGTGTTAATTTCGTCTGTGATCATTACTGTTTTCGACTTTTTATCTAATTTTATCGTTAAGGGTATCATTAACTAGGGCAGGAGTTAGTAATGGATCAAGAGCTTCAACATAAATGGTACATTGTAAACACTCAAGTTGGCTGTGAGCAAACAGCTAAGTCTGCCATTGAAGAGAAAATCAAAACAAAAAAAATGGAAAAACACTTTGGCGAGATTCTAATCCCGTCTGAGAACGTTGTTGAGCTTGTGAAAGGTCAAAAACAAACAAAATCGAGAAAGTTTTTCCCTGGTTATATCTTTATTAAAATGAACTTAAACGATGAAACTTGGCAGTTGGTAAGACAGTCATCTAAAGTCTCTGGATTCGTGGGTGGAAAGTTAAGACCACCAGAAGTTCCTGAGCATGAAGTTCTAAGAGTGACTCAACAAATGGCTGGTGTTGCGGAAAAACCTAAGCAGAAGATTAAATACTCTGTAGGTGACGCGGTGATCGTAGTCGATGGTCCTTTCAGTAATTTTAACGGTGTAGTGGAAGATATCAACGAAGAGAAAGGCAAAGTAAAAGTGGCCGTAAGTATCTTCGGACGTTCAACCCCGGTTGAACTAGATTTCGTTCAAGTCGAAAAAAATTAATTCAAACTATAAAATAATATTTGGCATATATCCCTTTTTAGAATAGAAGGGGTATTCGTTTATATTTGCAGGAGTGGGAAATGGCAAAAAAAGTTACAGGTATGATCAAATTGCAAATACCGGCAGGAAAGGCAAATCCAGCGCCTCCCGTGGGACCGGCACTCGGGCAACATGGTGTTAACATCATGGAATTTTGTAAACAGTTCAACGCGAGAACATCGAAGTTGGGCGATGATATCATTCCGATAATCATCACTGTTTATCAAGATCGCTCGTTTACCTTCATCACGAAGACGCCCCCGGTATCGTCTTTAATCAAGAAAGCTTTGAAATTGGCTTCTGGGTCTAAACAGCCTCAGAAAGACAAAGTAGGCAAAATTAAGTTAGCCGAAGTTAAAGCGATCGCTACAACTAAACTTCCTGATTTGAACTGTATGAAAGTTGAATCAGCGATGAGCCAAGTTGTAGGTACAGCAAAAAGCATGGGTATCGAATACCAGGAGTAGTGAATGTCGGGTAAAAAATATAGAAAAATAAAAGAAAAAGTTGTTGCGGATAAAAAGTATTCGATTGCTGAGGCGTTCGGTCTTGTGACTCAAGTAGCTCCGGCTAAATTTGATGAAACAGTCGACGTAGCATTTCGTTTGGGTGTTGATCCTAAACAATCAGATCAGCAAGTTCGTGGTGCGATCGCTCTTCCTCATGGTCTTGGTAAAACAGTACGCGTTATTGTTTTTGCTAAAGGTCCAAAAGAAGCGGAAGCGAAAAATGCAGGCGCCGATTATGTGGGTGCTGATGATCTAGTTGAAAAAATTCAAGGTGGTTGGTTAGATTTCGATAAAGCTATCGCGACTCCTGATATGATGACGACTGTGTCAAAAGTAGCTAAGGTTCTTGGGCCTCGTGGTTTAATGCCAAATCCTAAAGTAGGAACAGTTACCATGAATGTTGGTGATGCTGTTACTGCTGAGAAAAAGGGTAAACTTGATTTCCGCGTTGATAAAGCCGGAATCGTTCACGCTGGGATTGGTAAAAAATCATTAGGATCAGACAAGCTTAAAGAGAACTTCATGTCGTTCTTAGGCGCGATTCTTAAAGCGAAGCCTGCGACTTCAAAAGGTGTTTACATCAAGTCCCTTACTGTATCTAGTACAATGGGTCCTGGTATCAAAGTAGATACTAATGAAGCTTTGGGTAACAAAGAAGATTAATATTAGTTAGGTTATTTTTTCGCCTCCGTATGGAGGCGAATGTTTTTAAATTTTATTTGCGATCAGAGACAGTAGGTTCCTAATTAAGGGTTTAATGCGCAAGCGCCTGCCGAGATTGACAAGCAATCCTGCCTGTTCGCGTTCTATTCTACGAAAGGAGGATAATAGTGATCACAAGAGCTATCAAAGAAAACGAGATCAAATCTCTATCTGAAAAATTAGCCAAGTCAAAAGCCGCATTCATCGTTGATTTTAAAGGTTTAAAAGTTGAGCAAGTCACGGATTTGCGTAAAAAACTTTTTCCAGTAAATTCAGAAATGAAAGTTGTGCGAAATACGCTAGCTAAACGCGCTCTGCAAGGTAATCAAGAGCTAACAGATGCTCTGTCTACTTCATTTAAGGGGACAAACGCATTTGTATTCGCTTACGGTGACGTTGCCGCTACAGCCAAGGCTTTAACTTTATACGCCAAAGATTTCGAGGTGTTTCAGTTAAAGACTGGTTTTATGGACGGCAAAAAATTGGATGAAAATTCAATTAAGTTCATCTCTACATTACCAACCAAAGACGTTATGCGAGCACAGTTTCTGGCGTTGTTAAATACACCAGCGACTCAAGTAGCGCGTATATTAAACGAAGTACCAACTGCATTTGCACGCGTACTTAAAGCAAAATCAGAACAAACATAAAAAATAAATTAATTTAGGAGAATATTATGTCATTATCAAACGATCAATTAGTAGAAGAGTTATCAAAGAAAACAGTTCTAGAAATCGCTGAACTTGTTAAATTGTTAGAAACTAAATGGGGTGTTTCTGCAGCAGCTCCAGTAGCTGTAGCAGCTGCTGGTGGCGCAGGTGGCGCACCAGTTGAAGAAAAAACAGCTTTCGACGTTATCTTAGTTGATGGCGGCGCTAACAAAATCAACGTTATTAAAGAAGTTCGCGCGATCACTGCTCTAGGTTTAGCTGAAGCTAAAGCTCTAGTTGAAGCTGGTGGCAAAACTGTTAAAGAAGGCGCATCTAAAGATGAAGCTGAAAAAATCAAAAAGCAGCTTGAAGCTGCTGGCGCTAAAGTTACTGTTAAGTAATTTTTGTAGTTATTATATTGGTAGGGAGCTCCGACACGGCGCTCCCTATTTTTAATTGGCCAAAATTTGATTTAGTTACTAAACGTTATAGATTGCTTAATTATTAAAATCATTCATTCGTTTCTGCTCGGGAGATTTGATGGAAAATATCCATGTAACCGCCTCTAATGTTCGTATCAGAAAAACTTTTTCCAAAAATAAACAGCTTATTGAAATTCCAAATTTGATTGAGCTTCAAAAGAGCTCATACGAAGCGTTCTTGCAAAAGGACATGGATCCAGATCGCAGGGGAATGGCCGGTTTAAACGGCGTTTTCAAAAGCGTATTTCCAGTAAGTGATTTTAACAATACAGCAAGCCTTGAGTTCGTAAGTTACACTCTTGAGCCAGCTAAGTACGACGTGGAAGAGTGCCGCCAGCGCGGTATGACTTTCGCGGCTCCAATCAAAGTTACATTACGTTTGATCGTATTTGATGTTGATGAAGAGTCAGGCTCTCGCAGCATCCGCGATGTTAAAGAACAAGAAGTGTACTTGGGCGAAATCCCTTTGATGACTTCATCAGGTTCATTCATCATCAACGGTACAGAGCGCGTTGTTGTATCACAGTTGCACAGATCTCCAGGCGTTTTCTTTGACCATGATGGTGGTAAAAATAACGTTTCTGGTAAATTAATCTACTCTGCGCGCGTGATTCCTTACCGTGGTTCTTGGTTAGACGTTGAATTCGATCAAAAAGATCTAATTCACGTACGTATCGATCGTCGTCGTAAATTCCCAGTTACAATTCTTTTAAAAGCATTAGGCTACAATGCAGAACAACTTCTTGAGTTCTTCTACGATCTTGATGAAGTGACTGTTAAGGGTGGCAAGCTTTATAGAAAATTAGAAATCGAAAGAATGTCAGGCCAAAGAGCTCTTGTTGATATCTTAGATCCTAAATCTAAAGAAGTGATCGTAAAAGCAGGTCGCCGTATTACGCGTGCGATCGTTAAGCGTATCAAGGAAATCAACTTAACAGAGCTTGAAGTTAATCCAGCCGATTTAGCAGGTAAAGTATTAGCTAAGCCTCTAATCGACGAAAGCACTGGTGAGATCATCAGCGATGCTAACTCTGAGCTAGACACTACGGTTGTTAACAAAGCAATCGAAGCTGGTATTGACAAATTCTTCTTGATTTTCTTCGACGGTTTGACTGTTGGTCCTTATTTAAGAAACACATTGTTAGTAGATAAAGTTAACAACAAAGATGAAGCGTTAGTAGAAATCTACAAGCGTTTGCGTCCTGGTGAGCCTCCAACTTTAGAATCATCTACTGCCTACTTTGAAAAATTATTCTTTGACCCTGAAACTTATGACTTATCTGAAGTAGGTCGTATCAAGATCAATCACAAATTTAACATCAGCATGGACGAAGTTCCGCCATCTTTCCGCGTGTTAACTAAGCACGATATTCTTTCAACTGTTAAAACGTTGATCGACTTGAAAAACGGTAAGGGCGTAGTGGATGATATCGATCACTTAGGTAATCGTCGTGTTCGTTCTGTGGGTGAGTTACTAGAAAACCAATACCGTATCGGTTTGGTTCGTATGGAACGCGCAATCCGTGAACGTATGTCTCTACAAGACGTTGAAACAATGATGCCTCATGATTTAGTTAACGCTAAACCTGTGAACGCAGTTGTTAAAGAATTCTTCGGTGCTTCGCAATTATCTCAGTTTATGGATCAAACGAATCCTCTTTCTGAAATCACGCACAAACGTCGTCTTTCAGCTCTTGGACCTGGTGGTCTGACTCGTGATCGCGCGGGCTTCGAAGTTCGTGACGTTCATCCTACGCATTACGGCCGTATCTGCCCTATCGAGACGCCAGAGGGACCAAACATCGGTCTTATCGCCTCATTGGCAACATATGCTCGTATTAATAACTATGGTTTCATCGAAACTCCGTATAGAAAAGTAGATGCTGGCCAAATTTCTGGAACAATCACTTACACGTCGGCATTAGAAGAGGCTGGTCACTCAATTGCTCAGGCAACAAAAGACAGCATGAACTCTATGACGGGTGCTTCTATCTCAACTCCGAACGTAACGGTTCGTAAAGATGGTGAGTACGAGCTAGTAGAGAAAAATAAAGTAACTTTGATGGAAGTTTCTCCATCTCAATTGGTTTCTATCGCTGCTTCATTGATTCCGTTCCTTGAGCATGATGATGCCAACCGTGCGTTGATGGGATCGAACATGCAACGTCAAGCGGTTCCTTTATTGCGTTCGCGCGCTCCACTTGTTGGAACAGGCGTTGAGCGTTTGGTAGCTCGTGACTCTGGAACATCTGTTGTTGCTATCAATGACGGTATTGTTGAAGAGATCGATGCAGCTCGTATCGTTGTTCGTCGTTTTGCAAAAGGCGGAGAACTTGGTGCGAATGTAGATATTTACAACTTGATCAAGTACCAACGTACAAATCAAAATACATGCTTCAATCAAAAGCCAATCGTTAAGACTGGTGATAAAGTTAAGAAAAACGACATCATCGCTGACGGTCCATCTACTGAACTTGGTGAATTGGCTCTTGGTCAGAATATCCGAGTCGCGTTCACTCCTTGGATGGGTTATAACTTCGAGGATTCTATCCTTATTTCTGAACGTTTATTGCATGATGATACTTACACTTCGATCCATATCGAAGAATTCGAATGTATCGCTCGTGATACTAAACTAGGTAAAGAAGAGATTTCTCGCGATATCGCTAACGTTGGTGAAGAAGCACTTAAAGATCTAGATACTTCAGGTATCGTTCGCATCGGTGCGGATGTTCGTCCTGGAACTATTCTAGTAGGTAAAGTAACTCCAAAAGGTGAAACTCAATTATCTCCTGAAGAAAAACTTCTTCGCGCGATCTTCGGTGAAAAAGCCGGCGACGTACGAGATACATCTCTTCGCGTTCCATCTGGTGTTTACGGCACAGTTATCGATGCTCAAGTATACTCTCGTGAGGGTTCTGAGCGCGACGAACGTTTAAGTGTCATCATTGAAGAGAAAAAGAAAAAATTAGAGAAAGATTTATCGGTTGAGATCAACGTTATCAAAAATAACGCGATTGAAAAATTACGTTCAATCCTAGTTGGTAAGAAAACAACTGGCGTTCTATTGAATGAAGATGGATCTCAAAAATTATTGAATAAAGGTCAAGACATCACAAATGCAGATCTTGAAACAATTCCATTTGAATTATTAAGCTACATCCCTCTTGAGAGTGATTTGGAATTCCAAGTTGCTAAAATCGTGGATAGCGCTCGTAACCAATTGGATGCAGTTAAAATGGTATTCAACGAGAAGATCGATCGCTTGAAAAAAGGTGACGAACTTCCTCCAGGCGTAATCAAAATGGTTAAAGTTTACGTAGCTATTAAGCGTAAATTACAAGTCGGTGATAAGTTTGCCGGCCGCCATGGAAATAAGGGTGTGGTTTCTAAAGTTCTTCCAGTGGAAGACATGCCTTACCTAGCTGATGGTTCACCAGTAGACATGGTATTGAATCCACTAGGGGTTCCGTCTCGTATGAATATCGGTCAGATTCTTGAAGTTCACTTGGGCTGGGCAGCGCAAAGCTTGGGTAACCAAATTAGCCGTTATCTCGATACTTGGGATAAAGAAGGCTTCAAGAAAGAATTGAAAAACATTTACGACGACGCTGAAATTTCTGCGAAAATTGATTCTGCAGATGAAGAGTCGTTAAAGAAAATTTTGAAATCAGTTAGATACGGCGTACACGTTGATACTCCAGTGTTTGACGGCGCATCTGAGGCCGACATTAAAAATCTTCTGAAAAAAGCAGAATTGCCAGAAAGAGGACAAACTATCCTATTCGACGGTCGTTCGGGCGAACCTTTCACGAATCCAGTAACTGTAGGCATCATGTACATGTTGAAGCTACATCACTTGGTTGAAGAGAAGATTCATGCTCGTTCTATTGGGCCTTACTCACTTGTGTCGCAACAACCTCTGGGCGGTAAAGCTCAGTTCGGTGGTCAGCGTCTAGGAGAGATGGAGGTTTGGGCAATTGAAGCATACGGTGCTGCTTACTCTCTACAAGAATTCTTAACTGTTAAGTCAGATGACGTAGCAGGAAGAACTCGAATGTACGAAAGTATCGTAAAAGGCGAAAACATTCTTGAGCCAGGATTACCGGAATCGTTCAACGTTCTAGTAAAAGAATTGCAATCGTTAGCACTAAACGTCCAGCTTGTTGAATCTGATATTTTGACAGACAAGCCGGAAGAAGAAACAACTGAAGAAGATTCATCTTCTGAAGTACCAAAGCACTAAATTAAAAGAGGTTCAGATTGAGAGATTTATTAAACTTTTTCGATAAACCAAAAGATCCACTTTCGTTTGACTCGGTACGAGTGTCTTTGGCTTCACCTGAAATGATCAGAGAATGGTCATACGGCGAAGTTAAAAAGCCAGAGACAATCAATTACCGTACGTTCAAACCAGAGCGTGATGGTCTTTTCTGCGCGAAAATCTTTGGGCCAATCAAAGATTACGAATGCTTATGCGGTAAATACAAACGAATGAAATACCGTGGCGTCGTGTGCGAAAAGTGTGGCGTTGAAGTAACTCAAACTAAAGTCCGTCGTGAGCGTTTAGGCCATATCGAATTAGCGACTCCTGTTGCTCATATTTGGTTCTTGCGTTCATTGCCTTCACGTATCGGTAACTTACTGAATCTTTCATTGAAAGATGTTGAAAAAGTACTTTATTGTGAAGCGTATGTTGTTATTGACCCTCAAGACACTCCACTTGAAGAAGGTAGCGTATTGTTAGAAGAAGCTTACCAAGCGGCTCTTAATGAATACGGTCCAAGCTTCCGTGCTGGCATGGGCGGCGAAGCGGTTCGTGAACTTTTAAGAAAAATCGATCCTGAATATCTATCTAAAAAATTACGCATGGAAATCCGTGAAACGAAATCTGATGCGCAAATTAAAAAATTATCTAAACGTTTGAAAGTTGTTGAAGCTTTCAAAATCTCTATCAACAAGCCAGAATGGATGATGCTTGAGGCTCTACCCGTATTGCCTCCAGATTTACGTCCTCTAGTTCCTCTTGATGGTGGCCGTTTTGCGACGTCAGATCTAAATGATCTTTATCGTCGTGTTATCAACAGAAATAATCGTCTACGTCGTCTACAAGAGCTAAACGCTCCAGACATTATCATCCGTAATGAAAAACGTATGTTACAAGAAGCGGTTGATGCGTTACTAGATAACGGTCGTCGCGGTAAAACATTCACTGGTCCAAACAAACGCCCTCTTCGCTCACTTTCTGATATGTTAAAAGGTAAGCAAGGTCGTTTCCGTCAGAACTTACTTGGTAAACGCGTTGACTACTCTGGTCGTTCGGTTATCGTAGTTGGTCCTAACTTGAAATTGCACCAATGTGGTCTTCCTAAGAAAATGGCTTTGGAATTATTCAAGCCATTCGTTTACAACAAATTGGAAGAAAAAGGTTTTGCGACTACAATCAAACAAGCTAAGAAACTAGTTGATCAAGAAACAGTAGAAGTATGGGATATCTTATCAGATGTAGTTAAAGAACATCCGGTCATGTTAAATCGTGCACCTACTCTTCACAGACTAGGTATCCAAGCTTTCGAACCTTTATTACATGAAGGTAAAGCGATCCAATTACATCCACTAGTTTGTACTGCGTTCAACGCCGATTTCGACGGTGACCAAATGGCCGTTCACGTTCCGTTGTCAGTAGAGGCTCAGGTTGAAGCACGAGTTCTTATGATGTCGACTAATAACATCCTAAGCCCCGCCAATGGTAAACCAATTATCAATCCATCTCAGGACGTTGTCTTGGGTCTATACTGGTTAACTCGTACACGCCCTGGTGCTAAGGGAACTGGAAAAAGCTATTCTTCAGTTCAAGAAGCTCAGTACGCACATGAAACTGGTATTGCGGATCTACAATCGGTTTGTAAAGTTAAAATTAACGGTAAAGTAGAACAAACCTCTATCGGACGCGCGATCATGTCAGATGTGGTACCTAAAGAAGTTCCATTTGCTGAAGTGAACACGGTGATGACTAAAAAATCTATCGCCGGTCTTATCGATAAAACATTCCGTCTTGCAGGCGCTAAAGCAACTTGTATCCTAGCTGATAGAATTATGGAATTGGGTTTCAAATACTCAACAGCTGCCGGTATGTCGATTTGTATCGATGATATGATTATTCCAGAATCTAAAAACCAAATGATCAAAGACGCTCAAACTCAAGTTGAAGAAATTCAACATCAGTACGACGAAGGTTTGATCACAGATGGTGAACGCTACAATAAGGTTGTGGATATTTGGGCCCAGACGGGTGACAAAGTTGCCAAAGAAATGATGAACCAAATTGAAAAACAAAAGTTCGTCATCGATGGTAAAGAAACAATCGAGCCATCATTCAACTCGATCTTCATTATGGCTGACTCCGGAGCCCGGGGTTCTGCGAATCAGATCAGACAGCTCGGTGGTATGCGTGGTTTGATGGCAAAACCATCAGGCGAGATCATCGAAACACCAATCACGGCGAATTTCCGTGAAGGTTTGACGGTTCATCAATACTTCATTTCTACTCACGGTGCTCGTAAAGGTTTGGCCGATACAGCATTGAAAACTGCGAACTCAGGATACTTAACTCGTCGTCTAGTTGACGTTGCTCAAGACGTAGTTGTTTCTGAAATCGATTGCGGAGTTGATGATGGATTAGAAGTAACTCCATTATTTGAATCTGGCGAAATTATTCAGCCATTATCTGATCGTATCTTAGGTCGTACAGCTCAACGAGACATCCTCGATCCTGCGACAGGAAAAGTTCTTGTAAAAGCTAACGATGAAATTGATGAAGCGGCAATTAAGCGTATCGACGCTGCCAGTGTCGAAAAAGTTGAAATCCGATCTGCATTAACGTGTAAAACTCAACGTGGCGTTTGCGTAAAATGTTACGGCCGTGATTTAGCTCGTGGTGCGACTGTTAACTTAGGTGAAACAGTTGGTATTATCGCAGCTCAGTCTATCGGTGAGCCAGGAACACAGTTAACTATGCGTACATTCCATTTGGGTGGTGCGGCTTCTCGTGCGGTTGAACAATCGGTTCATACATCACGTTATGATGGTATTTTGAAACTTCACAATGTTCAGTCAGTAGTTAACAAAACTGGTAAATTAACAGTTCTAAATCGTAACTGTGATGCATTGGTTATTGATGATACTGGTCGTGAGCGTGAACGATTTAAACTAGTTTACGGTGCGATCCTTAACTACAAAGAAGGTGACAAGGTTCAAAAAGGATCTGTAGTTGCTGAGTGGGATCCATACTCAAATCCAATTATCTCTGAAGTAACAGCGACTGTTCAATATGTAGGTATTGAAGAAGGCTCGACTATGACAGAACAAGTGGATGCGGTGACTGGTTTCGCTACGAAAGTTATCACTGAATCTAAATCTTCTGATAACAAGCCAACGGTAGCGTTGCTTGATAAGAGCGGAAAACTATTAAATCTTCCAGGTCGTGATATCCCGGCACGTTACTTGATTCCAGTTGGCGCACAATTACTTGTGATCGACGGACAAGAAGTATTTGCGGGTGATGTGATCGCGAAGATCCATAGAGAAACTTCTAAAACAAGAGACATCACCGGGGGTCTTCCTCGTGTTGCTGAATTGTTTGAAGCTCGTAAACCAAAAGAGGCAAGTATCATCTCTGAAATCGATGGATACGTAACTTTCGGTAAAGACGTTAAGGGTAAACAACGAGTGATCGTGACTCCAGATGTGGGCGAGCAACGTGAATACTTGATTCCAAAAGGTAAACACGTTGGTGTTCGTGAAGGTGAATTCGTTCGCGCGGGTGAACCATTAATGGATGGTCCAACGAATCCACATGATATCCTTGCAGTATTAGGTGAAAAAGAATTATCTGCATACTTAACAAACGAAATCCAAGAAGTTTATCGTCTACAAGGTGTTAACATCAACGATAAGCACATTGAGACCATCGTTCGTCAGATGTTGCGTAAAGTAGAAATCGTAGACGCTGGTGACACTCGCTTCTTGGCGGGCGAGCAAGCTGAAAAGTTTTCATTAAATCTTGAAAACCAACGTGTACTTCAAGAAGGTGGCGTTAAAGCAACGTTCAAGCCTTTATTGCTAGGTATCACTAAAGTTTCATTGAGCACTGAAAGTTGGATTTCTGCGGCGTCATTCCAAGAGACTACAAAAGTTCTTACGGATGCTGCAATTAATTCAAAAACGGATCATTTACGTGGTCTAAAAGAAAATATTATCATGGGTCGCTTGATTCCAGCTGGAACAGGTCTATCCGCATACAAGCGTTGGAAAGTAATCATTACTGAAGACGAAGAAATGGAAATGGAAGCCGCTCTTCCTGGCATGACAATGTCAGCAAGATAGGACCTATTTAGAACCCGCTTGCAAAAAACAGCGGGTTCTATAATAGATCTTATACAGATTTTATCATGTCCCTAAAGTTAGGTCTTGACGGGCATTGTTGATTTAGATATTTAAGCGTAGATTTTGAAGGAGAAAGTGTGCCAACTATTAATCAGTTAATCAAACGTGAGAGAGTTCAACAAAAGAGCCAGACTAAGTCGCCTGCATTGGCTTCGTGCCCTCAAAAAAGAGGCGTTTGCACTCGTGTTTATACGACAACTCCAAAGAAACCCAACTCAGCATTACGTAAAGTGGCAAAAGTTCGTCTTTCTAATGGTTATGAAGTTATCTCTTACATCCCAGGTATCGGTCACAACTTACAAGAGCATAGCGTTGTTCTTATTCGTGGCGGCCGGGTAAAAGATCTTCCGGGTGTTCGTTACCATATCGTCCGCGGCGTTCTTGACTTACAAGGCGTTAACGGAAGACTAAGAAGCCGTTCTAAATACGGTACTAAACGCCCTAAGAAATAATTAGAATTACAGTTTAGAAACAAGGAATATTGAAACATGTCTAGAAGAAAAAAAACGTTTAAACGTGAAATTATCCCAGATCCAGTTTACCGCGATTTAGTTTTCGCAAAGTTCATCAACAAGATGACTATTCAAGGTAAAAAAGCGACTGCTCAAAGTCTTTTCTATGGAGCTCTTGATGAGCTTAAGGGTAAAGTACCTAATGAAGAGCCAGTAAACGTTTTGAAAAAAGCTATTGAAAATACTAAGCCATCTATCGAAGTGCGTTCACGCCGCGTAGGTGGAGCTACATACCAAGTTCCAGTTGATGTTCGTCCAACTCGTCGTCTTTCTTTAGCGATGAAATGGTTGATCGATTTCTCACGTAACCGTGGTGAAAAGAATTTTGCTAAGCGTTTAGCTGGTGAAGTTTTAGATGCATACAACAACAAAGGTAATGCGATCAAAAAACGTGAAGATGTTCACAAGCAAGCTGAAGCCAACAAGGCATTCTCTCACTACAACTGGTAATATTGATGTCCGCTAAAGGGCCCAATTCAGATAAAGAATTATTCTACAGCAGAAATATCGGAATTGCGGCTCACATCGACGCTGGTAAAACTACCACGTCTGAACGAATCCTTTTCTACTCAGGTAAAAATCATAAAATAGGCGAAGTCCATGACGGTAATACGACCATGGATTGGATGGTTCAAGAGCAAGAGCGTGGTATCACAATCACGTCGGCCGCTACTTCGTTAATCTGGAAAAATTATAAAATTAATCTCATCGATACTCCGGGACACGTAGACTTTACTATCGAAGTTGAGCGCTCTCTTCGCGTTCTTGATGGCGCTGTCGCTGTATTCGATGCTGCCAATGGTGTCGAGCCTCAATCTGAAACTGTTTGGCGCCAAGCGAACAAACACAAAGTTCCTCGCATTTGCCTTATTAATAAAATGGACAAGGTCGGCGCCGATTTTTTCATGTCTGTTAAATCTATCGAATCGAAACTAGCCGCAAATCCAATACCAGTGCAAATTCCATTTGGTGCAGAAGATAAGTTCACCGGTGTGATTGACCTTTTGGATATGAAGCTTTTCTTGTGGGAAGACTCGTCTTCAAAAATGGGTGATACTTATAAAACAGTTGATATCCCTGCTGAAAATCTTGAGGAAGTGAAATCATTCCGCGGTAAGGTCATTGAAAAAATTGTCGAACTAGATGATGCGCTACTTGAAACATACTTAAATGGTGGCGATCTTACTTTAGAACAGTTGAAAGCCTCTTTAAGAAACTCAACTTTAAAATTGAAAGCATTCCCGGTGTTCTGCGGCTCTGCATTTAAAAACAAAGGCATTCAGCCTCTTCTTGATGGCGTTATTGATTACTTACCATCTCCACTGGATCGCGAAGTGGTTTATGGAACCTCACTGCATACGAGTGAGCCGATAGAGATTAAAGTTAATTCACAGGATCCTTTCTGCGGCTTGGCATTTAAAATTGCAAATGACCCCTTCTCTGGAAACTTGACATACGTGCGTGCCTACGGTGGCCAGTTAAATGTTGGCGATACGGTAATGAATCCTCGTCTGAACAAGCGCGAAAAAATTCAAAAGCTTTTAAAAATGCATGCTAATCACAGAGAGGAAATCCAATCTCTAAGTGCCGGTGATATCGGCGCGGTGATTGGCCTTAAGCTTTCGGGTACGGGCGATACCCTTTGTAGCGACAAACGCGTGGTTTCGCTTGAGTCGATTAAATCTCCTGAACCAGTGATTTCATTGGTGGTTGAGCCGAAATCTTCAAGCGACCAAGAGAAAATGATCGCCGCTCTTCAAAAGCTGGAAAGAGAAGATCCATCATGTCGTTTGAAAACTGACCCAGAAACCGGTCAGACTCTGCTATACGGTATGGGTGAATTACATTTAGAAATTTTACTAGATCGTCTAAAACGCGAATTTAAAATTGCAGTAAATACAGGTAAGCCTCAGGTTTCCTATCGAGAAGTTATTACAAAATCAGCTAACGCTAGTTATACATTCGAACGTGAAATTGCCGGAGAGGGTCATTACTCTAGGGTGGATCTTAAGATCGAGCAGATTGCTTACGATAAGGGCCTTGAGTTTAAGTCGAACCTGTCTTTAACAAAAGACTTCACTCAAGATATTCTCAAAGCTGTAGAAGATGGTTTCCGTGAATCAGCAGAAGTTGGCGTTAAAGCCGGTCTTCCTTTAATTGGTATCAAATGCACGTTAATAAGCATCGACCTCAGAAAAGAGGCTTTATCTGAGTTAGCATTTAAGACGGCGACCATGTATGCATTTAAAGAGGCGCTAAAGACTGCTGCGTGCGAGTTAGTAGAACCCATCTTCAAGGTTGAGGTTAATTGCCCTGAGTCCTACACGGGCGGCGTAGTGAGCGATATTAATGCTCGCCGTGGTAAAATTAACTCGATCGAAATGAAGAGCCAGGGCATTCAAGTTATCTCTGCCGAGATTCCCCTTGAGAAACTCTTTGGTTACGCAACGGACGTCAGAAGCTTGAGCCAGGGGCGCGCTAGCTTCTCAATGGAATTTTTTCAGTACGCGTCTGTGAACCCGAAAATTTTGGCAGAAATACTAAATTCACTCGGTCGTTAAAAAAAACATTGACTTATTCTCTCAATTTGTAAATATTCACGAATCCTGAAAATATGCCTACAGAAAGTTCCCTCACTTCTTATTTGGGGATCAAGCTTTTGATGGGGCTAAATCAGTGAAGAAACGCGTAGAAATAAAGTACACAAAAAGTACATTAACACAGAGAGTGCTATGAACAGTCAAAAAATTAGAATCAGGCTAAAAGCCTTTGATCATAAGTTGCTTGATCAATCTACAAAAGAAATCGTGGATACTGCTAGAAGAACTGGCGCGAAAGTCGCTGGACCGATCCCTCTTCCAACTCGTATCAACCGCTACACAGTTCTTCGTTCGCCACACGTTGATAAAAAATCTCGTGAGCAGTTCGAAATCAGAACTCATAAGCGTATGTTAGATATTTTGGAGCCAACTCAGCAAACGATCGATCAATTGATGAAACTAGATCTGTCTGCGGGTGTAGACGTAGAAATTAAACTATCTGCCAAGTAGGGTGTGAAAAATGTCTTCTGAAAACAATTTAAAACTTAATTCAATTTATGCCTTCAAAGAAGGTATGTCGACTGTGTTTGATGAATCAGGCACTGCGATTCCTGTAACTATCCTTAGATATGCTCCATGGTATGTATCTCAAGTTAAAACTGTAGATAACGACGGATATCAAGCATTGCAATTGGCTTGCGAGCCAAGAAAGCAGAAAAATTCTAACAAGCCTGATATGGGTCATTTCAAAAAAATGGGCCAAGAGACTTCGTTCAAATTCGTACGCGAAGTTCGCGTTGATAACTTGGGTGAAGTTAAATTAGGCGACCAATTAACTTTGGAATCTCTGATCAAAGGTGACGTAGTGAAAGTAACTGCGAAATCTAAAGGTCACGGTTTTGCTGGTTCAGTAAAACGTTGGGGTTTTGCCGGCGGTCCTGCGACTCACGGTTCTAAATTCCATAGACAGCCGGGTTCAAGCGGTAACAGAACATGGCCAGGTCGCGTAATGCCAGGTAAGAAATTCCCAGGTCATTGGGGTGATGCAACTATCACTGTTAAAAATTTAAAAATCGTAGATGTTAACTTGGATGAAAATGTTGTTCTTGTAAGAGGAGCTGTTCCTGGAGCAAGAAATACCCTAGTTAAATTGGTTAAGGTGTAGAGTATGAGTAGCTTAGAAGTAACTAATCTAGACAATAAAAAAGTTGGAGCCGTTGAAGTTCCTGCGTTTATCGCGACTGAAGAGTTTAACGATAACCTGGTTCATTCGGTAGTGAAATGGCAATTGGCTGGTAAACGTCAAGGTACTGCGATGACTAAAACTAAAGGTTTTGTCAGCGGCGGTGGTAAAAAGCCATTTAAACAAAAAGGAACAGGTAATGCTCGTCAGGGTTCTACTCGTTCTCCGTTAATGCCAGGCGGAGGAACAACATTTGGTCCTCAACCGCGCGATTATTCTTTCACTATGCCAAAGAAAATGAAAAAGACCGCTCTTAGAATGGTTCTTTCTTATTTAATCAGAAACAACAAAGTTAAACTTGTTGATACATTGGCGACTGACGGAAAAACAAATAAATTAAACAAGCAATTAACTGGTTTTGGTTTTAAAAAAGCTGTTCTTTCAGATCTTTCTGAAAATACAAAGCTGAACCAAGCTTCAAAAAACTTGCAAAACTTTAAGTTTCTACCGAGTGGTGCAGTGAACGTATTTGATTTATTAAAATACGACGCTTTGATCATCTCTAAAGCTTCATTTGAAGACCTAAGTAAGAACTTAGTTACTACTAAGGAGCAACAATAATGAAGAATTTAGAACTTTATCCTTTAATCACTGAAAAAAGTGCTAAGTATTCTGACTATTCAACATACGTTTTTAGAACGAATGCTGATTACGATAAAACTATGATCAAAGATTTTTTAGAAAATAGATTTTCTATTAAAGTAAAAGGTATCAGAACTGCCATTTTCTCTAGGAAAGCGACAAACAAAAGAACTAACAAGGTTAAATCTTCTTATTTCAAAAAAGTTTTCGTTAAAGTAGATAGCGGCGTTAAGATTCCATTGTTTGAGGGTGTATAAAAATGGGTATCAAAATATTTAATCCGACTTCGGATGGTCGAAGAGGAATGACAGGTTACGATTTTTCTGAAATCACTAAAACTGAACCAGAAAAAGCATTAACGATGAAATTGAAACGTAGTAGCGCTCGTAACAATTACGGTCGTATTACTATGCGCCACCAAGGTGGCGGTAGCAAAAAACTTTACCGTATCATTGATTTCAAACGTAATAAATTTGATGTTGATGCTAAAGTAGCGGCGATCGAATACGATCCATACAGAACAAGTCGTATTGCTCTTATCCACTACATTGATGGATTGAAAGCGTACATCTTGGCTCCCATCGGTTTGACTGTTGGTGACACTGTTACTTCAAGTGAAAAAGCCGATATTAAACCAGGTAACTGCTTACAGCTTAAGAACATCCCGGTTGGTACAACAATTCACAATATCGAATTGCGTCCAGGTAAAGGTGGTCAAGTTTGTCGTGGTGCTGGTGCAAGCGCTGTTCTTGTAGCTAAAGACGAAAAATATTGCCAAGTTAGAATGCCATCAGGCGAAGTTAAACAGGTATTGACTGTTTGCCGCGCTTCGATCGGACAAGTTGGAAATACTGACAACGAAAATATCAACCTAGGTAAAGCGGGTCGAAATCGTTGGAGAGGTATCCGTCCTTCTGTTCGCGGTATGCACATGAATCCGGTGGATCATCCATTGGGCGGTGGTGAAGGCGTTGGTAAGGGACATCATCCCGTAACTCCTTGGGGGCAGCCTTGTAAGGGTTATAAAACTCGTAATTCTAAACGAACTAACTTCTCGATCGTGAAAAGGCGCAAATAGGAGATATTATGGCTAGATCGCTAAAAAAAGGTCCTTTTGTAGACCATCACTTGTTAAGTAAAATTAAAAACGCCGTTGATAAAAACGACAAAAAAGTTATCAAGACATGGTCACGTCGATCTGTAATCTTACCGGATTGCATCGGCTTAACATTCGCGATTCACAACGGTAAAAAGTTTGTTCCTTTATATGTAACAGAAAACATGATCGGTCACAAATTCGGGGAGTTCGCTCCTACACGAGTTTTCAATGGTCACGCTGAAAAGAAAGCGGCAGCTCCAGCAGCAGCTGCTAAGAAATAGGGTGTAAGATGGAATCTAAAGCGTCATTAAGATTTGCAAGAGTCGGTTCGCAAAAAGCAAGATTAGTTGCTGATGTGATCCGTGGTAAGAAAGCAGATAATGCAATTAAACTTCTTACTTTTATGAATAATAAATCAGCTGGTTTGTTTAAGAAACTAGTTGAATCAGCGGTAGCTAATGCTGATTTCAAAAAGACAATGGACGTAGACAAGTTATTTGTAAAAACTGTTTTCGTTGATCAAGGTCCAAGTTTGAAACGTTTCCGCCCAAGAGCGCAAGGTCGTGCTTTCGGTGTTAAGAAAAAAACTAGTCACTTGAACGTTGTTTTAGAGGAGAGATAAAGTGGGACAAAAAGTTAACCCCGTAGGCTTTCGTGTTGGTGTTATCAGAACGTGGGAATCTCGTTGGTACGCTAAAGGCAAAAAGTTTTTCGACAATCTTCATGAAGATCTTAAACTAAGAGACTTTTTGAAATCTAAGCTTAAGCACGCAGGTGTTGCTAAGATCGAAATCGAACGCGCCGCTGAAAAATTAAAAATTATTATTCAAACAGCTCGTCCAGGTATTGTTATCGGTAAAAAAGGAACAGGCATTGATTCTTTAAAAGCCGAAGTGCAAGCGCTGACTAAGAGCGAAGTATTCTTGAACATTCAAGAAGTGAGAAAGCCAGATTTGGATTCTCAACTAGTAGCTGAAAACATTGCAATGCAATTAGAGAAACGTGTTTCTTGGAGACGTGCGATGAAGAAAGCTTTAGCTGCCGGCGTAAAAGGCGGAGTTAAAGGTATTAAAATTAGAGTATCTGGTCGTTTAGATGGAGCGGAAATCGCGAGATCTGAATGGTACAATCAGAAGAGTGTTCCTTTGCATACATTAAGAGCGGACATCGATTATGGAACTGCGGAAGCGTTGACTTCATACGGTATCATCGGCGTTAAAGTATGGATTTACAAAGGTGACATCCTATCTACAAGAGAGATTCAGGAGGCTGGTCGTGTTAAGTCCTAAGCGCGTAAAATGGAGAAAGCAGTTTATTGGCCGTAGCCATGGACTTGCTCACAGGGGTTCAACGCTAGATTTCGGAGATTTTGGTCTTCAGGCGGTTGAACACTCGAAATTAACAGCGAGACAACTAGAGGCGGGTCGTATTGCGATCTCTCGAAGTATCAAGCGTGGCGGAAAAATGTGGTGCCGCGTGTTCCCTAATCTTCCAGTAACAAAAAAACCTGCTGAAACTCGCATGGGTAGCGGTAAGGGTAATCCAGAACTATGGGTAGCTCAAATTCTTCCAGGTCGCATCCTGTTTGAATTAGACGGTGTAACTGCTGAACAAGCAAAAGAAGCCTTCACAAGAGCAGCTCACAAGTTCCCATTTAAAACACGTTTTATCCAAAGAGATTAATATGAAAGTATCTGAATTTAAAGGCATGTCTAAGGACGAATTAAAAAAGAACCTTGGCAAAAAAACTGAAGAGCTTTATGAGCTTAAAGTTAAGAATAAGTTAGGTCAGTTGGCAAACCCACTACAGATCCGTGGTCTTAAAAAAGACATCGCACGCGTTTTAACGGTTTTGAACTCAACTACTGGTAATAAATCCACTGAGGTTACAACTAAGGCGACTAAAGCAGCAAAACCTGCTAAGACAGCTAAAAAAGTAACTACAGCTAAAGCTAAAGTGAAAAAAGCAGGAGCAGCTCGTGCAACAACAAGAAAGTAAGAAAATGGAACTTACTGGCGAAGTAGTAAGCACTAAAATGGCTAAGACAATTAGCGTTTTGGTTACTCGCTTGGTTAAGCATCCAAAATACGGAAAGTTCGTTAAGAAATCATCAGTGTTTAAAGCACATGATGAAAAACAAGAATGCAAAGTTGGCGAAAAAGTGACTATTCAAGAGTCTCGTCCTCTAAGCAAAACTAAACGTTGGACTTTAGTTAAGAAAGTAACGTTGGGGTAATATTATATGATTCAAATGCAAACCAGACTCACAGTCGCAGATAATTCCGGTGCAAAAGAAGTTATGTGTGTAAAGGTGCTAGGCGGATCCAAAAGACGTTTTGCGTCTGTTGGTGACGTAATCGTTGTATCTATCAAAGATGCAACGCCGACATCAAAAGTAAAAAAAGGCGACGTGGCTAAAGCCGTTGTTGTTAGAACAAAAAAGAAAATTAGAAGAGCTGATGGTTCATACATCAAGTTCGACGAAAACTCTGCTGTTCTAATCAATCAAGCTAAAGAACCAATCGGAACTCGTATTTTTGGTCCAGTAGCCAGAGAATTACGTGCGAAGCAATTCGTAAAAATCGTGTCATTGGCACCTGAAGTTTTATAGGAATATATATGAACAGATTGAAAAAACTCTACAACGAAAAAATCCAAGGTGAATTGACTAAGAGCCTAAAGCTTGAAAACACGATGGAAGTTCCAAGACTTGAAAAAATCATTATCAGTGTGACTACTAAAGATGCTGTTCAAAATCCAAAAATTTTGAACACTGTAGTAGATGAAATCACTGCAATTGCTGGTCAAAAAGCAGTAATGACTAAATCTAAAAAAGCGATCTCTAACTTCAAACTAAGAGCTGGTTTAACTATCGGTGTTCGCGTAACTCTAAGAAAAGAAAGAATGTGGTCATTCCTTGATCGTTTAAACACTCTTGCTTTGCCTCGCGTACGTGACTTTCGTGGGCTTCCTACTAAAGGTTTTGATGGAAACGGAAACTACAACATGGGCTTGAAAGAGCAAATCGTGTTTCCTGAAATCAACTACGATAAAATCGATAAAGTTCGTGGTATGAATATAACAATTTGCACAACAGCTAAGAATGACGTACAAGGAAGAGCTCTTCTAGAAGCGCTCGGTGTACCTTTTAGAAAGTAGGGATGTATGGCTAAATTATCTTCAATAGTAAAAAATAATAAGAAAAAAGATAAAGCTAACCGTTACCACAAGGTACGTGAAGAGCTTAAAATGAAATCAGTGGATATGAAATTAAGCTTGGAAGAGCGTATGGAATATCGTTTGAAATTAAACAAATTGCCACGAAACTCTTCAATGAGTAGAAACAAGCTTATTTGCGAGCTAACTGGCCGTTCTCGCGGTAACTATAGAAAGTTTGGTCTTTCTCGTCTAGCTTTCAGAAAGCTAGCACTTGAAGGCAGAATTCCGGGCGTTACTAAGGCAAGTTGGTAGGGGATTATGGATACAATTGGACAGTTTTTAACAAATATTAGAAATGCGGGAATGGCGCGACTTGAGAAAGTAGACGTTCCAGCTTCGAACTTAAGAAAATCAATTGCAGATATCTTAACTCAGGAAGGTTATTTAAAATCTTTCAAAGTAGCTAAAGATTCTAAACAGGGAATTATGCGTCTTTACATTAGATACAATGAAGACGGAACACCCAAGCTTTTGAATGTTCAACGCGTAAGCAAGCCTGGTCGTCGTATTTATTTAAAATGTGATGATTTAAAAAACGTAAGATCTGGATATGGAATGAGCATCATTTCAACTAGCAAAGGTCTTATGACTAACCGGAAAGCAAAACAACATCGCCTTGGTGGCGAAGTTATTTGCGAAGTGTGGTAGGATTTTATGTCGAGAATTGGTAAATTAGCGATTGCAATTGATGGCGTAACTGTAGACACGAAAGATGCTACATTTATTACAGTTAAGGGCGCAAAACATGCATTGAAAATTCGTAAAGTAGCTGGTGTTTCTGCTGACGTTAAAGACGGTAAGTTAGTATTAACTAGCAAAGGCGAAGACAAAAAAACTAAATCACTATACGGCTTACAGAGAGCACTTCTTTATAATGCAGTAGTTGGCGTAACTAAAGGCTTCAGCAAAGCTTTAGAGCTAAACGGTGTCGGTTATAGAGCGACAGTTTCTGGAAAAAAATTAGAACTTTCATTGGGCTATAGCCACAATATTGAGTTTCCAATTCCAGAAGGTATCGAGATCAAAGTAGATAAACAGACTGCAATCACTGTAACTGGTCCAAATAAAGAATTAGTTGGTCAAGTGGCAGCGAAAATTAGAGGTTTCAGACCACCAGAGCCGTATTTGGGTAAAGGTGTTAAGTACTCTGATGAAACAATCAGAAGAAAAGCCGGCAAGTCTGCAGGTAAATAGGGTGTAATATGAAAGTAATTATTAAAAAATCATACTCAGACAGATTAGGTGCACGTTTAGCAAAAAAGGTGCGAATCCGTAAAAAAATCAAAGGCAGCCCTGAAAAGCCGCGTCTTTGCTTCTTCAGATCTTTAAGCAATGTTTACGCTCAATTGATTGATGATGTTAATCATAAAACAATCCTTAGTGTGTCTTCATTAACTATTGATAAAAAAGCGAGTCTGAAAGACATGGCTACTGAAGTTGGTAAGCTTTTGGCTCAAAAAGCTAAAGAAGCTAAAATCACTGACGTTGTTTTCGATAGAAACGGTTTTGTTTACCACGGACGTGTAAAAGCTTTTGCTGATTCAGCAAGAGAAAACGGACTTAAATTTTAAGGAATATGCAGATGGAAAAAAACAACACAAACAACTCAGCAGCGCCAACATCAGATTTCGAAGAAAGAGTAGTTGCGATTAATCGCGTAACTAAAGTTGTAAAAGGTGGTCGTCGCTTCTCATTCGCAGCTCTAGTAGTTGTCGGAAATAAAATGGGCGAAGTTGGTTTCGGTTCAGGTAAAGCTGGCGAAGTTCCAGAGGCTATCGGCAAAGCAACTCGCTCTGCTAAGAAAAATTCTTTCAAATTTGATCTTAAAGATGCGCGAACAATCAACCACGAAGTTATCGGAACTTTCGGTAGCGCTAAAGTAATCCTTAAGCCAGCTTCTGAAGGTACTGGTGTTATTGCGGGTGGAGCGATTCGTTCAGTATTAGAATCAGTTGGAGTGAAAGACATTCTAACTAAATGTGTGGGAACAAGAAATCCTCACAATGCAGTTCGAGCTACTATTGATGGCTTGATGCAATTGAAAAAGAGCATGGGGTAATTTATGAATAAATACCAAGTAACTTTAGTTCGATCTTCTATTAGCTGTTCTGAAACTCAAGTCAGAACACTTCAAGCTTTAGGCTTAAAAAAGATCAATAATACTAAAATTTTTAACGACTCTGAAGCATTCAGAGGTCAAGTTAGAAAAGTACAACATTTAATCACTATCAAAAAAGAGAAATAGAAAATGGCAGCTCAAAGTAATTTATTAAGCAGCTTAAAGCCAAATGACGGTTCAACTCACTATAGAAAAAGAGTTGGACGTGGTATTGGTTCTGGATTAGGTGGCTACTCTGGTAAGGGTGGTAAGGGTCAAACTCAACGTAGCGGTGGATCTATTCGCCGTGGTTTCGAGGGTGGTCAAACCCCTTTACACAGACGTCTACCAAAATTTGGTTTTACAAATGGCAAATTTAAAACGGTATACAATGTACTTACTATGAAAGATCTAAACAAATTAGCTGGTAGTGCAACTATCGCTGATTTCGAAAAAACCTTTAAAAGAGGACTTTTTAAAGTGATCAATACTGGTAAGCTAGAGAAAAAAGTAAACATTGAAGTTAACAAAATCACAGCCCAGGCTAAAGCGGTTATCGAAAAGCTTGGTGGCACTGTTAAGCTAGTTTAAAAAAAGGATTTTTGTGTCAGTAGTTGGAATGCTTAATAATAGCGATTTACGGAAGAAGATACTATTTACTTTAATAGCTCTCTCTATTTATAGAGTGGGCGTTCACGTTCCAACTCCGGGAGTGAATTCTAAAGCAGTTATGGACCTATTCAACAGCAATGCGACTGGGATACTAAGCTTTTTCAATTCATTTACTGGTGGCGCGCTTTCTCAATTCAGTATTTTTGCATTGGGAATCATGCCGTACATTTCATCTTCAATCATTTTTCAACTGTTGAGCTCTGCTCTTCCACAATTGGAACAATTGAAAAAAGAGGGTGAACAGGGCCGTAAAAAAATTACCCAGTACACTCGTTATTTCACATTGGTTCTTGCGATCATCCAAGGTTTCGGAATGAGCAAGTTCTTATTGAGCCAAAGAGGAACTGATGGCCAAATGTTAGTAAATTCGCCGTTCGTTGGTGTATTGCCGTTTGAATTAGTAGCGGTATTAACATTAACGGCTGGTACATGCTTCATTATGTGGCTAGGTGAGCAGATTACAGAAAGAGGTATCGGCAACGGTTCTTCTTTAATTATCTTCACTGGTATCGCGGCTGGTGTTCCTAGTGGGGCACAACAGTTGTGGGCTTTGTTTGATAAGGGCGAAGTCTCATTTATTAAGGTTTTATTGCTTTTGTTGTTAATGGTAGCAGTTATTGCGTTTGTTATTTTTATGGAAACGGCGCAAAGACGTTTAACTATTAATTACTCTCAAAGAAATTCGGGTCAGAATAATCGTCCGGTGACATCTCACTTGCCGATTAAAATTAACTACGCGGGTGTTATCCCTCCGATTTTCGCGAGTTCCATTTTGATGTTCCCTGCAACTGTGGCGCAATTTTCACAGATTGCATGGTTACGTTCAATTCAGGAGACTTTGAATCCAAATGGCGTGTTCTTTAATATTATCTTTGTATTGTTGATTGTATTCTTTTCATTCTTCTACACTGATATTATTTTCAACCCGAATGAAATTTCTGACAACTTGAAGAAAACTGGAGCGTTTGTTCCCGGAGTTCGCTCTGGAAGTTCAACTTCAGCCTATATTCAGGAAGTTTTAAATAAAATTAACGTTCTAGGCTGTATATATTTGAGTTTCATCTGTATTATGCCTGGTTTATTAACATCTCAGTTAAATCTGCCGTTTTATTTCGGTGGAACATCGCTATTGATTTTGGTGGGTGTAGCTCTTGATACAGCTCAGCAAATCAATTCGTATATTTTAACTCAGAAGTACGAAGGCTTCTTGAAGGGTAAAAAAATTACCTCTCGCAGGGTCAGCTTTAATTAGATATAGACTTTTTTACAATTAATAATTAATAGGAACGATATGAAAGTTAAACCATCGGTAAAAAAAATTTGTAACAAGTGCAAGATCATTAAAAGAAAAGGTGTTGTCCGAGTTATTTGTTCAAACTCTAAACACAAGCAAAGGCAAGGGTAATTAAATGGCAAGGTTATTTGGTGTCGACTTACCTCGAAACAAACGCGTAGAAGTAGCTCTGACTTATATTTATGGAATTGGTCGCACGCGATCAAAAGAAATCTGCAAAGATGCAGGTATTGCATCAACTCTAAGAACTGAAGGTTTAACTGACGAGAACGTAGCAAAAATTCGTTCACTAGTTGAAGCTGATTTCAAAGTAGAAGGTGATTTAAGACGTGAAATTGGTCTTTCGATCAAACGTTTAACTGATCTTAATTGTTACCGTGGTATGCGCCATAAAAAAGGTCTTCCAGTTCGTGGTCAGAACACGCGTTCAAATGCACGTACTAGAAAAGGTCCTAAGAAAACAGTCGCGAACAAGAAAAAAGCGGTGTAGGTAAAAAATGAATGTAGTTGAGAAAAAAGTAGTTAAGAAAAAAGCTAAGAAAAATGCTCCCAACGGAATGTGCTTTGTACAAGCAGCCTTTGGTAACGTTATTGTAACAATCACGGATTTACGTGGTGATACTGTTTCTTGGTCGTCAGCAGGTCATCTAGGTTTCAAGGGCAGCAGAAAGGGAACTCCTTTTGCAGCTCAAGTAACTGCAGAAGACGCAGCTAAAAAAGCAATCGAAGCTGGAATGAAAACTGTTGAAGTTTTCTTAAAAGGCCCAGGAGCTGGTCGTGAACCTGCTATCCGTGCCTTAGCTGGAACTGGTTTGAAAATCCTTACCCTAAAGGACATCACTCCAATCCCACATAACGGTTGCCGTCCGCCAAAAAGAAGAAGAATCTAGGAGTTATTGATATGAGTTGCGTAGTAAACAGCGTTTGCAAACTTTGCAGAAGAGAAAATTTGAAACTTTACCTTAAAGGTAGCCGTTGCTTAACAGATAAATGTGCGTTCGAAAGACGCCCTTATCCTCCAGGACAACACGGCCAATCTCGCTTGAAATTCTCTGAATTTGCATTGCAATTACGTGAGAAACAAAAAGCGAAGCGTTGGTATGGACTTTCTGAAAAACAATTCAGTTTAACTTTCGATAAAGCATCTCGTGCAGATGCTACGACAGGAACTGAGTTATTAAAACTATTAGAAATGCGTTTAGATAATGTTGTTTACAACATGGGACTTGCTAACTCGCGTCGTCAAGCTAGGCAATTAGTTCTTCACAAACATTTTACTGTGAATGGCAAAATTGTAAACGTTCCTAGCATGATCATGAGAAAAGAAGATGTGGTTAAAGTTGTTGATGCTAGTGCTGGTACAGAGTTTTTCAAAACTATGGCTACAGGATCACGTACTGTTCCTGCATGGTTGGAATCTTCTATCGAAAAATTAACTGGAAAAGTAAAAGATGCTCCAGTTAGAGAAGATATTTCGTTGCCAGTTGAAGAAAATATGATCGTTGAATACTACTCAAGATAAGGTAGGGGAAATGCAAGAGCACTATTATAAATTTTGGAGAGAGTTAATTAAGCCGAAAAGTTTCGATACTGATCGTGAATCATCACGTGAAGATTATGCGAAATTTACAATTAGACCTCTTGAGAAAGGTTATGGAGTTACTATTGGAAATTCTTTAAGAAGAATTTTACTTAGCTCTATGATGGGTTCTTCTATTACTGCTGTAAAATTCGAAGGTGTTCTTCATGAATTCTCTTCTATTCCAGATGTATTAGAAGATGTTTCTGACATTATTTTAAATTTAAAAG
This sequence comes from Bdellovibrio sp. 28-41-41, assembly GCA_002256935.1. Lineage (GTDB taxonomy): Bacteria > Bdellovibrionota > Bdellovibrionia > Bdellovibrionales > Bdellovibrionaceae > UBA2316. The sequence goes on from NCGL01000016.1 coordinate 47,690, forward strand.
AAATCAGATTCAAAATGTTCACAAGTGAAAATGTAGTTATTCGCGTATCTAAAAAAGGTCCGGGAAAAGTTACAGCTTTGGACATCCAGACAAATGAAAAAATCCAAATTTTGAATCCAGATTCACATGTTGCGACTCTTGGTCCAAACGGAAATTTCAATATGGAAATTATCGTTGGATATGGTCGTGGTTATGTTCCTGCGGATGCAAAAACTGAATCTTTCCCAGTTGGATTTATTCCAGTTGATTCTCTTTTTAGCCCAATCAAAAAAGTAAACTACAGCGTGCAAAATGCGCGCGTTGGTCAACGTACTGACTACGATAGTTTAATTATGGAAGTTTGGACTGATGGATCAATTCGCCCAGAAGAAGCTTTATCGTTATCTTCAAAAATTATGAAAGACCAATTACAAGTGTTCATGATTTTCGACGATTCGTTAGAGCCGAAGGAAGAAAAACTTGATAGTTTTTCTCCTCAATTAAATGACAATTTATTCCGTTCAGTTGACGATCTAGAATTATCTGTTCGATCTGCGAATTGCTTGAAAAATGCAAACATCAGATTCATCGGTGAACTAGTTGTTAAGTCAGAAGCGGAAATGCTTAAGACAAAAAATTTCGGTAGAAAATCTTTGAATGAAATCAAAGAAATCCTAACTGAAATGGGGCTTGGCTTAGGAATGAAAATTGATGGATGGCCACCTCCGGGATGGGATCCAACAAGTGGTAACTTTAAACGTGATCAGCAATAAGTAAGGGTTTTAATATGAGTTCTCATGCTAAATTAACAAAAAGATTTTCTAGAAGAAATGGTCCAAGAAAGATGTTGATCAAGGGCCTAATGGTTAACTTGATTGAAAACCAAAAAATTATTACAACTGAAACTAAAGCAAAAGAGTTAAAAAGACATTTTGATAAAGCTGTTACTTTAGCAAAAAAACAAAATTTAAATTCTCTTAGACTTTTGATGGCTCGCTTGAGCAATAAAGACGCTGCGAAAAAATTATATTTCGAAATCGCGCCGGCATTGAAATCAAGAACTAGCGGTTACACTTCAGTAATCAAAATGCCAAATCGCAAGGGTGATAATTCACCAATGGCATTCATCCAAGTATTATAGTTTTTACATATATAGACACGGAATTTCAAAAAGCCACCTTCGGGTGGCTTTTTTTTAGCTTTTAGGAATTTTGAAAAAAACAAAGAAAGTTACATTTTTTTGTTTGACGAACCCCCTAGGATTTTATACACCTCTGTCTCACACAAATTTCGGGGGCATAGCTCAGCTGGGAGAGCATCTGATTTGCATTCAGAAGGTCGCAGGTTCGATCCCTGTTGCCTCCACCAAACATCCTTTTATATATTAGGATGTTTGGAGAAAAGACTCCTCTATATAAGAGAAGTTAGAATTTGTGTTTTTAACTTAAAAAAATAAATTTTAATAAGTTAAATAAAAAGTGTTGACAGTATAACACTGAATATATAGAACGTCGAAATCGCTCTTTGAAAACTAAATAGCTAGCAGAAATAAATTAGAATTATATTATAGGTTTAATTTTACCTTAAAAAATTTTTTTTGGAGAGTTTGATTCTGGCTCAGAACAAACGCTGGCGGCGTGCCTAATACATGCAAGTCGAACGGGGAAAGTAGCAATATGAGTACTAGTGGCGCACGGGTGAGTAACGCGTGGGTATCTGCCTTGAAGTGGGGGATAACAAGTCGAAAGATTTGCTAATACCGCATAAGACCACTTTTATTAGTGGTAAAAGATTTATCGCTTCAAGATGAGCCTGCGTAAGATTAGCTAGTTGGTAGGGTAATGGCCTACCAAGGCGATGATCTTTAACTGGTCTGAGAGGATGACCAGTCACACTGGAACTGAGACACGGTCCAGACTCCTACGGGAGGCAGCAGTAGGGAATATTGCGCAATGGGGGAAACCCTGACGCAGCGACGCCGCGTGAGCGATGAAGGCCTTCGGGTCGTAAAGCTCTGTCGTATGGGAATAAACAAATGAATGTACCATGCAAGAAAGGATCGGCTAACTTCGTGCCAGCAGCCGCGGTAAGACGAGGGATCCTAGCGTTGTTCGGAATCATTGGGCGTAAAGAGGGCGTAGGTGGCTATTTAAGTCAGTTGTGAAAGCCTGGGGCTCAACCCCAGAAGTGCAATTGATACTATTTAGCTTGAGTGTGGAAAAGGTAACTAGAATTCCTGGTGTAGTGGTGAAATACGTAGATATCAGGAGGAATGCCGGTTGCGAAGGCGGGTTACTAGTCCAACACTGACACTGAGGCCCGAAAGCGTGGGGATCAAACAGGATTAGATACCCTGGTAGTCCACGCCATAAACGATGAATACTCGTTGTTGGAGGTATTGACCCCTTCAGTGACTAAGCTAACGCGTTAAGTATTCCGCCTGGGAAGTACGGTCGCAAGATTAAAACTCAAAGAAATTGACGGGGGCCCGCACAAGCGGTGGAGCATGTGGTTTAATTCGATGCAACGCGAAGAACCTTACCTAATTACAGGTGCTGCATGGCTGTCGTCAGCTCGTGTCGTGAGATGTTGGGTTAAGTCCCGCAACGAGCGCAACCCTTGCCTTTAGTTGCCAGCATTCAGTTGGGCACTCTAGAGGGACTGCCGGTGTTAAACCGGAGGAAGGTGGGGATGACGTCAAGTCCTCATGGCCCTTATATCTAGGGCTACACACGTGCTACAATGGCGGTCACAAAGGGCAACAGCAAAGCCGCGAGGTGAAGCTAATCCCATAAAAGCCGTCCAAGTTCGGATTGCAGTCTGCAACTCGACTGCATGAAGTTGGAATCGCTAGTAATCGTGGATCAGAATGCCACGGTGAATACGTTCCCGGGCCTTGTACACACCGCCCGTCACACCATGAAAGTCGGTTGTACCAGAAGTCGCTGAGCTAACATTGAGGCAAGCGCCCAAGGTATGATCGATGATTGGGGTGAAGTCGTAACAAGGTAGCCGTAGGGGAACCTGCGGCTGGATCACCTCCTTTCTAAGGAATCTGCTAGTTATTTAGTTTTGAAAGAGTGAAGGCTTTGGGCCTGTAGCTCAGTTGGTTAGAGCACACGCTTGATAAGCGTGGGGTCGGATGTTCAAGTCATCCCAGGCCCACCAACGTTTAAAATTTTTGTTAGTTTGTTAGTGATCTTTGACAATTGAATAGAATGTGATTTTTAGGAATTAAATTTACCGTTTAATTCTAGATCAAAATTTTACTTAAGAATATTTAAGTGATTTTTAGTGTTTATTTGAAGTTATTAAGAGCTTATGGTGGATGCCTTGGCACTGAGAGGCGATGAAAGACGTGGTAAGCTGCGATAAGCTACGGGGAGTGGCACACACACTTTGATCCGTAGATTTCTGAATGGGGAAACCTGCCTTTAGAGGCGATTCGCAAACGACGGGAAGTGAAACATCTCAGTACCGTCAGGAAAATAAATCAATTGAGATTTCCAAAGTAGTGGCGAGCGAAATGGAAACAGTCTAAACCGAATTTAAGCAATTGAATTCGGGGTTGCGGGACTTGCGATATGATAGATAGGGATAGTTTAATTACCTGGAAAGGTAAGCTAAAGAGGGTGATAGCCCCGTGAACGAAATCCTGAAAAAATCTAGCGAGCACCCAAGTACTGCAGGACACGTGAAATCCTGTGGGAATCCGGGAAGACCACTTTCCAAGACTAAATACTACTCAGTGACCGATAGTGAACTAGTACCGTGAGGGAAAGGTGAAAAGAACCCCGAGAGGGGAGTGAAATAGAACCTGAAACCATAAGTTTACAAGCAGTGGAAGCATTTTTTATGTGCGACCACGTACCTCTTGCATAATGAGTCAGCGAGTTATTTTTGCAGGTAAGGTTAAGCCGTCAGGCGTAGCCGTAGCGAAAGCGAGTCTTAAAAGGGCGTTTAATCTGCAGGAATAGACCCGAAACCCAGTGATCTATTCATGGCCAGGCTGAAGCGAGGGTAACACCTCGTGGAGGGCCGAACTAGTTGGTGTTGAAAAACCTTTGGATGAGCTGTGAATAGGGGTGAAAGGCCAATCAAACTGGGTGATAGCTGGTTCTCCCCGAAATATATTTAGGTATAGCCTCGAGTAATTGTATGATGGAGGTAGAGCACTGATTGGGCTAGGGGTCTTTACCAGATTACCAAACCCACTCAAACTCCGAATGCCATTCATATCTATCTCGGGAGACAGTCCATGGGTGATAAGGTCCGTGGACGAGAGGGAAAGAGCCCAGACCATCAGCTAAGGTCCCAAAATTTACACTAAGTGGAGAACGTTGTGGGGTTACTTTGACAACTAGGAGGTTGGCTTAGAAGCAGCAATCCTTTAAAGAAAGCGTAATAGCTCACTAGTCTAGTGACCCTGCGCGGAAGATACAACGGGGCTAAGTGTAATACCGAAGCTATGGCTAACGTAAGTTAGGGTAGGGGAGCGTTCTGCTCTAGGATGAAGGTTGACCGTAAGGACAGCTGGACGAAGCAGAAGTGATCATGCTGACATAAGTAGCGTATAACTTGAGTGAAAAACTCAAGCGCCGAAAACTCAAGGGTTCCTGGGCAAGGATAATCCTCCCAGGGTTAGTCGAGACCTAAGACGAAGCGAATCAGCGTAGTCGATGGATGTACTGTTAATATTCAGTAACTTTGTAGTGATTGTATAAGGAATGACGGAGTAGGTAGTCTCAGCCTGTTAAATGGATTCAGGTGTAAGTGCGTAGGTGGTTATATAGGCAAATCCGTATAACAACACTGAAACATGAATGCTTTCAAGTGAGATGTTCCATGCTTCCAAGAAAAGTTTCGTATATTTATCTACAAACTCGTACCGTAAACCGACTCAGGTGAGTGGGGTGAATATCCTAAGGCGATAGGGTCAATCGTAGTTAAGGAACTCGGCAACTTAACACCGTAACTTCGGAAAAAGGTGTGCCCATCGCAAGATGGGTCGCAGAGAAATGGGAGTAGCGACTGTTTATCAAAAACACAGGTATGTGCAAAGTCTCAAGACGACGTATACATACTGACGCCTGCCCGGTGCTGGAAGGTTAAGAGGATTTGTCAGCGCAAGCGAAGCAGAGAATCGAAGCCCCAGTAAACGGCGGCCGTAACTATAACGGTCCTAAGGTAGCGAAATTCCTTGTCGGGTAAGTTCCGACCTGCACGAATGGCGTAACGACTTCTCCGGTGTCTCAACTACAGGCCCTGCGAAATTGAATTCTCGGTGAAAATGCCGAGTACCCGCAGAAAGACGGAAAGACCCCGTGAACCTTTACTGTAACTTGACAGTGATTTTAGGATGGCTATGTGTAGCATAGGTGGGAGACTTTGAAGCTTCTTCGCTAGAAGAGGTGGAGTCATCAGTGAAATACCACTCTTAGGCGTCTTGAAATCTAACCTACCTTCGGGAGGGACACTGTCTGGCGGGCAGTTTGACTGGGGCGGTCGCCTCCTAAAAAGTAACGGAGGCGCGCGATGGTACCCTCAGCCTGATCGGAAACCAGGCGTCGAGTGCATTGGTATAAGGGTGCTTAACTGCGAGACCAACAAGTCGAGCAGGTGCGAAAGCAGGCCAAAGTGATCCGGTGGTCCCGCGTGGAAGGGCCATCGCTCAACGGATAAAAGGTACTCCGGGGATAACAGGCTTATTCCGCCCAAGAGTCCATATCGACGGCGGAGTTTGGCACCTCGATGTCGGCTCATCACATCCTGGGGCTGGAGCAGGTCCCAAGGGTTTAGCTGTTCGCTAATTAAAGTGGTACGCGAGCTGGGTTCAGAACGTCGTGAGACAGTTTGGTCCTTATCTTCTGTGGGCGTATAGTACGAGAGGACCGGGATGGACAAACCTCTGGTGTTCCAGTTGTCACGCCAGTGGCATGGCTGGATAGCTAAGTTTGGAAATGATAACCGCTGAAAGCATCTAAGCGGGAAGCAAACCACGAGATTAGATTTCTCGACTATGTCCTAAAGACCCCTTGTAGACTACGAGGTTGATAGGCGAAAGGTGTAAGTGCAGTAATGTACTCAGCTAATTCGTACTAATAGGTCGTGAGACTTCATCAAATAAACCTAAAAATCACTTAAATATTTTACAAGTCTCTTGAGAAATCGAGAGACTTGTTGAAAAGTTAATACATTAAAGATATAAAGTTTTTAATGGTGTCTATAGCAAGAGAGATACACCTGATCCCATTCCGAACTCAGCAGTTAAGCCTCTTAGCGGCGATGGTATTGCATGCGCAAGCGTGTGAAAGAGTAGCACGACGCCAGTCTTATGCCCCGTTTTACGGGGCTTTTTTTTTGCCTAAATCGATTTTTAAAATCGAGAACTCCGACTATAGATATAAAGTTTGTTAGTTTTAAAGGCCTTGCTATGAGGCTTTATTTGCTCTTAGTTGAATTTTTTATTTAGATAGGCATTTGTATTGGCGGAGTAGTGATTGTGAGCTGTAGTTAAGATTAGGGCAAAAAAAAGAGAACGTTTCCGTTCCCTTTTTTTATAATAAAATTTTCACAAATTTAATTATTAATTAAACTTCGAATGTTGCTGGATTGATTTGTTCTACTTTTGAACCAGTATCGTAGTGATCCATACCGATTGAAAGTAAACCTAGGTTTCTAGCTTTTTTAATAGCTTTAGTTACCATTTTTTGTTGGGACATTTTAAGTTTAGAGATGCGAGAAGGGACGATTTTTCCGCCATCTGCAAGGTATTTAGATAGAGAAACGGGATCTTTGTAATCGATCTGCATTACTGATTTAGCAGTTACCTTTTTCTTCTTAGTATCATTTTTCATAATCATCCTTTAATAGATATTGATTTTTTAGTAAAAATTTATTAAGTTTCATTTACTTTATTTTTAAACAATTATCAAAGGTTTTGTATGGCAATCTGCGAACTTTCGGGTAAAAAGCCCGTAATCAAAAATTTAGTGAGTCACTCTAACATCAAGACTAAAACGCTTGTTCAGCCGAATGTTCAGTACAAAAGACTATTCAGCAAGAAACTTAATAAATTTTTTAAACTTAAATTAGCGACAAGCACTTTAAGAACTATCGATCATATTGGTGGATTCGATAAATATCTATTAAACCAAGACAATGCGACTCTTTCTAAAAGAGCGCTTAAAATTAAACTAGATTTGCAAAAATCTCTAGCAAAGAAAAACTAAGGACTGATCAATGAAAACTGCGTATAAAAAAGGTCTTAAAGTTAAAGTTATCAGTGGAGCTGACAAAGGCAAAACTGGTTCAATCATTAAGTTCTATGCTAAAAAAGATATCGCTTTAGTTGAAGGTGTTAACGTAAAAACTCACTTTGACAAAAAAGATGGTCTTTTGAAAAAAGAATCTCCAATCCATATTAGCAAAATTCAACTTGCTAAATAGTTTATAAAATTACAAGCCTCAGTCGGAAACGACTGGGGCTTTTTTTTTTGCCTAAGGCGTGCCGCCTTGTTCACTACTCTAGTGACTCCAATATAAATAGTTTTTACAGTTTCTTTATGAGAAAATTTATTGTGATCGTCGTTATTTTGTCGACTTGTTTTTATTACGCTTGGGATTTCATCGGCACTCGTCCTGGGGAACAAAAAGTGAAGTTTGAACCTGCGGGAGACAAGTGGGGATCGTAAACCGCCTGTTGTAGTGTCTGTTTCCTATGGTTCAATCTGGTTGTAAACACCAAAGGGCATTGGAAAAAAGTCTGGGTTGCTTGAACGTTTATTAGCCAAACGATTCCTAAAATTGAAACTCGATTGGGTTTTGTGCCTAGCTATCGCGCTTTAGCTGGGGAATCTATGGGCGGGATTAATTCACTTATTTCGGGGCTTCGACACCCTGAGGTTTTTCAGCGTGTGGCTGCTTTGTGCCCACCTGTTTATCGTATTAGCCCTTTCGACCCTTGGGCCACGATATGGAATGTGTAAAGTATCTGTCCGGTACGGACCCGCTTTGAGTTTTTTTAAATGATTTGGGAAAAAATTGGTCGGAGAGACAGGATTCGAACCTGCGACCCCCTGCTCCCAAGGCAGGTGCGCTACCAAACTGCGCTACTCTCCGCGTGGGACTCAAATTAGTCTTCCTCGTAGTCTTTTGTCAATTTTAAATTCATTAGATTTTTCGAAGATATGGTCTGAATTCTGAGCACTTTGTGTCCGAAAGGCTTCTATTGGGGTGATTTGCTGGTCTGTTGCCTAGGTCCTACGGACGAGAGATCGAGGTGGTCGAATCTGCTTTGAGATTTTAAAGAAAACCGTAAATAATAAAGACATTAACTATTTGATTTCATTCTTTGAAACGAGCTCTTAATTGGTAAAAATCGACAAATCCTACTTACCGTTTATTATTTTGGGCGGCCTTGCTATATTTCTCTTTTTTTATGATCCTCCGGCTTCTATTTGTGAAGTTCAGATGAAGTCCTATCGCTTGAGTATGGTTGGAAAACTTTACGGCAGACGCGTTGAAAAAAACATCTTACCAGCTAAGATTTTGGACTCGGTGTCGCGTTGTCAGCGCGGCAAGACTTCTGGTAGCTGCATGGATTTTTTTGACATTATTAACGAAGCCCTTACAAACTTAAATCAATTCGATGAAGAATGTCGGCCTGGTTTGATAGAAGAAAAACCCATTTTTGAAAATGCGAAAAAACTCTTTTTAATTATGAATATTCTGGCTTGGGGAGATCGAGTTCCCGCAGATAATCGTGACAATTGGCTGAGCCAATCTAACTTATATGTCTACTGTAAAAATAAAAAATTTCTGAAATCAGTAATGGAACCGGAAGCCTTTGAGGGGTTGGTGGCTCAATCTGTCCGAAGTTTTCCTTTTGAAAAATTGCCATTTGATTTTGATGAAAACTCTGAAGAGTTTATTAATAACAAAGCGGTAAACAAAATGCCTATGGAAGAGATTATGGCTAAGAGCCTTCTATCGGTTCGGTGCGAAGCCATGTAATCAAATAGGAAGTCCCAATTTGGATACGGATCGAAATAAAACTGAAGCCCTAAAGATTTAGGGGCTCGGAATTCAAACTGAGACCTTTACGGAAAGAAAGAACTGGAACTAAGGCGAAACTTTCGATTGAGCTGAAATTGGCTGGTAATTAATTGGGGGCCTTAAAATTTGAAGAAGGGTTGTAGTTAATCTGAATATTCAGATCGATTTTAAGAAAAATTGCAATCAAGTGTCGAGACTCAAAATAAGGAAGTGTGTGGATGTCTAAACTAAAAATTGGATTGGCGCAGTTAAATTCAAATGATGATTTAAATAGAAATGTTGAGCAAGTTTTGGGTTTGCTCGAGCAGGTTTCCGCGGGCGTAGACATCGTTTTTTTTCCTGAGAACTCGCTTTTTTTTCGTATCCGAGAAAATGAAACCATCAACTATTTAACTTCAGATTCTGCAGAATTTAAAAAAGTTGCCAGCGTTTGTGCGAAGAAAAATCTGCATGTTCATTTAGGGTCTGTACCGTTTATGGACAACGGAGTGCCCTCCAATGCTTCTGTTTTAATTACACCTGGTCAGAAAATTATTCCGTCTTATAAAAAAATTCATCTTTTTGACATTCAACTAAATCAAGAGAAAGCGATGCGAGAGTCTGATTGTTTTAGACGTGGAGAGAGTCCTGCTATATTTAGCTTAAAAGGGTGGCGATTTGGCCAAACTATTTGCTATGATATTCGATTCTCTGAGTTGTATCGCTACTATAATTCTATGAAGGTCGATGTAATGTTGATCCCGGCCGCTTTTTTGAAGAAGACGGGTATCGCTCATTGGCACACTTTGAATCGTGCTCGAGCCATTGAGAGTCAGTCCTATGTTATTTCTAGTGCACAGATGGGCCCCCATTATTCTAAATTTGGAGAGCATCTAGTTAGAGAAACCTATGGGCATGCCTTGTGCGTGTCTCCCTGGGGCGAGGTTCTTGCTGATCTTGAGCATGTCCCAACTATTTCAGTTATTGAGTTAGACAAAGCGCAAATTGGGAATGTGAAGATGCAGATTCCTATGGAAAACCATCGTTGGTCCAATCCTGAGTCTTGGAAAGCCAACGAAATCAATCTTGATTAGTGTTTGGGATTGTTGAATTGCAACGGTTTCCGGTTTGCAGTGTCAAAAATGTCGAGGCTAAACGTGTCTAGGCCAAACGTGTGTAAGCCAAACACTGAATCATTGGTTGAGTCTAGACACTATTTTATGGCACTATAGATGAAAGTTTAATGAAATTAGAGACTGTTTTAAACAGAAGGTGCTTAAGATGAAAATAGATGGAATTAAAATAATCTTGGTCCTAGTTTTTGCGCACTTGGTTTCTTTTGCTGAAGCTGTGGATCTTGAAACTTTCGAGAGTTTATCTGTGGCTATCAAAAGTAAAAAGAATGCGAATCTTCTGGATGAAACGCCTCTAAAAGTCATTCCCCAATACAGCCAGCCTCAGCGTAAAATTCAAGCAACGACTGAGTCTTCAGAATCTGCGTTAAGCACTGAATAGTTAGGAGCTAGAACCATGAAGAATAATTTTTTTCCACTCCCTGAAGGGGTCCAACGCGAAGAAATGGATACCGATGTATTGATCGTCGGCGGCGGCGTAGCCGGACTATCTTGTGCTCTTGAAATTGCCAATCTTTATGAAAAGAAAAAAGCCGCTGATCCTAACATGACTTCTGAAATGCCTACAATCATGGTGCTTGAAAAAGCTGTGGAAGTTGGGGCGCATAGTTTGTCTGGCGCTGTGATGAATCCGTCTGCATTAAAAGAATTATTACCAAATTATTTGGAATTAGGTTTTCCATTTGAATCCGAAGTCAAAGAAGACGAAGTTCATTATCTTACAAAATCGGGTAATTTTAAATTACCTTTAACTCCCCCTCCGTTTAAAAATCATGGGAACTATATAGTGTCGATTTCCAAAGTAAATCGCTGGTTAGGTCAGCTGTGCGAACAAAAAGGGATCATGGTGTTTCCAGGTTTCGCGGCCGTTGAGGTATTGTATGATGGTGATAAAGTTGCCGGCGTGCGCACAGGCGATAAAGGCCGTGATAAAGACGGTAACCCAAAACCTAATTTTGAACCTGGAATAATTGTTAAATCTAAAATGACGGTATTCGCTGAAGGAACTCGTGGTTCATTATTCCGTGCCCATGCAAAAAAATTAGATTTGTATAAAGGCAAAAATCCGGACGTGTATGAAGAGGGTGTGAAAGAAATTATTCAATGCCGTCCTGGGTCTGTTAAGCCGGGAAAAGTTATTCACACGGTAGGGTTTCCTCTGAAGAAAAGTATTGGTGGAACGTTTATCTACACTTTGCCGGGTGATAAAATCATTGTAGGTATCGTGGCGTATTTGGATTCTAACGATCCATTGCTAGATCCACATAGAGAATTACAAAAATTAAAAACTCACCCATTCGTTTATGAGATGATCAAAGACGGTAAGGTACTAGCATACGGTGGGAAGACTCTTCCTGCTGGTGGCTGGTATTCGATGCCTAAACTTTTTGGTGCGGGCTGGATGGTTTGTGGTGATACCGCAAGCATGGTAGATGTACAGAAGCTTAAAGGTATTCATTTGGCTATGAAGTCTGGAATGCTGGCTGCCGAGACTGCGATGGATGCGCTTCAAAAAGGTGACTTTTCAGAATCTGCATTGGCACCGTTTGAAAAGAAAATTCAGCAAAGCTTTGTGAAAAAAGAATTATACCGAGTTCGTAATTTCCATCAGACATTATCCAAAGGTATTTTGAAATCTTTACCATTAATTGGTCTTCAGGAAATTACAGGCGGACGAGGACTAGTGGACAGCATGAAATCTCATGTTGATGCTAAAGAAACTAAGCCGGTAGATGAGGTGTGGCCTAACAAAGCGGAAATGGAAGACTCTATTCAGCTACCAAAACCAGATGGTATTTTATTCATGGATAAGCTTTCTAGCGTCTATTTAACGGGTACTATGCATGATGAGGACTCTCCTAATCATCTTCTGCTAGGGAATGGCGATATTTGCCGTACTGTGTGTGAGCCTAAATACAAGTCACCCTGTACACTTTTCTGTCCAGCAGCTGTTTATGAAATGATTCCATCGTCAGCTCACCCGGGCCAAAAAGAATTGAAAATAAACAACACAAACTGTATACACTGCAAGACTTGCGACATTAAGTGCCCGTTCGAAAACATCGATTGGACAACTCCCGAAGGCGCTGGGGGCCCCAAATATACAGAAGTGTAGATAGAATAATATATGGCTGATTTTTTTGCATCTTGTCCCTCAGAACTTTCCGGTATTTTACAAAACGAATTAGCGGCGCTAGGGATGGAGAAACTAGAAAAAACTAACAGCGGTGTCTATTTCCAAAGCTCTTGGGAAGGTTGCTATAAAGTAAATCTACATTCTCGTATCGCAAGCCGTGTGTATAAACCGGTCCTTGAGTTTATCGCTTACGATAAAGACCAATTGTATGGCGAAATTCAAAAACATGACTTCACAAAGTATATCGATCCAACTCAGACGATTTCGATCGATGTTAAAGTTAAAGATTGCATGCTGCATGATCAGCGTTTTGTCGCGATGAGAATCAAAGATGCGATCGTTGATCAGTTCCGTGATAAAACAGGCGTTCGACCTGATGTGGAAAATAAAAACGCTGATTTAAGAATTCATGTTAAGGCGACTAAAAATAATTTTTGGGTAGCCTTAGATACGTCGGGCACTAGTTTGTTCATGCGTGGCTACCGCAAAGAAGTTGGGGAAGCCCCACTGAAAGAAAACTTAGCTGCAGGTTTAGTGGCATTGACGGAATGGGATCGTAAATCGGCTGTTGTTGATCCAATGTGTGGATCTGGTACTTTGTTGATTGAAGCAGCCATGATGTATATGAATATGGCACCAGGGACTTTGCGCAAAAAATTTGGTTTTCAAAATTGGAAAAACTATCGCAAAGAAGTTTGGGAAAAATTAGTTAACGAAGCAATGGATGCCGAGTTGCCGCCACCAGAAACGCCTATGTTTTTTGGTTATGATTTAGATAACCAAATGATTAAGAAAGCTAAAATCAATGCTCAAGAAGCCGGTGTTGATGCGTTTGTTAAATTCAGAAAAGAAACTCTATCATTGTTGAAACCAGAAGTTGAAAAAGGTGTCTTGATCACCAATCCTCCGTACGGCGCACGTATCGGTGAAGAAGACTGGTTGAAAGATGTGTACCGCGATTTAGGCTACTGCTTTAAGCATTCGTTTAAAGGCTGGGATTGCTGGGTTTTGTCTGGAAATAAAGATTTGATTTTGGAAATGAAATTAAAAGCTGATCGAAGAATCATGGTATTCAATGGACCGATAGAGTGTCGTTTCCTTAAATATTCAATGTATTAAGATTTTCTATTCAGAACGAAATTAAAAAAAAAGCTCGAGGACAAAACCCGAGCTTTTTTATTTTGTAATAGACTAAACGAATTTTGTAACAGCTGTAATTGCGGCTAAAATACTTAAGGCAACCACGATAAGGTAAAGAGCCATTGGACCCATCACTTGCCGTTTAATAAGTGCTATAGATCCACCGACCAGTAGCCAAATCGCGATTTTAATATACACCCACAAAGGGAGCTGAGACACGAGTCCAAGACGTGCTGCTAAGCCAAATCCCGAAACTAGAAGAATCAATAATCCAATTCCATGCAAGATAGAGAATAACTTTTTCTTTTCATTAGATTTGTTTTGAACCAAATAAAAAATGTAACCTGACAATGATGTGAACGTTAAAATTAAACCAGTGAAGTGAAGAATCTTATAAAACTCGTAAGGCATTGTTTATTCCTTGATCGAAAGGGTTTTTAAAATCAGCGCTATTTTTTTTCTCATTTCGACAATATTGCCGATTGTAGAAATAGTTCTGAGAGCATCTTTGAGCGGTTGTAAAGGATAACCACCGTATTGTCCACCTTCTGGGATATCGTTCGTAACTGTAGAGCGCCCAGCCAAAGTAACGCCATCGGCAACACTGAGTTGTGTTGAAACAACGGTATTGCCTCCCGTTGTAAACCGTTTCCCTAAATGCGTAGAGCCTGCGACAAAAAAACCAGCAGCGATCAGAGAGTTTTCTCCGACTGTGCAATTGTGAGCGATGTGACAAAGGTTATCCAATTTGGAACCAGCGCCTATGAACGTAGAGTCAATGGTGGCTCTGTCGATGCAACAACTTGCCCCTATTTCTACGTGGTCATCGATAACGACGTTGCCAATTTGAGGAACTTTGTAATGTCGATATTGGTTGTCAGTGTAGAACCCGAAACCGTCTGAGCCAATTGTAGTGTGCGCATGAATGTCGCACCGATTGCCGATAACGCAGCTATGACCAACAAAAACTTGGGCGTGAAGTGTTGTTCCTTCGCCAATTGTGACATCATCTTCAATTACGGAATTAGGTCCGATGTTGACACCGTCCGCGATTTTTACGTTTTTTCCAACGAAGCAATGGGCACCAATATTGACGTTCTTTCCGATGATCGCTTGGTTTGAAACTACGGCTGTTTGATGGATCCCTTTGTGGAATTTTCTAGAACTTTTATCAAATAGAGGTAAAACTTGGGTCATTGTGAGCTTGATATTCTTGGTGGTAAAGGCGCTGACAGTCTTTGGGATATCTGTCGGTAGAATTTTTTCGAGGGCAATAATGACTCCAGCTCCGCCCTCAAGAGCTAGTGTCCACTGCTCTTTTGATGAAACAAAAACTAAAGAGCCCTTTTTTATTTTTTCAGGAGTTGATACGAAATGTATAGCGGAGGTGATATTTCCTGAGATATGCTTTAGGTCGGAGTCGGAAATATTAAGAAGATCTTCGAGTTTATTCAGCGACATGTTAAGTTTCCTTATTAATTTTGCATAGCAAAAAATAAATTTTAAAAGGTTACATTTTTATGAAGTTAGTATAAGCCTGCATTAGGTAAAGACGCAACACAGGAGGATGCTGTTTATGGCAAAAAAAACCGTAAAGAAACAGCCACTTAAAGCCGTGGCGAAAGCCGCAGTTAAAACAGTAGCTAAAGCCGCAAAGAAAATAGTCAAAAAGGTAACCGAGTCTGCTAAGGCAAAACCCGCTAAAGCAGCGCCTAAAAAAAAGGAAAAAGTAGCTAAGGTAAAAGCGGCTCCTGTTGCTAAAAATGCCTTAGAAAGCAAAGCTGGAAAAAAAGCTCCAGAGAAGAAAGCCAAAGCTCCCGCTGCTATCGTTGAAAAAGCGAAATCAGCTACGGCAGCGCCCGCAGTTAAAGCGAAAACTAAAGCGGTAAAAGAGCCAGTTGCAGTTGAGGAAGAGACGTATGTCGACACTGAGGTTGAGGTTGCCGAAGTAGAAGCAGCTCCAGCTAAAGCGGCTAAAGTTAAAGCTGAAAAGCCTAAAAAGAAAACGGCCGCTCAGAAAAAGAAAGAAAAACTTGAGATCGACGCCAATGTTAAATGGGGCGATCTACATGAAAAGTATAAACTGCTAAAGCCTGTTAATTACAGTATGAGAGACGCTTTTGAAGCAAACCAGCCAATTCAGCATAAAATTTTAGGCTGGGGTTGGGTGATTTCTTCTGAAAATGATCGATTAGAAGTATTGTTTAAAGACGGCAAGAAAATCTTAATCAGTAATTACAAATCATAGGCGATTGGCTTGGATTTTGGGCAGCTAACAGTAAAAAGTTAGTTGCCAAACCTCAGGAACTCTCTTAAAAATAAGTAAATGGCGAAAGACGATTTAGCGCAAGTAGAAGGTAAGGTTGTTGATGCCCTAGCTGGTGGCATTTACAAGATTTTATTGGACAATAATGTGGAAATTTCCGCGAAGTTGTGCGGAAAAATGCGACGATTCAATATTCGAGTCGTCTTGGGTGATCGCGTCACAGTTGGCGTATCTCCTTATGATCCCTCTCACGGCCTCATCATGTATCGACATAAATAATTTTAAAATCGTATTTTTTTATCGTAGGTGAATCATGGAACAGACCCTTCAGCTTTATTTTTCTAAATTTCATCCCGGACTAAGTGTTAAATCAATTCAGGCCGTACTTGAGCTAGCCGCCGAAGGCGGAACCGTGCCGTTCATCGCTCGTTACCGTAAAGAGAAAACCGGTAATTTAGACGAAGTTCAAATTCGCGCGATTGTAGAGGGCAACGAGACTTTCCAAGAAATCGTTAAAAGAAAGACGTTTTTAATCAAAGAAATCGCCGAGCAAAACAACTTAACTGATGAGATCAAAAAACGTATCGAGTTGTCTTGGGATCTTGGCGAGCTGGAAGAAATTTATCGTCCATTCAAAAAGAAAAAGAAAACCAAAGCTACTATTGCCCGTGAAGCTGGCTTGGATGGTTTGGCTCAATGGATGTGGGATTTAAGTCATGGCAAAATCAAAGATGACATGACAATGGAAATGAAAGCTAAGCAGTTCATCAATCCAACTCATAAAATTCAAACTTACGAAGACGCACTTAAGGGTGCGCAAGATATCTTGGTTGAGAGAATCGCCAATGATGTCGATTTGCGTGCAAAAGTCCAAAAAGACTACATGGACAACGGAAAAATAGGCTCGAAAGCAGCTAAAGGCTTTAAGCCGAACTCTAAGTACGACATGTACAAAGAATTCGAGGAGCCTGTTAAGAGTTTAATGGAGACAAAGAGTTCGCATCGTTACATGGCGATGAGACGTGGATGGCAAGAAGAAGAGCTGTCTTTAAACGTAACTGCTAATGATGAGTCGTTGTTGAAACTATACGTTCAATTCGCGACGGCAAATCCAGATAATCAAATCGGCGACTTTTTAGCAAATTGCGCGAAAGTGGCTTTAAATGTTTATGTTCTTCCTTCGGTTACAAACGAAGTTCATCGTTTGCTTAAAGATAAATCTGATCTAGACGGTATTAAAGTTTTCACAGAGAACGTGAGAAAATTATTATTAGCTTCGCCGTTTGGATCAAAATGTGTTTTAGGCGTCGATCCTGGTTTACGTACCGGCTGCAAAGTAGCCTTAATTGATAAAGGTGGAAATTTTATTTCCCACACGGTTATGCAGATTTTGGGTGATGATGCCGAAGCAAAAGGTAAAAAACTATTCTCAGAAGTACTTAAGCAAATTCAAATCGACGCTGTGGCTGTTGGTAATGGAACTGCTGGCCGCCAAACAGAGACATTCGTTAGAAAAATCTTAAAAGATCTAGGAAAAACTACTCCGGTAGTCTTGGTGAACGAGTCTGGGGCCTCTGTATACTCGGCTTCAGATATCGCTCGCCAAGAATTTCCGGATTTAGATTTAACTGTAAAAGGCGCGATCAGTATTGCTCGCCGTCTGCAAGATCCGTTAGCGGAACTTGTAAAAGTCGATCCGAAATCAATCGGTGTTGGTCAGTACCAGCATGATGTGAATCAATCTCAATTGAAAAAATCTTTGGATAGCGTTGTTGAATCGTGTGTGAATGCGGTGGGCGTGGACGTGAATACCGCTTCAGCTTCATTGTTGTCGCATGTTTCTGGTATTGGTCCTTCATTGGCTCAGAACATTGTTGAACATAGAAAAACTAAAGGTTTATTCACTGAACGTAGTGAAATTTTAAAAGTGACTAAGTTCAGCACTAAAGTGTTTGAGCAAGCTGCGGGTTTTTTGAGAATCCCGGCCGGTAAAGTATTCTTAGACTCAACTGGTATCCATCCTGAGCGTTATGCGGCTGTTAAAGATATGGCTCAAGACCTAGGATTGCCAATTAATGATTTAGTTGGTGAAGGCGCAAGAAAGCTTCTTGAGCACCGAACTAAATGGGCCAAGTTAGTTGGCGAGTTTACATTCGATGACATTTTTAAAGAGTTAGAAAAACCAGGGCGCGATCCTCGTGATCCGTTTAAAGTTTTCCAATTCCGTGATGATATTTTTGAAGTGAAAGACTTAAAAGAAGGTTACATCTGTCCGGGTATCGTGACGAACGTAACTAACTTTGGTGCTTTTGTTGATATCGGTGTTCACCAAGATGGATTAGTTCACATTTCTGAGCTATCTCATAAATTTGTGGAAGATCCTCGAAAAGTGGTGAATCCGGGTGACCAAGTTCAAGTTATGGTCATTAAAGTAGATAAAGATAAGAACCAGATTGCTTTAAGTATGAAGCTAGATGCGCGGTCGGCTGAGACGGTTCCGGCTGAAGATTCTAAGCGTACAGCAGATACGCGTGGACCTAGGCAGGATAACCGTGATAATAGAAGAGAAACGGGTGGATCGAAATCGTTCCAAAAACCAGCTCAAGGGTCGCAAGGTGGCGATAGAAATAGAAAAGACGGCGCTGGCGGTGGAAACTTCCAGAAACCGGGAACGAAACCATTTAATAACCCGTTTGCTAATTTAGCTAACTTAAAAAAATAACGTAGGAGAATACAATGATCACAAAAATTTCATCTAAGAAAAAAAGAAACAAAAGTGCTCGCCACAAGGCAAAGAGACTGACTAAGAAAAAAAGAATGACTGGCCGTAAGCAAAAGAAATAGTTCTTAAATTACAGTTAGAAATTAAAAAAGCCATGATGAACTCATGGCTTTTTTGTTTTTTTAGATAGATGTTTATTTTTACAAGTTTAGCTATCGACTCAGCTGAATTATTTTTTCAGTCAGTTCTTGAAAACCTTTTCCGGCCGCATGTTGAGTGATGTATTTTGGCTTTGATTTAAGAATAGGCAAGTAAGGTTCGATATTCCGAACGCCAACACCATTTTCAAAATAAGAAAACAAAGGTTCGTCATTGGGTGAATCGCCGGCGTATACGCACGAGGTTTGAATTTGCTCTTCAGTTAGTCCAAACTCATTCGTCAAAATAAATTTCGCTGTAGTGAGCTTGTCATACGTTCCAAACCAACCATTTACGTGAATACTGCTGAGTTTAGCTTGAGCGCCGTGCTTTTCAAAAATGGAAATGATTGTTGCCGTTTGTTCTTTGCTTAACGGCGGAATGTCTTCGCAAATATCGACCGCAAGATCGAACATACGACAAAATTGATCGGATGAAATTTTGCTTTCGGGAATAGTCTGCAAAATTTCGTTCTTGATAATGTCTAATTTTGCCGTGTTTGTTTCAATTAGCTCAGGAGAGGACGCAAAGAAACGTCTCATGTGTTTGTTTGTGTAACGAAAGAAAAAGGCACCGTTTTCACCAATGACCCCGTCTATGGGCCAGGTACGAGCCATCATTTCACACCAACCCGCTGGTCGACCAGTTACAATAATCGTTTTGATATCAGAGTCTTTTAGTTTCCACAGAGCCGAGTAGCTCTCGCTAGGAATGTGACCTTCGGTCGTGATGGTATCGTCTAGATCTGACAGAACAAATTTGATTTTATTTTTTAATTCAGCGATTGGTTTTGGGCTTACGGTCATGGATCTATGCTCTGCCTAAAGACAAAAGAGTTCAACGATGTTTGCGGCTAGACTAGTCTGTGTAAAAGATTTGCACCTCGATTGGAAGCAAAGGGTCATATTTAAGACTTGCGGTGTTGAGCGTTCGTTTCTATTTTAAGTAGTGGATTTGATTAATTTTTGACAAAAAGGAATAACGAGAAATGCCCTCTGGAAAAAAGCTCGTAGTAGTTGAGTCGCCGACAAAAGCAAAAACTATTCGTAAGTTTTTGGGCAAAGAGTACATTGTAGAATCGTGCATGGGGCATATTCGTGATCTTCCGCAATCCGCAAAAGATATTCCCGAAAAATTAAAGAAAGAAAAATGGGCTCAGCTGGGCGTGAATGTCGATAAAAACTTTGAGCCTCTGTATTGCATTCCAAAAGACAAAATTAAAATAGTTAAAAATCTTAGAGATAAGCTCGAGGAAGTCGACGAAGTTTACCTAGCGACGGACGAAGACCGAGAAGGTGAGAGTATTTCTTGGCATTTAGTAGAAGTGTTACATCCAAAAGTGCCTACAAAGCGAATGGTATTTAACGAGATTACTAAAGAGGCGATTTTAAAAGCATTAAAAGATACTCGTGAAATTGATTACAACTTGGTTCGAGCCCAAGAGGCGCGCCGTGTTCTAGATCGTTTGGTGGGTTACACGATTTCTCCATTGTTATGGAAGAAAGTTGCGTACGGATTATCAGCTGGGCGTGTGCAATCGGTGGCTGTTCGATTGATTGTGGAACGTGAGTTAGATCGTATTAAATTTAAAAAAGCCGAATACTGGGGTATTAAAACTGATTTATTGAAATCAAATGTACAGTTTGAATCGCGCTTATACGAATCAAAAGGCCGACGAATTGCTTTAGGTAAAGATTTTGATGGCGAGACAGGTCTTTTGATCGGTGACAAAAATACTCTTCTTCTAACTAAAAGTGAATCAGAGCGTATCGTTACAGAAATTAAAACGAAACCGTGGGCAGTTCAAGAGGTTGAAGAAAAACCAGTTAACCGACGTCCATCGGCACCGTTCATTACCTCAACATTGCAACAGGAATCCAATCGTAAATTAGGCCTGTCGTCACGTGAAACGATGCAGACAGCGCAAAAACTGTACGAGCAAGGTTTCATTACTTATATGAGAACGGATTCTACATTTTTATCTAAAGAAGCTATAACCGCGGCTCGTGCCTGTATCACTAAAAAATATGGGAAAGAGTATTTGCCAGATCAGCCACGAAATTACGAAGGTAAAAAAGCAAAAGGGGCACAAGAGGCCCATGAAGCGATTCGTCCCGCGGGACAACAGTTTGTTGATCCAGATGAAACGGGATTAACAGGCATTCAGTTAAAACTATATGAATTAATTTGGATGCGTACGATGGCATCTCAGATGGTAGACAGCCGCCAGAAGCAAGTGGCCGTTAAAATTAAATCGGGCGATCACGTATTCACGTCTTCAGGAATGACAATTGAATTCCCTGGATTCTTGCGCGCCTACGTTGAAGGTAGCGATGACCCAGAAGCGGAGTTGTCAGACCGTGAAGTTCGTTTGCCGGCGTTAAAAGTTGGTGACAACGTTGAACCTAAAAATATCGAATCCACACAACATGAAACAAAACCGCCAGCACGATATACAGAGGCGAGCTTGGTTCAGACGATGGAAAAAGAAGGCATCGGCCGTCCGTCTACCTATGCGAGTGTTATCGGAACTATTATTGATCGTGGTTACGTTAAGAAACAGGCGAATGCTTTGTTTCCAACATTTACGGCAATGGTCGTTTCTAAATTATTGAAAAATTATTTCCCAGAGTATGTCGATCTTGGTTTCACATCGGGCATGGAGCAATCTCTGGATCACATTGCTGAAGGTGAATTGGATTGGGAAAAATACCTAAAACAAATCTATTTCGGCAAAACGGGTTTGAAATCTCAAGTCGAAGATCAGGCGGAAAAAATAGATCCTGATGAAGCGCGAACTTTAAAAATACTAGGTCTTGATAAATATACGTTTCACGTTGGTCGCTACGGTGCTTACCTAACGGGACAACGTAATGGTGAAGAAGTTTCGGCGTCTTTGCCAGAGAACGAATCTCCGGCAGATATCACTGCCGAGATGGTTGAGAAATTAATTGATCAAAAAATTAATGGTGCCGATAGTTTGGGTAAAGATCCCGCTACGGATAAAGCTATTTACGTACTTAACGGTCGTTATGGTCCGTATGTTCAGCTGGGTGAAATTTCTGACGAAGAAGATAAGCCAAAGCGAGCTTCATTGCCTCCGGGGATTTTGCCGGAGAACGTGGATTTGGCCTATGCGATCAATCTATTAACATTACCTAAAGATTTGGGGACTCATCCTGAAACTGGAAAATCTGTTAAAGCGGGTTTGGGTCGATTCGGTCCCTACATTGTTCATGAAGGCGATTTCCGATCGATTCCTAAGGGAACCGATTTATTCTCTGTAGATTTGAAAACTGCATTGGAAATGTTAAGTCAGCCGAAGAAAGGTCGTGGAGCGAATCGCACGCCTTTGAAAATATTGGGCAAGCATCCAATTACTTCCGAAGATATTCAAATTTTCAATGGTCCGTATGGTCCGTATTTTAAAGTAGGTAAGGTAAATATGTCACTTCCCGAGGGAGGTACCGTAGACACAGTGACTTTTGATGACGCCGTAAAAGTTCTTTCAGAGAAAATCAAAGAAGGGTCGACAGCTAAAAAAGCTAAAAAGATCACTGCGAAGAAAAAACCAGCAGAGAAAAAGGCAAAAGCGGCAACAGAGGCTCCAGGAGCCGATGTTAAGACCAAAGCAAAATCTGCGGACGCAAAAAAAGCAAAAGTGATGTTGAGAAAAAAATAGAACGTTAAAGATATCGAAATGAAAAAGCGTCCCGGGTGGACGCTTTTTTTTTGGAATTTGGAAATTAGGACTTTACCTGCAACTCAATTGCAATTAAGTTCCGGCGCACCAAGTTTTTGGTACAAATACTTTTCTAACTTGGACCGGGCTTGACGCCGTTAGAATCGGTTTCTTTTTCATGCGAGAAAACTGTTTTACTTTTGTTTCGTTTACCCAGCCAAATTTTTTAGATTTTCTGACGGATTCGTTGAAGAAACACTGTTTTGTTTTTTTATCGACCATTAGGCGTTTTTGATTAGGTTGTAATGCCCATGCTGAAGACGTTGCTAAAAGTAGCGAAAATACCATTGTAGCCAATTGATTTAATTTCATAAATACCTCACATACTGAAGAGATTTCAATAAATAGACCATTTGGGAATGGACGCCAGTTTCAAGGGGCTGTTTCAGATCCATTTAAACTGTCTCATATTGGGAATTGAAATTTTTTCCTGTAAAGACTTTAGACACCCAAGCAATTAGGGCCGACAGACCCGGCGGACTATTGTGACGAGGGCGTAAAAGTGGTATTAATGCCAGGCATGAAGTCCACTCAACTTGAATTCTCTATTCAGCGGCCAAAAGAAGAGGACCGCAATTTCCATAAAGGTGGACGTAGTTTCTATTTCTTTGATTTCGATGACAATATCGCCTGCCTTACGACGCCGCTGATTTTATTTCACAAGACAACCAATGCTGAACTATCTTTATCTAGCCAAGAGTGGGCGTTGGCGCACTCTATGATCGGGAGATCGGGCCCCTACGAGGATTATGAAATCCGTTACAATGATAAAGATGGAACCTTTAAGCATTTTCGAGATCAAGAAATTCATGATCTTGAAAAATTAGGCAGAAAAAATCAAATTTTTGAGAGCGATGTGGCGCATGTCCTAGGGCTTTCTGACCTAGAGTGGAAGGGGCCTTCATGGGATTGCTTTTATCATTCAGTCTTCAATCAACGTCCAATTTCTATCATAACAGCTCGCGGACATAGTCCTGGTACGATTCAAAAAGGTATTCAGCTTTTTGTTGATCACGGCTGGCTAAACCAAACACCGAACTATTTAACAATATATCCTGTTTCCAACACGAATGTTCGTATTGAGCTAGGAGACGTAAATCAAAAGCTTGGAACGGCTGAGTTAAAACAACGAGCCATTAGAAATAGCGTATTAAGAGCGTTTGAGACTTATGGTTACAGTGACCATCACCGTTTTGGTATGAGTGACGATGACCCTAAAAATTTGCAATTAATTATTGAGGAAATGACAGTTTTAAAGAAAGAGTTTCCGCGCATTTGTTTTTTCGTTATTGAGACTTTCAATAATCGCTTCGTTAAACACGAGATCGTCGAATCTAAAGTGCAATCTGATTATCTTAAAAATCACCAAGAGCAACTTCCTCTTTTGAAGTAACATAATTTTTCTTCTTTTGATCCACTAAATACCTGCTGTGTTTTCGCAAACTAAAAAGCCTTACCAAGGGCTGTAATCTAATTTAGACTTAACTATGGTAGGGATTAGCCGATAAAATTACCAATAATAGTCTTAATACCACTAAGGGGAACTCCATGAGATTACTTTTGCCGCTGATAACGTTTTTGTTTGCTACCGAGATGTTGTGGGCCCAAAAAAATGCAGATGTAGAAGGAAAAAAACGTCCGATGGGCGCCATTGCTTTTGCGAAAAAAGACAATAGCTTAGAGTGCCGCTATCTGACGATGATTGAAGATGGATTTCTTCGTTATCATGTGAAGTACACAAAACGAGATAAAGAATTAGAAAATCAAGTGATCGATCAGCATTTAAAAAAATTGGATTCATCTAAAATTTATTACACTCAAGAAGATGCTGATAAAGTTAAAGAAATGATGAAAGGTCTTTTTGAGAAAACTAAAAAGAACGATTGTGAGTTTTTAGTTGAAGCGCAAAATTTGTTGGTAAAACGAATTCAAGAGCGTGCCGAATTTGCTAAAAAGTTTTTGAGTAAAGACTATAAATTCGATGACAAAACCGAGTTTACATTTGATCCAGACCAAAAGAAATATCCAAAAAATGCAGATGAAGCGAATGATTTTCTTAAAAAATATATTCATTTCCAGATTTCAAATTATTTAGCTACGGACATGAAATTAGATGAAGCTAAAGACCGCGTAAAAAAGAATTACGATTTAGCTATCAAGCGTTTAAACGAAACATCAATTGATGATTTGTATTCTGGTTATTTAGACAGCTTTGCTAGAGCCCTAGACCCACATTCAAGTTTTTTCTCTAAAGATGTATTGAGCGATTTCCAAATCCAAATGAGTTTATCATTAGAAGGTATCGGCGCTACATTGTCTAGCGAGAACGGTTTCACAGTTGTCGAACAACTGGTGCCAGGGGGCGCTGCAGCTAAATCTGGGTTAGTTGAGCCGCAAGATAAAATCATCGCCGTAGGACAAGAGAAAGGCGAGATGGAAAATGTTATTGATATGGATTTGAAAGATGTAGTTAAGAAAATTCGTGGTACTAAAAACACGAAAGTTCGCTTAACACTTTTACGTAAAGCAGGTGATGGTAAGGCTCGTAAAGACATCACGTTGACTCGTGATAAAGTAAACCTAGAAGATGAAGCTGCCAATATCCATTTCATCGACAAAGAAGTAAATGGTACTAAAAAGAAATTAGGTATTGTTAACTTACCTTCATTTTATGCTGATTCAAAAAGTGGTGGTCGTAGTGCAGCTACAGATTTGAAGAAATTGTTAAAACAAGCTCGCGATCAAAAAGCTGACGGTGTCGTATTAGATCTTTCTAACAACGGCGGCGGCAGTTTGGATGACGCTGTCAGAATCGCTGGTTTATTTTTCAAAACAGGCAACGTAGTTAAGCAATCAAGCAAAACTGAAGGTCGTGAGCAAATTTTGGAGGATGAAGATGCAATGGTTGACTGGTCAGGTCCACTTGTTGTGTTAACATCACGTATCAGTGCTTCAGCATCTGAAATCGTGTCCGGAACTCTACAAGATTATAAACGTGCGATCATTGTTGGCGGCGATCATACATTCGGTAAAGGTTCAGTACAAAGCGTACTTCCTATCCCAGGTGACCTGGGTGCTATCAAAGTGACTGTGGGTATGTTCTTTATCCCTGGTGGTAATTCGACTCAACATCGCGGCGTAGACGCAGATGTGGTGTTACCTGGTCCCTATTCAACTGACGATATTGGTGAAAAATCATTAGATTATTCATTACCTCCTAAAAAGATTGATGCATTCATTTCAAAAGAAGCCTTTGTTGCTGAAGGCGCTGAAGCATGGAAAGAAGTTAAGGCGGATTGGATTAAAGCCTTAAAAGAGAAATCTCAGGTTCGTGTGGATAAAAACACAGAATTTAAGAAGGTCATCGAGGATTTAAAGAAATCTAAAGAAAAAGGAAAAGTCATTAAAGTGGCTGATATCCTAAAAGAGAAAGACAAGAACGAGAAAGAGAAAAAGAAGAAAAAGTTCTCTAAAGATGAAAAAACTAAAGAGTACTTGAAGCGCCAAGATATCCAGGAAGCCTCTCAAGTATTACTCGATCTAATCCAACTTCAAACAGACAAATTATTGACTCAAAAGTAAAATAAAGCCTATTGGGAGCATCTTTTAAACGATGACTCCCATAGTACTTACTGCAAAATCTTATTCGAATCCTAAAACATATAAGTACCCTATTTTTGAGCACTTTGAACGTGCGGGTTCGGCTTTTTCTAGTCGACTTCCCTGGGTATTTAGATTAAAAAATTGACCATGGGGGGCCTTCTTGAGTTATTCAAAAACGACAACGTCGAAGTCCAATTCTGCTAAAGCGAATTTCGCCAAGGTAGCAACAAAGAAAAAAAGCCTAGTAAAAATGTCGAGTAAGAAGGATGACTCTAAAAAGTCGTCGGCTTTGAAGACAGCAAAATCTATTTCAAGCACTCAGTCTTTGGGGCAATTGCCTGATAAGGTTCTAGTTCAGATGCTGGATTTGATGATTAAGTCGCGTGTACTTGAAGAGCGTCTGATTAAAATCTACCGTGCTGGTGAATCGTATTTCTGGATTGGTGGCCCTGGTGAAGAAGCGTGGGGTGTACCTATTGGTATCCTTGCTAATAAAGGCCAAGGCGTAAAGCATGATTTCATGCACCTCCATTATCGTTGTACGCCGACTTTAATCGCGATGGGCATGAATATGAAAGATTCTATCCGATTGATGATGAATCGAGCGACGGATCCATCTACGGGTGGACGTAATTTTTCTAATCACTATTGTATTCCTGAAATGAATATTGCCCCTGTGACTTCACCAATTGGGGTTCAGTATGGAATCGCGCTGGGAACAGCGCATGCCCAAAAACGCGCGGGTGCTAAAGCTATCAGCATCGTAACCGGTGGTGATGCCGGTACAGCAGAAGGCGATTTCGCAAGTTGCTTGGTCTGGGCATCTCGTAAAAATAACGAGCTTCCTATTTTAATTACTGTTCAGAATAACTACTGGGGTATTTCGACATCGTACGAAGGTCAGCATGGCGAAACTAATATCGCGGATCGTGCGCGTGGATTTAACATTCGCTCGCGTGTTGTTAATGGGAATGATCCAGTGGAATCTTACATCGCTTTAAAAGAAGAGATGGATTATATCCGCAAAACAGGAAAACCAAGTTTCATTGAAGCTAAGGTTTCTAGACTGTACGGTCACTCGTCAGCCAGCGGCGCCAATCTTGTTCAGAACGAAGAAGATTGCCTGAAAAGTTTTTCTGAAAAATTACTCTCTAAAAAAATTATCACTGAAAAAGAAATCAAAACAATTTGGACTACCTATGAGGAAGAAGCTTTGCGTGCGACAGAAGAAGCACGCTGCGAAGGTGTTCCAACGTCTGAATCTATTTGGGATCACGTTTTTGCTAGTAACGAGAATAGTAACTGGAGGAAATTCTAATGGCTAATATGGCTCAGGCGATTCGCCTTGCACTTAACTACAGTGAAAAGAACCTTCAGCTTAAAGATGTTTTTGGCCAAGACGTGGGTGCGCCATTGGGTGGTGTTTTCACAGCGACTCAAGGTTTGAAGACATCTTGGAATACACCCTTGGATGAGCGCGGAATTATAAGCATGGCAATGGGTATCGCCATGGCCGGAGACCGTTGCGTGGCCGAGATTCAGTTTTGTGATTATATTTTTAATACGATCGATTTACTAAAAATTGCGGGTAATACTCTTTGGTGTACGAATGGCCAATATAACCTGCCTATGACTGTGATGACTCCGGTAGGGGCGGGTATTCGTGGAAGCGTGTACCATTCTCATTCATTTGATTCATGGGCGTCGCGTATCCAGGGTTGGAAAGTAGTTATGCCTTCGAATCCACTGGATGCCTATGGATTGTTGCTTTCAGCGATTAAAGATCCCAATCCGGTATTGTTCTTAAAACCAAAAGCATTAATGCGCGTTCGTGGTGAAGAGTTAATTCCTGGTGAGCCTGCTGATGAGAAAGAATTAAAAACGCGTATCGATGCGCCAATTGGTGATCGATCAAAATGGGAACCGGAATGGCCGAATATGCAAGAGTACCTTGTAGAAATAGGTAAAGGTAAAATTACTCGTAAAGGCGAGCAGATCACTGTTGTTAGCTGGGGCCGACACTTGTTGCTGGCTAATGAAGTAGCTGATGAATTAAAAGCAAGCGACGTATCCGTAGAAGTTATCGATTTAAGATCGATCTACCCATACGACTGGGGCATGATCAGAACATCTGTAGCAAAAACGGGCCGAGTGTTGATCGTTAATGAAGATACCGAAGTTACCAATTTTGGTGAGCATTTAATTTATCGTGTGGTTCAAGAATTATTCTATCAGTTGTTAGCGCGTCCGCGTTTGATTGCTGGAAAAAATGTTCCGGGAGTTGGTTTACATCCAAACTTGGAAGATGCGACTGTTCCGCAAAAATCTGAAATTAAATCAGCAATTTTAGAACTTATCGAAGAAGTCCCTTAATGAAGGGACTTAATAAACACCATCGCAAGACAGAACATCAGGTTTTTGATAAATACGATCTGTACACAAAAGCAGTTCAAAGCACAGAAGCCGATGTTGAGTTTATTCATGACACATACAAAGGGTTAAAGAATGGCCGCGAAGCTCAAAGTCTACGCGAAGATTTTTGCGGGACATTTGCTTTATCTACTGAATGGATTAAGACCGCAAAAACTCACAAAGCTTATGGCGTGGATCTAGATCCTGAACCGATGGAATATGGCCGTTCTCACTATTTTGATAAAATGACGCCGGATCAGCAAAAACGTTTAACGTTAGTAGAAGGTGATGTTTTAAAAGTGGATCTGCCTAAAGTTGACGTAACCGTAGCCGTGAACTTTTCTTATTTTTTATTTAAAAAACGTGAACAGTTAAAAGCTTACTTTAAAAAAGTACTGGGTTCGCTAAATGACAAAGGTATTTTTATCGTTGATTGTTTTGGTGGTGGGCAGTGCCAAGATGAAATCGAAGATCGAATTAAACATAAAGGCTTTACTTATTATTGGGATCAAACTGGTTTTGATCCAGTGACGAACGAAGCTGTTTTTCATATTCATTTTAAAATCGGCAATCATGAAAAAATTGAGCGCGTATTTACTTATGATTGGCGTATGTGGACCATTCCAGAGCTGCGTGAAATTCTAGAAGAAGTGGGTTTTAAAAAAACTCATGTCTACTGGGAAGGAACGAATAAAGATGGCGGTGGAAACGGGGAGTTCACTCGCACCGAAAAAGGCGAATCCTGCTTGTCATGGATCGCCTATATCGTGAGTGAAAAATAATTATTTCGGAGGCGGTGAGTTTCTTTGCTGGCCGCGCACTTCAACATTAGGTGGTGGTTGAGTTTGGACAGTCGGTAAAGACGCCGGCTGTTTTAGTTTAATTGCGTTTTTTGGAATTGTAATACTGCCGTCTGGATTTTTAATTACTTTAGACATATCAATTGTTCCCTCTGGGCCAACGATATTGTCACCTTGTTGGAAAACTTCACCTAAGCTGCGAAATGATTTGTCGACAATCGGTGCCGGTGGAGTTCCGTCTTCGCGCAGGCCAGAAGTTGGATTTCCTTTTGGAGGCGACGCTGCTTTTTTATAGATAGTTCCGCACCAGTCGCCACCAACACGTTTGCCATTTCTGATTGTGTTGTCGTTATCATTGGGATTGGTTGCGATGCCGCACTCATCATAAATGGCCGTACACGCTGTGTACGCATCTGATGATGATGAATATTTTGGAGTATAGTTTTGCTCGATATCTGCTAAACAATCAGAAATTTCGCTGCGTGGGCGGTAACCCTCGTCACTATGTCCACTTGTTGAACTGCGACGTTTTTTGTAAAACTCTTGCTGTTGTTCAAACGGAAGAGTGAAGAATGAAGAACCCTCTACATCATATAGGAATTCATCTTTCGCATTATCCCAGTCGCTTTGGCCAAGTTCCTTGGCAGCTAAGTTACGCTTCTTTTTCACTTCGCCTGTTACGGGAGCTTCGTCGGAATTCATACGATCTACAAAATTTGCATACGTATTTTCGTTATTCTTACCTTTAACTTTTGGTTTTACTTTCCCTTGAGCGCAGTAGCCAGATGCTAACATAAGTTGAATCGTATTTTTTTGCATTTGGGCTTTCGCTGTTAGCTCAACTGGGCCATCTTTTGTTTCAACGATTTGACTTGAACGGCCGTTAATACTGCGACGACGGTCACCTCTTTGCGTTGTTTTATTAAACTTCGGATTTTTTTCGTCTGGGAAAAGAGACGTATTTTCACGAACAAGAAGTCCCATGAGTGCTAGATAATGATCATCAGGAACCGGTCGACCAGCTTTTTTCAAACCGCAGGCGATACATGATAAATGCGTTTTATTGATAAAATCAGATGAGGTGCAAACCTCTTTGTTACCTTCATAAGCTGGTTCTGCTTGAGCGAAGGCGATAGCTAGCGACATTAGTGTGATTTTAAAAAATAGTTTCATAGATACCTCAATGAGTCATGTCGGTGTCTTTTATTGAAACTTAATATGGCTAGCCTATGACGATGGTCTAATTTCTAATTAGCGAGCCGAGCTTTTAAGTTCCTCACCAGTAAAAAGGTACTTGATCGCTAGACCTGCTTTTTTAAACTCGGGGCTATTCGCTTCGCCTCTTAAAATAGTGCAGAGAACAGTGTCGATTATAGCTTTAGAGTTTCTTAAGTCTTGAACCGAAGTTAGAACTTGGCCGCCCGTTGTAATAACGTCTTCGATTACGCACAGTTTTTTGCCGACGATATCAATCCCCTCTGCGAACAAACAGGTTCCATAGTCTTTGGCTTTTTTGCGGATGAATACAACCGGGATTCCGGTTTCCAAACTGAGTGCTGTGGCGATCGGAATTCCACCCATCTCTAGACCTGCAAGCGCTTGTGTATCAGCTGGGATAAGCGGTTTTAAGAGTTCAGCGACAGGTTTCAGTAAATGTGGCATAGATTCAAATCGGTACTTATCAAAATACTCGTGGGATGTTTGTCCCGAGCGTAGTTTGAAGGTGCCGGTTAAATAACAAATGTCGTAGATTTTTTTTGCAAGTTCTTGCTTAGTCATGCCTATTTGAATATCAAGCCATTAGGTCTCTGTCTATAAAGGGGTCTGTCTATAAGGGGAAATGGCACACCACCTCTAAGTATCGCCCCTAAGTTTTGACTTCAGGGCAATAGCCCCTTTATGATTGAAAAGAGTCTAAATTTTCCGCGAGGATGCCTATGTTTTGGGACTATTATTACCCGTTATTGTTCATGGTTTTAAGTGCATTAATTCTATATTTTGGTCTACGTAAAGAAGTTCGAAAATTTCATGGGAATAGTGAGCCAACATTAATGGATCGCGTTTCTTTCGGCTTTAATTTTCTTTTGGTGCTAGTTTTTGGCGGCACTTTCTTTGCCGGCAGTATCATCCGATTAGTTTATTTGGCGACGCGGACGGCTTAGTCAAGAGCAAGGGTTTTTCTGTAAAAGACATCAAAGAATTTCATCAAGCCTGTCAATACAGGGTCACTGGTTGGAAAGACTCATAATCTTTTTGTTAATGAGTGGAATGAGCAAATTAAATTTCACGGTTTACCATTTCAGAAAATGGAAAAAATTAAAATCAAAGTGGGCCGGGACGAATCTCCGGCGGTATTGCTAAATTCTAGTCCGGGCGATTACAAAACATCAGGATCATCGATCATTCGATCTTTATTGGCCCTTATTAAGGGATCGCATACGGAAATTATTATTGAAAATGCTTATATGATTTCAAGTCCAATCTTAGAAAAAGAATTGCAAAAAGCAATCGCCCGC
>NCGL01000017.1 GCA_002256935.1 Bdellovibrio sp. 28-41-41
CAACTAGAAATGTTCACAGCACTGTTAAGGTTAAGGCAAGTGTGCTCGGACCCAGCCGCATTGCCAGATATAAAATATGAAAAAGTTCCACCAAAACTAGAAACGCTAGTTGATTCTGTAAAAGAGATTACAGAATCCGGCGAAAGCGTTCTGGTGTTCACTCAGTTCCTGCAAACCTTAGAACACACAGAAAAACTATTAAAAGAGGCCGGCGTTCCCGTTCTGATTATCTATGGCGGCATCAGCACAGCCAAACGCCAGAAAGTGATCGCTGAATTTTCACAAACCTCAGTAGCTACAGTATTACTGATGACGCTGAAAACCGGCGGTGTCGGTTTAAACTTAACCAAAGCGAGTTATGTTTTTCACATCGAACCATGGTGGAATCCGGCGGTTGAAAACCAAGCCACTGATCGCGCTCATCGCATGGGACAAACCAAAGCAGTGCAAGTTTTCAAATACATTATGCACGAATCCCTTGAAGAGAAGATTGAAATTCTAAAAGAGCGCAAAGATATGAAATTCCAGTCCCTATTCACCGATCGCGAATCGCCAGATGGTAAAGAAAAGGAAACGGCAACTTTTGCAAGTGGCCCCCGATCATTATCTAAAGACGATTTTGAGCAGCTTATTCGCCTTTAGCTTGATGTTGCGCGACTGTTTCAAATACGAGCATCACGACCATTCGCCTTCGATCATGAGATACATGCAAACGTCCACCTATCCAGCCATCCGGAACATGCGCAAATTTTCTTTGCCCTTTTTTCTGAAGCTCGATCAACTCATCCATCTTGCCTTCTTTAGGCGTCACAATGTTAATAACGATCACTGGTTTCATTTAAAAGCGATGTCCGCGCGCTGGAAGAAAACGCTAGATGATCGCATCAAGCACCTATCAGAACTGCGCAATCAACTGACGTCCTGTATTGGTTGTGGATGTTTATCAATGAAAGACTGTCCTTTGCGAAACCCAATGGATCAATTAGCGAAGCAAGGCCCTGGGCCGCAATTGTTAGAGTAGCCACCGTAACTTCGCCCGTTTTTATAATAGAAATTATTGAAATAACCCGTTGTCTTGAAATACTAACGGCGATGCCGGAAACTGCTCTTTAGAAAGACGCTTAATAAATTTAATCGCCGTGCGTTCAATATCGATCTCTAACCGTTCTGGTTTTCGTTTTTGAATAAAGGGAACAATTTGTCCCGAGCGAAACTCACCACTCGGATCGATCTCGACACGCACAAGAGGGGCCAAGCGGGAATTACCACCGATCGATATGCCTTCCCCAGTTACAAAATTTCCCAGACTGTATATAATAATTCGATTTTTGTAGAGCTCGATTCCTCGCGGAACATGTGGCCCATGCATAAGGATAACATCGGCGCCGGCATCAATCGCTTGATGAGCAAACGCCATCGAGTCCCCGCGATTCTCGCCCAAAAATATTTCAGTACCGCTGGCCACATATTCAGCGCCTGCTCCTTCGCCCCCCACATGCGCCGAAACGATAACTAGTTCGCCGTTATCTTTTAACTCCCTAATTTCATCTACAGTGTCGGCCGAATCGGTCACGCTGCGAGCTCCAGCATAAAAGTCAGCGGCTATTAGTGCAATAGACGTTTGCTCGACTTTAAAGCGAGCCACTTCGCCCGATTTACTAGAAAACTGAATACCAGCTTTAGACAAAGTTTGTTTGGTAGATTTAAAACCGGCCAAGCCAAAATCCCGAACGTGATTGTTAGCTAAGCTCATCACATTGAAACCCGCGTCTTGCAGAAGGGACACCATTCGCGTAGGTGTTCTAAAAACATAATGATTTACACCATCTGGTTTACCATCGGGTTGAGCATCGCCATCAAAAAACGCACCCTCAAAATTTCCGAATCGCACATGCGCCGATTTAATCCACGGCTTGACTGCATCAAACCACTCTTCGCCATCATTTTTTGGTAATCGATTATAGGGATAGTCAGTGCCTAGCATGATATCGCCCACGGCAGAAATCGCGATCGTATTGGCCGCATGAACGAAAGGAGATAGAAAAATAAATGAAAAAAAAAGAACGCGAATTAAAATACAAACTCCAAAATTATATCTCAAAAATCGAACTGTACATGTAGTACAGCCTAGTAGGATCTACCAGTGTCTGATATTAAGCCAGTAAAGGTTACCTTGTAGCTAGAACGTCACTCGCATCTGTAGCCAGCCGTCATAGGCCTGGTTGAATAGTTTCATTTCAGTATCATAGTCGCCGACTCTGCCGCCAATGGCGACCGTCCATTGCAGATCAGACATTCCCGCGTAAACCCAGGTAGCGCGATAGTACTGGCTGCGATCGCTATTATTCATTATGGCCACTAATAGAATATTTGATTGATTCCAAGTACCCGGTTTCATCATAAACAGAGAAACCGAAGTGTAAGACTTACCAATGTAAAATGGGACGAACTTACCGGATGTTAATAATCCCAGATATGAGGTTCTATCATCCGTTCCATTCTGTTGCCAAAACTGCTCGAGACCAACTGCGGCCGTGTCGTCATCGCTATACTTAAATTCATAACTGAAACCTCCGCTAGCACTTTTATCGGTGCCTTGATCGGTTTGCGCGCCTTCTAAATAAACATCGAAATCTTTTAGAGCAAAAGAAACGTCCGAACCCAGTCGAGTCATCTGTCCTTTACGGCTAAATGTAGACAAACTCCACTCTGACGTTTTGATAGGTAATTCCATTCGCGCCGCCAAACCATTCTGGCTGCTTTCACTAGCCGCTTCGTTAACACCTAGGATATAGAAATTGGCGTCTCGCCAAGGAATATGGGCTTTCACCATTGAAATGCCCGATCGCAAATCTTCTTGGCGAAGAAAATCACGCTTTTGCAAATTTAAAAAGTCAGTCGGGTTCCAAAATTTAGAAGCGCCCCATTTAATTTTTTGGCGACCGATGGTCCAAAATATTTTACGCCGAGAATGAAAACTGATTTTCATTTCATCAAGATAACTAGTGTTTTGCCTTTGGGCCAAACCCGTCAGTGGGGAAGGAACTGTTTCATCCACGGACGAATCATGCACCAAACGGCCTTTGAAAAAAGCCCGAACGTCATTTTTTAGCTGGGCATCTAGATACAACTCCATAGTCATGGGGCTAGTAATGAAGTCTTTTACCGCCGTCTTTTCTAATTGATAGGCCATCCATTCCGCTTGCAGATAGCCGCCGATTTTCAAACGATCAGCTTCCACAGATCGATGATCGGCTTCGCTCATGCCTTTATCCTTAGAAAAACCTTTTTCAAACTCGTCTTCTAAATTTGTGTTGTCACTCGGAACATTTGCATTGCCACCCGGAAAGTCTTCAGCAAACGACAAAGACGTAAACAATAGAATGGTCGCAAAAAACGTTTTAGCTAACTTCATATTTATTTACTCTTACTTTCGATCCAGGCTTTGGTGAACATGTTTTCTTCTAGTTTTCCCAAGTCGGTCTCTTTGATTAAAACAATCGTGGAGTTTCCTTTTTCCAATTGGTCGAATATTCTGATTTCTTCTGGTATCCAAACGTCCGCTTTTTTCGATTCACTGAATTTTTTATTCCATTTGGGGTAAAAAGACGATCGCATTAATTTTCCGCTCAATGCATACTCTTCACGTTTTAGAATATTTTTGTCCGCTTGATCTACCCAAAGATTTAAAACGGGATAAGCCACGTCGATGCCTTCTTTCACAGACAGTTTAAATTTATAGACTTTATAGGCTCCTAATTTGTCGGCGCCTTCATATTTTGTCGTGTACTCTTCGGTTAAACGGGATTCATCAAAGTCACTACGACGAGAATTTGTTCCCGCTAGCTTTTCACGTTCTGTTCGGCGCTCCCATTTTCCCGTACCCGGGTCGAAGTTCCAAAGATTCTTATCGATTTTCAAATAGGCTTTGCCCGCTTCCTCTTTTGGCTTAGTGAATAGTATCATAAACTTATCATCGCCATCACGACGATAAACCATAGCTTGAAACAAGCGCGGTTCTTTGGTTTTCTCGGTTTCTTTTACAAACACCAGCGATTTATAATCGCCCGAATTTCTTTGGCGATCATCGACAAGCTTTACAATTTCGTCTGCTTGGGCCTGAGTTAATTCAGGTTTTATTTCGGTTTTGGCGTCTTTTTTCGCATCCGTTTTGTCTTCGGCATACGCGGTTACTGACATAAGAATGGAAATCAGGGCTACATAAAATAAACTTTTAGATACTACTTTCTTCATAAAACTCTCCTAAGACTGATTTATAGCAACAATGGGACTTAACTTGGCAGCAGACAGTGCGGGAACTAATGACCCTAACGTAAAAAACACCACTAATGAGAAAAATGTAATCATGGCTTGAGTAAATCCGAATGTGAACGACAAATCATTCGTCATCAAAAACATTTTAAATGCTTCATCGGTTATTGGAATGGCTGCCGCATTCAATGCCTGACAAACGATGGCCGCAAAAATTAAACCAGCAGCCGTCGATGTTACGGATAGAATCAGCGACTCTAGAACAAACATCCACAAAACCTTTGTTCGTTGCATTCCGATGGCCCGTAAAGTGCCAATTTCGGTAGTGCGCTCTTTTACCGACATCCACAACGCATTGACCAATCCCATCACAATAATAATGGAAAGAACTATAGTCAGAACAAATGTCAAAGCACTGAGCAAGGCGACAATCCATTTCAAGAATGAAGTTTCATCTTCCCACGTCGTAATGTCGATTCTTTGCCCCGTCCAAGACTCACCAGCCACGCGATCGAATTTCATCCAGAAAGGAGCCGAGTCCTTGTCCATCAATGAATAACCTTTTTCACTGAGGTCTTTGCGCATGCGGGCTTCTACAACCGGTAACTTTGATAGATCTTTTAAATAGATCATGATCTGCCCTGTTGAATCCGGTTTGTTCTGATAAAGGGTGCGCACATCACCCGCATTCAAATACGCATTGAATTGCGACATCATCCCAACATCTTTTAAAATGGCGACGACTTTGACATCCTTGGTGTTTGTCATATTCCTATAAGTAGGAACTGATACGGTGACCATATCTCCCACACCGACTTTCAATTTTTTAGCGTGTACGGCAAACAAAGCGATGGTTCCTGATTCCTTTAATCGTTTCAAATCCGCAGGATTTTTCGGATCTGTCGACGGCTCAATATCCAACCGTCCAAGAACTTTGTCTTCTTGTTCCATGTTGACTCCCCACATGGGGATCATGGCAGAATCCGTTTCTGAAATCACTTTTCCATAGGCTTTCACGCGATCGATAATAATGTCGGCTTCAGGGATATTCGTTTTTGCGTATTCTAATAACGCAGGAAATTTTGTCACCATGGGATTGGCCGAGCTTTGGCTGATTTTATAGAACCCAGCGATGTTCACATGACCCGTCATTAGGGCCGTGCCATTACCAATCAAAGTATCCTGAACCCCCTGCACCAAAGCCAATAACAACGAGAATATAACTGAAACCGCAATTATTGCGATCGCGAGCATTAAGCTGCGTACTCGACGTTGAAGAATATTTCGATAGGCAATTAGGAAATAGACTTTCATGGTTATTCTCTTTTCTGCATAGCTTGTAACGGCGATATCTTCATCGCTTTCCAAGCCGGGTATTGAGTTGCTAAAATCGCAATTACCACCATTACGATAATCACTACAAAAATTAGCATTGGATTCAAATGTAAATAAAGCCTTGGTCCTGAAAAGAAAAATGTCGCCACATCACCTGATGCCGGCACACCTACTTTACCGATCAACATAACTACGAGCGCACCAAAAACCACGCCGATGCCACCGAATAGCAAACTGATAAACAATGTTTCGTAAAAAAATAAGCGATATATAAACGAAGCGTGAGCACCAATGGCACGCATCGTTCCGATTTCTTGTTTGCGATTCATTGCCGCCATCAATAGTGAATTCATAATCATAAGCCCCGCAAGCATCAACGATATCCCGATAAATATATTCAAGATAGCTTTCATCATAAAAGTTAACTGACCAATAAATCCCGCAGCATCCTGCCACGAGACCGCTTTAATTCCCAATTTATTTTGCTTGGAGGTTTCATTGATCTGCTCGATAACGGCCTTCATGTTGGATTGATCCTTCAGAAAAATCGCTGCGTGCAAGAATACACCATTGCGCAATTCTTCTTGCGTATAGCTAGAACCCATAATGCGTTTCTTGAAATTCAAATCAACGGAATCAGCATTCTTTGCGGTGGCAACGGCCGGCTTAGCGTTGGCATCACTGGGACCCGCGAATAGATTTTCAATCGAATCCTGTCCGATATCAGCAAGCCCCATTTCGGCTTCGATTTCTTTGTTCTGGGCGCGACGCTCATCCGTCATAAATCCATACAATTCGCGAAGCGAAACCAAATCCATCAAACTAAAATTTCCAGCCAATGGGGAATTCTCAAAGCTTTTGAATCTAAACGTCCCATACACTTTGATATTCACCGCTGTTGAAGTGCCACCTTTTGTAAAAGCCGACAAAGGAAGAACATCACCAATCTGAACACGATACAGAATTATGTGTGGCGCAATTTCTTTATAAAAGAAATCATATCGCTGCTGAAAATTATCGTCAGCCATATTTAGATAATTTTTCAATAGAACGCGAAAATCTTTCTCATCTGACTTTAAAAGTTCGTTTAGTTTTACTGATACTTTTTCTGTCTCGGCCGGGCCCAGCTGAAGGTAAACTTCCGCAGACTGTTCAACATTGGCCTTAATTTGATCTTGAACTTCTTTGCTGCCAGCAATAGTCAACTTGTCGTCCTTCATTTTCTTTTTAATCTGATCCAATCGCCGTGCTACTTTGTGCTTGACCATATTTTCATAGAAATAATCATGAAACAAAAAACCCCGCGTGCCAGGCGGAATCATTTCACCTTTTACAATTTCAAACTGCGGAAATCTTTCCTTAAACATCTGCGGATCAGTACCGACGTAGTTAAAGAAAATCATGTTATCATCGAAAATCAGTGGCGCAATTTTGTTGGCCATGAATTCAATTTTGTTTTCTGCGTTGTCGTTAAAATCAGCCCAGAACGCGTCCCGTGACAATAATTCTAAATTCACTTTTGCCTGAGCCGCTTCGGTAGCAGACAAAATGCCAATCTCTTCGAATTTGCCTTCCAGGTTTTTCTTAATCTCTTGGACTAAGAATCGAATTCGGCGTTTTTGTGATTCAATGTCTTGCAGATCATGATTTGGATCTTTGAATGATTTTCTTATTTTTTCTAAAAAATGATCCAAAATATTTCCAGGGCTGACCTGGGCAAAGCTGGTCCCCATGGGAACAACGGAAACTATTTCAGGATTTTTTAACAACTCTTGTTCGACGGTTTGGAAACTGCCCACATGACCAACATCCGTCGGTGATCCATCCATATTTCCAAAGACAGATAATTTATCTTTAGCATTCTCACTGTATATTTGAATATCACCTGTGATACTTTGGGTCGTGCTGTTTTCCATGCCACCAGAAACACCATCCACAAAGGAATGGCCCAAGACAGCCAGAAAGGCACCAAATGTTAATATCGCCCCAACCACCAATGTTCGCATGCGGTGAAGAAAGACATTACGGGCCGCAATTTTTAAAACCATTAAATTGGTCATGGCGTTTCCTGTAGGCGACCATCTTGAATACGACCATCATGCAATAGAATAATTCGACGAGCTTGATTCATGATGGAATGGTCATGAGTAGAAAACAAAAAGGTCGTCTTTTCGGCCGTGTTAATTTCTTTCATTAGGTCAATAATATTTTGGCCAGTCACAGAATCTAAATTGGCCGTGGGTTCATCCGCTAAAACAATCTGAGGTTTTGTCACAAGTGCCCGCGCAATGGCCACCCGCTGACGTTGCCCACCCGACAATTCGCTAGGTCGATGATTGGAATACTGACTTAAACCGACGCGATCTATAAACTTCATTACCTGAATTCGTCTTTCTTTTGGCGAAAGCTTGTCTTGTAACAATAATGGAAACTCAATGTTGTCGATAACATTCAAAACAGGAATTAAATTAAATGACTGGAAAATAAATCCAATCGTGTGCAAACGTAAATCGGTCAATTGCCGTTCTGATAACGTTCCCGTTTCTTTCCCGCCAACGACGACTTTACCTTCGGATGCCGTATCCACACAGCCAATCAAATTTAGAATAGTTGTTTTTCCTGAACCGCTGGGACCCGCAATAACAGTGAATTCTCCGGCATCAATCGTAAGTGTTATGCCCTTCAAAGCGGATACTTTAACTTTATCTAGGTAGTAGTTTTTTTGAACATTTTCAAGACTGATTGGTTGCACGCGACCCCCGTGTTTAAAGAACTGATAAAAATGTTCTCTTATCCGGGGGAACTCAGCAAAAGATTTTTATAGACTAACTAGATGCAAAACAAAATCTTGGTCAAAAACTAATTTTACAGCGAAGTCATTTCTTCACGTGTTCGCGGCAGTTTAGTTTTAGCCACTTCCGGTCCAAGTAAATAGCCAATGACGTCGGTGGCGCCGTAAGTACCTTGCCCCTGTTTTACTAGGCGACCGATGTTATTTAAATCATCGCCGGCCGTTAACAAATGGATCTCGGGTGTACCATCGGCTTGAATTTGAGCCATTCCAATATCAGCCATCAAAGCATTACATAAACACTTTCTGCCGACCGTGTCGTCTTCCAGGCCGCCTTTTTTGATGTAGTCGGCTACAGGTTCTGCGGGACAACGTTGCCCTAAAGTTCCATCTGGTTTTTTGTAGGTGTGTCTAAGGTATCCTAAATCGCAAATACGTTTACGGTTTAGGTAATTCGCTTTTTCAGAAATACTGCCTGGTAATCGTGCGGCCTTGAACGGAAAACCGGTCGGAGATGATCTTGGATCTGTGAAAATCCAGCCGCCATCGGGCGGATTTGTACTAAGAATCGTTTTGATCGCATCCAATCTGAGAGTTCGATCAACGCCTGATTCTTCAGAGAATGCGAACAAAGTTCCTACTTGGATTCCATGCGCGCCTTGATCTCGAACCGCTTTCATTTTATCTGGCGTTGCGTAGTCACCCGCCATCCAGAAAGGTAATTCCAGTGCGGCCATATCGGCCAAATCCACTTGATCGCGAACACCGTAAATAGGTTCCCCGCGTTCATTCAACTGCATTTGCCCGCGCGGAGGCGCATTGTGTCCGCCAGCCAATGGACCCTCGACGATGAAACCATCGACGCGTCCTGTGGATTTCTTCTTTAAATTTAACGCTAAAGTAGCGGATGAAACGATAGGGAAAAAGTAGGGACGTTTCAGAGGTTTAAGCTCCATACCTTCCATTACTACTTGAGGATCAAAATAAGTTAATGCGTCCTCGCCACCAGAAACAGGAACTTTCAAACTCGCTTTTTTATTTTCAGCTAATAGATCTAGCACACCCGGAATTTCGCGTGGAATACCAGCGCCCATGATCACATAATCTGTATTGGCCAGCATTGCTCCATAAAGGCATGCTAAGTTTGGTAAATGAATTTTTTCAAGCAAGTTAACACCGACAACGCCGCAATGCCCTTCTTTAGCTAACCAAACCTCAACGAAACACGCCGCAACGGTTTGCTGAAGTAAAGCCACAGGCGATACCACATTGTACATCAGTGCCCGTTTATAAGGCTGTCCTTTGGGGCGTCCACCTTCGATAAAAAAAGTGTCGATAATTTTTTGAGCAATCGTTTGCGAGGGAAATGCTTTTAAAGCACGACGTGTGTTGCCATCAAGATCCCCGTCTTGAAGACGCCGAACTAAGACTGAATTTATGGCCGTTCCAGAGACAATGCCGAGTTGTCCTGTTAAAGAAACGGTGCGCGCCAATTTCCAATCGGAAACCGCGATACCCATACCACCTTGAATAAGAATCGGATGATTGATTTTCATGGCCTGAATCTATATGGCGGGGTTTATTTGTCAATAATTACCTATTTCGTCATATGCGGTGTGGGCGGATTCATTGGCGGCACTTTAGGTTCCGGCAAAGACGCCGGGGCCGTGTCATTCACGGGATTGAACATCATCGGATAAATCAAAACCAAACCACCAAATGCAACAAGAACAAGCAATGCGATAGCGGCTAATGTATTTCTTTTCATGTTTTCCCCCTTGTTATTTTCCAGTCAAAGCAAAGTCTTAATTTACAACCAAATTAGATTGCAAGATTTCGACCGACTTTATCGACTATTTTTAACAAGGAGTATCCCTGGACGAGCACTCGTAAAGAGAAATTTTCCCCAAACGAGCCCCAAATTCGCCCCAATAATGTGGGCTCAAAGTAGATTATTTAGATGACGTAGATGTATCACCGACGCACGATAAAATTTCGTGGTATTCATAGATAGTATTATTACCAGGCTTGATGGCGGCTAGCATTTTAGTGATGCGCCCTAAAGTGTAGTTAGGATCTGGATTTAATTGAACACAAAATACGTGTCCGCCTTCAAATCCCCAAGCTGTCGTTACGAAATGATCCACAACGCCTTCAGTAATTAACGATGCCATCGCTGCGCGAACCGCATGGTACCCATCCGCATCAAATCCAGTGAAGCCACCCAATACTCTTACAGAAACGGCGCGATTTTCAATGACGCCACCAGGACCTGGTTCTGCCATAACTT
The DNA here is from genome assembly GCA_002256935.1 of Bdellovibrio sp. 28-41-41. Taxonomy (GTDB): domain Bacteria; phylum Bdellovibrionota; class Bdellovibrionia; order Bdellovibrionales; family Bdellovibrionaceae; genus UBA2316. The sequence continues at coordinate 10,689 of NCGL01000017.1, forward strand.
TTGCGCCACCTAATAATATGATTAGAACTAAAAGATATTTCATACGTGATCTCCTTGTGGGTAATACAAACCCAAAAAAAATGGCATGTCTATACTTTTAAGGTAACTTTTCAGGTAACTTTTCAAGTAAAGAACATGCCACGTTTTTATTTTAACAATTTGTTTAAAATAAAATTAGAATCTACGGAAACCTGAGTTCAAAGGTTTGAACCAGCAAAGTGGGCGTACACCTACTGAGCTGCCACCTGCTGTAAAGCATGAGTATTTCATTGCTTCTTGTTCAGCTTGCGGAGTGTCTTGTCCACCCGAGAATTTTTTTGCTGGAATTACATTTAGGTCCCATTTCGCTGTGCAAAGTGCACCAGAGAAATAAGTATCCAAACGACATTGTGCTTTAGGATGAGAAACCGATGTTTTTGTTACTACTGATTTATCAGGAGTATCAAAACTTGGCGCTGGCGCTGCATCTCTGCCACCGATTGTGTGAAGTAGAGTCGCTAGTGAATGACCACCTAGAGCCGTACGTACGCACCATGCTTGCGCATTTGCATTACCATTCCATACTGTTTCACATGCTTTCTGAACGACCGGAGGCGTTTCGCGCAGACGACGGTAAAGACCGTTTCTGTTTTGTTGTTTACCCCAGATGTACTTCGCGCAAACATTCGTTGCGAAGAAATCCGATTCACCTTCAGCCGATGCCCAGTCTGTGCGACCATAGAACGAGTAACCACCGAAATGGTGACCTAATTCATGACAGACTACTAATGCAAAACCATCATCAGTCACTTCTGGACGACGAGCTAAACCGCCGTACATATTCACCATCCATGTTTTACCACTTTGTGAAGCAGATGCATTCACTGTTGGATCAGACCAACGTTTTTCTACTGTTAATTTGATTCCTTTAGCTGCGGCTACCGGAGTCCAAACCGCCATCACTTCATCAATGATTTGTCCAAATCGTTGTTCAGTGATATTCGTCGGGCGACCGGTGTCTTGCATGTGCAAATTATTTGCAGGCAAAGACCAACGCATTTGCGGAGAACCATAATATGCGTAACCATAGCGTGATTGAGCCTGAGCTGCACCCGCCAAAAATAAAAGTACTAACATCATTGTTTTCATAACAACCCCTTTTGATTTAGTTATAGTCAAAAAAGGTAGGACAGCATTTTTACTGTTACAACAAAAAAACTGTGACTTGGGGTGAGATTTATTTTTTTATTTTTTCAGACAATGCGATTATCAGATTGTTTTTGGCCGCGACAGATTCTGGATGAACCTTCACTGCATGTTTTAAGAGCTGAATTGCGTGTGCACGTTTGCCGTTTCGATAAGCACTATTCGCAGCGCCGATCAAGGCAACCAAATTATCTGGCCACTTCTCTAAAATGCGTTGATAGCTTGCGGCCGCATCATCCGATTTCTTCATCTGCTCTAGCACAACAGCAGCTTTTACGTGATCCATTTCTGATGCCGATGCGGATAATTTATCGGGCGAAAGGACAACCAATCCCCAATTATCGGCAAGTTTCCAAGTGTATTCAAAATCACTTAGGTCTACCTTCATATAAGGTTGATTGCCTGAATGTAATATTATTTTCTTTTCTGTCAGATTGTAACCGACAACTAAAGCATAATGCCACTGAGGAGCCCAGCTGAGTGTTAGATTCTGAAAGACGATGACAGGATTGTTAGCCGCAATTTCTGTTAGCAAAGAGTCTAAGCTATTCACAGGTATAGCCAACATCCCATAGCGACGATTGGCACTGATCACATCGATAGGCAAAGACCCCGCAAGTCCGGGCGTGAATACTTTTTCCGCGACGGAATCGACTTCGACATCGATTCCGTTCCAACGAAGCGCCATCGTTGCTACAGCGGGCCCACAGAAATCTTTGGCCTGATCTACAAATTCTACGTTAGGAATTGTGTAAGACGACGGCAATGACAATGACTTTAACAAGCTCTCCTGTGCGGGCGCGCGCGTGGCGCATCCCGTACTAAGAATAGAAAAAGTAATCGAAGCTAAATTTAGATAGAGATAGTATTTCAATTTCATTGAGTAACGCTCTGATATGTCCTACTAAATTCGTTTGATGAAATAAATGATCAGTACGATGACCAAGATAGCGATCAGCAAGTCTCCACCCGCGCGCGCCTGCTGAATTTGGGTCGACATAGAGTTCATCTCTTGATCTGACAGACTCGCTAAACGCGATGTCATTTCCTCTGCTGAAACGCCTTTGGCTTGCAATTGTGCTTTAACGTCGTCATTTTGCAAGAAGGCGCGAATTTCTCTTTCTTGTTGTTGTCGATTGGCTGGTAATGCAACGACATTCATTTCATTCAGCACGCTCGATGCCGATACCATTTCTTTTTGTACACTCGCCGCGAACGCCATATTCGGAATCGGCATAGCCATCAATGCAACCATCACTAGACGCACAATTTTATTCAATCCATTTTTTTTCATAAGCCCCCATTTGTGTTTTTGTGGAAAATTTCCCCAAATACGGGCCGAAATCCTACACTACAATGATATTAAGCAAACATAAGACCAAAAAAAAACGCCACTTTTTCAAATGGCGTTTTTCGATGAATTAAATTTTAAATAAAAACTAAATACTTGTTTCCAAAATCAACAAGATCAAGCCAATGATAGAACCACCCGCAATTACGCCGGCCGCCATTGTTTCTTGATTGTCGATAAATGCTCGATAGGTAACTGATGATTTATCTTTAGCCAAACGTCCGATCACCCAGAAAAAGAGTGCACCAAGTGCCATCATTAATGAATCTGTGAAGCGAAGTACAAACGCTAAACCAACCCCTACAGCAGAGATTGGGAATTTACCGCGTGTTTTCTGATCAAGGTAGGCCATGATAATGCCCAAGATACCGCCAACGAGGGCCGCTAGCTGCGCCGATGGATGAAGGGCCGCTAAACCAACCGTTAAAACTTCCGCCACAGCTTTCCAAACAGTAGCCGATGGTAGAGGTAACTTTTCAGATGTGAACAATGAAATATCGCCGTGGAATAACATATAAAACACAGGAACAGCCACTAAACCACCGGCAAAGATTCCCAAAACATGACCAACTGCTTGGTGCCGAGGCTTACCACCCAACATGTAGCCCGGTTTGATATCCATTAATAGATTACTAGAATTCAAAGACACTTCACTTGTAATTCCCGCTGTCATCAAGTTCGTCGCAATTTGACCAGGAGCTAACATACTGTAGGTAACTTGAGTCAGTTTACCTAACGCGCTTCCTGGAGTGATCGCTGTTAAGCCTGTTGAGTTCACTGCAATCAATGTAAATACGAACACCAATGGAATCGCAATCACACCTAACCACCAATGAACGCCAAACCAGGCATGACCCATCCATACCGCTATTGCGCCAACTATCGGGATACCAACTAAAGAAATCCAAATTGGCAATTCGATATCTTTTAATGGATCTGCTTCTTTTGTTTTTACTTCTTTTGTTTTACGTTTGAACGCTGACAAAATAATTTCTGGACGTGCAAAGAATGAATACAAAGATGCGGTGGTCATCATCGCCACACCAAACCACAACGACCACATCGTGATCGCTTTAAATGTAGCATGGGACACAATACCGATTTTAATTAGGTACGGAGCGAAGATAAAATAGTTCAGAACAGCACCTAGTAACATCGACATGGCTGTCTTCATACTCATCAGCCCGCCCGTTCCCATTAACACGATTGAGGAATCTAATCGAATCGTTAGATCTTTCAACGGAGTTCCAAAAATAGCCGGAGTCGCAAATTTATAAATTAAATCATCCCAGAATTCAGGAAGTACTAAAAAGGGAGCTTTAAGCATAGTCATGACTTTTTCACTGCGCATGAATTCAATCAATGCCGCTACACCCGCGCCGGCCATTAGAACTTTGGCTTTGAAAATACCATCTTTGCCAGTGTCTGAATGTAAGCTGTCTAAGACCACACCTGAAGCATAACCTTCTGGAAATGGTAATTGTTCGTCATTGATAAAACGACGTTTCAGTGGGAACGCAAACAATACACCTAATAATGAAAGAACGACGATCCACCAATAGGTTTGCCACATTGGGATCACTTGGTTAGTTACCATCATGTAGGCTGGCAACGAGGCCATCATTGGCGCTGTCATGTATCCCGCACTGGTTGCGATCGATTGCATCGCATTGTTTTCTAGAACACCCATTTCTTCGCCGATTTTAAAACGCGCGAATAATTTAAAAATTCCAAATGACAAGATAACTGAGGTTACCCCAACCCCTAATGTCCAACCGGTTTTGATACCAACATATAAATTCGTTAAACTTAAAATCCCGCCGAGTAACATACCTGTGATTGCCGAGCGAATCGTTAATTGAGGTGCATTGCCTTGATAAACATTCTCGAACCACCACTTGTCTTTTTCTAACAAGGTCATGTCCTTAACTTGATCTTCGCTTAATTCTTTAATGGCCATATTATTCCCCAACTATTTGAATTTGTGTCAATATATTGCCTTGATGCAATAGTGAAATAGCGCAATAGTGCCGCACTATCTTCAATAATGAGGGGCAAATCAAGAACTAAACTAGAATTTTTGCTTTTATTTATCCGGTAGCCATCATACCCGCAGATATTCCTGTGACCGTTAGTCTGAGTAGGGCGATTTCTTTGTTTTTTTGAGCAATAATTTGCAGCACATTTAAAGGATGGATCATGGGAGATCGTAAATCTATGCTCTCTTTTAACCATTCCTTGTGCGCCAAACGTTTTTTAGAACCCGTCATGACTTGCACGAACTGGCAGGCACCACGATATTCTTGATCAATTTCATCTGAAAACTCTTGGATCAGTGACTGTGGTAGGCGACTTTGTTTTAAGTAGATTTTAAAAACTTCGAGTTCGACTTTCGCCAATGTAAAATCAAGAGCCTTTACGTACGAGGTAAATACCGCGTCTTTTTTAAACGCGATTTTCAATTTGGCTTTGTGGCCGGCTGACGTTGTTCGCCAAGCGCTTCCCACGCCCCACCAAGTGGGAAATAGCAACCGAGTTTGAGTCCAACATAAAATCCACGGGATAGCCCGCAAACCTTTGACAGTTAATTCTTGTTGCCGCTTAGCTGGCCGAGATCCAATTTTTAAATAATTGATATAGGAATACGGCGTCGCCGCGCTGACGACCTGCAGGAAATCCGGGGTCGTCACTTTTTTTCGGTACACTTCGGTAATTTTTTGAGTGAACGTAATTAAAGCCGTATTGTTTTGCGCATGAAATCGGCGGTTTAATACTATACTTGAACTGTGCGCAATTTTTTCAAGCTGGCTCCGAGCAATCGCTGCCGTCGCCATAGATCTTTCAACCATCTCACCTTGAATAGTCACTTTGTATCGAGTCACTGCCGAACGTGGCCACCAAATCATTTGATCTTCAATGTTTCCACCACCGCGATCGACGCTGCCCCCCGACCCATGAAAAAATACCGGAGTTACGCCCGCGCGCTGGCACAGTCTTTCGAGCTTTGGCAAAGCCAATGAAATCGCTAGACGGCTCGGCAATACACCGCCTTCTTTACTGGAATCAGAGTACCCAACCATCATTTCAACAGTTGATCGCCAGTATTTTTTTATCACCAATTTCAATTCAGAATCTTGCAAAACTTCGCGCATGATAATATTGGAATTTGCTAGCGATTCCGCTTCTTCAAACAAAGGAATGATTGGCAACTTGGCCGCTCCGAACACGTGTTTTTGCATGCTAGCAGCCATTTTCAAGTGAGCTGCTGATTGTGTCATCGCGATAATAAAACCACGAATATAAAAACGAGGGTCTCCTGATCGGCACAGACTACCGACCTTTGCTAACATGCGATCAATCACTAGACGTTTTCCTTTTTGAGGCGTGGCCATCAAAACATCTGATGACTCTCGAAGTTCCAATGGAATTACTAATCCAGGAAATAATATATAAATTTGATCGATACGACGAAGCTGTGGATGAATACTATTAAATTGAGTTTGATAGTCTTTTTGCAATTTCAGAAAAAGAACATGGCTGGTTTGAATTTTCTTAAGATCACCCGATTTCAAGACTCGACACGCACGCAGGTGTGAATGCAAACTAGAAATTTGGCGTGCCAGTTGTTCATTGCCAACAGAATCCACAGTCAATCTAACGTCTTTCAACAATGAATCTAGCATCGATAGAATGTGCCCACGCGAAAGAGTTAAACTTTGAATCATCGCCTTTTCATCGACACCAGGGTGACCATCTTTATCGCCGCCTACCCAACTACCCAAACGAAACGCAACTTCACCGTGATTGGCATCCATCATTGAGAACAAAACGTCTTCACGAAAAACTTGTGAGTAGATATACTCAGCTTCATCTTTTACTTTTGGCGAACGCTGGCGAACAATTGGCGTACGCCATGCGATTTCCAATAAGTGTTTAAGATCGTTTTTGTTTTGATCAGTCAATGCCACTTTCTGTCCGGGCTCAGCGTTTTCCAAAATAGTAATTTGCAAATTCTGTATTTCTTGAAACACATCAATATTTTTAGGAGCACGCGCTTCCGTCGGATGAGCCGTCAATACATAGGTAATTGAAATGGGCTTGTTTTTCTCCTTCGGTCCGGCACGTCTCTGACTCAATCGAAAGCTACGGTAGGCGTTTTCGGAGGTGTTCATTAACTCTAACATCAGAGTGAATGAATGCGCGATTTCGTATCTCTCGTTTTGTTTTAGTAGAATCATATGTCTTGAGAGTTCATCTAAAACTTTTTCTGAATTTATATCGGTTTGGTTTCGAAGACTCGTCATTTGCTTGCGAATTTTTTCGATCCGACGATAGCCGCGATTCCCCACCTGATGTTTGATAACAGTTCCTAATAAAGCAACGGATTCATGTACTAGACTTCGAAGTTCAACGGCTAATTTCATAACCCGAGTAAAAAACATATTTAGAAAAAAGAGAAGAACTATGTAAATTAGTGGCATTTTACCCCGACCTATTTTTGGGGTAAAAGCGGCCTGAAAACTGCATTTGTTTTTGGGACGGAAACAGAACTGGTTCTAATTCGAATATAGGACGTTTATGCTAAAACTTATGTCAATTGTGTTTACGATAGCCTGCTATTTGTTACCTGCCCAGGCTTTATCTGCCACTGACGGTGGCAAGGTAGTTCGCTTCTTCTCTGACGTCGACGACACCATCAAGATTTCATATGTTCATAATTTGGCGGAAGGCGCCGCCTTCTCATCCTATGCAGACCAACTATTTTTTGGGATGAATACCACTTACTCTGAAGCTCGAAAATACCAACAGAAATTAGGAAATAAAGTTAGCTTTTCTTACGTAACAAATGGCATTGATTTTACAATAAATGATACTCATCGCGCTCTTTTGAAAAATTTTAGATTTCCAAATCCGGGAAATCATTTCCCAATGACTTTGATTGATAAGCTAAAACACCGAGAACATAAATTTGAAACGATCATGACGGCTGTTCGAAATGATCTACCGGACCGGGTCGTTTTAATTGGCGATAATGGCGAACATGACCCCGCCATCTATCTCAAAGTAGCTAATGCCATCAAAAAACTTTCCGCTGAAATCGATAAAGAAATCGAAGTTGTGACCTATATCCATATTGTCTACAAACCAAAAAGCCCGAACACGCAAAGTGTACGACAACATCAAAAAGGCTTTCATAATGCGGGCGATTTAGCGATTCTGATGCACAATGATGGCCTAATCAGCGAAGAACAACGTGATACTATGGTTAGAATTGTAAAAGCCCGAATCCAAAAGGAAGGCCCCTACCGAGTCTGGGGACAACTTGTGTACCCTTGGTTTAAATACAAAGACCTCGGGCATCTTGCCCCTAATAGCTGTTTAAGTTTCTATAAATCAAAATAGTCTTGACTGCATTCCGTTGAATCCATTTCACAGTTTGAATTTTTTTTGCTAACTTTACTTATTTAGCCCTGTTTTCCCGTCATTTTATTTTGTCTTCGAATTTCTTGATTCCTGATGCTAGAGTGTGACGATTTTAAAAAATAACAGGAGACTCGTCTACCATGATGAAATTATCTACCCTAACTTTATGTTTAACTACGACCGCACTTTTGACTATCGGCTGCTCGACTAAAAAAGACGACGGTTCTTCGCTAACGGCAAATAATGCGTCGTCATTGATGGCGGCCCCAAAAGAAGGAACGTCAGCGACACGCGGCGATTTGTCTCGCTACCGCGGACAAACTTCATTCCTAACCGCAACTCGCGGCGGTGGGTTTCGTTTAGAAGCGGCACGATCTGCCTCGGTCCCGTCTCCGACAGCAGGCGGGACTCCGCGCGCTGAACAGGAAGCAGACGTTTTTAAAGTCGGCAAACCCGGTTCAAAATTACTTTATCTATTAAATAACTATCGCGGCTTACAGGTTGTTAGCTATGTGGACGGAACAGAAAAACCTAAATTACTAGGTCGTGCCGAACCAACGGGTAACTACCCTTCTGATATGTACTTAGATCCTACTCAAGATCGTCTCTACGTTCTTGAACGCGTGTGGTTCGATTCAGCTACTCAGTCTTATAATTACAATGAAAATCAAAGTTGCATCTTAGTGTACGATGTTTCTAAACCGGAACAACCAACTCTAGCTGAAAAAATCGATCTAAAAGGCGAGATTGCTGATTCACGCATGGTTGGTAGTGTTCTTTATACTGTGACGACACTTCGTCCCGATACAAATTCTTATCGCTATTCGCAAACAGAAAGTCAGTCTCAAGGGATTGTGACATCATTTGATTTAAGCGGAAAACAAGTCAGCAAAATTCAAGAAGCGACGTTGTCTCTTCCTGCCGTTTACGGAAACAATTTACGAGTTGTGACCGTTCCAGAGGGTGATTCATACAAATACTACCTAATCGCTCATTTATCTGAGCATGGCTGGGGCTGGTGGAACCGCCAAAGTATGGTACAAGTCGTAGATATCTCTGACGACAAAGGTAAAATCCAATCCGTAATGACTGTTTCTGTTAAGGGCACAATTCAACGGCCACACCAAATGCAAATCAAAAACAACACTCTTATTGTTGTCAGCAACTATTCAATCACAGGTCAACCCACAGCAAATAACTCGGCACCTAGAATTGGTCGCATCGCTGTAGAAACCTTTAAATTCCCGGCGAAAGATTCTGAAATCTTGTCAGAAAACGAAGCAGAATTAAGACGTCTCTATATTGAAAAACAAGTTAAAGCAGAAACCGACAAAGGAACTGATACAGAAGTCGCTAAACAGAAATGGACCGCCGATGCCACTTGGGGTGTGTACGGCCGATTTGTTTCAACTAAAGATCAAGTTCGCAAAATCATGCCTGATAGTGTAGTTACGACGGGCGACACAACGGGTCTAAGCGCTAACTTACAAGACGTACGTATTTATGGTGACTGGTTATACGCATTTTGGGTTCCTTCGAACAATTTAGATCCTTTAGATCTATTTGATATCTCGGCACCAGAAAAAGGTGTTCGCCATATCCAACGTTTAACATTTGACGGTTGGGTTTCTCGTGCAGAGCCAATCAGCTACAAAGGTAAAAACTATGTTGTTGGTTTAGGCTGGATTGTTCCGGCTGTTAATAGCGAAAATAATAAACGTTTTGCTCAAGTAAAATTATTTGAAATTACATCAAATGGTAAATCAGCGAAAGCTACGGAAGTTTCATCACTCGTTTTATCGGGATCGCAATTCTGGGCCAATTTCAATGGTGAAGACAAGAAAATTGAATTCCGTCCGGACGAAAACGGCAAAGGTGAAATTCTATTTGAAGGTTCAAAGTACGGTAAGAACTCAAATGGCGTAACATCATATCAAAACGGTGGTCAGATCATTTCTTTTGATCTTGGCGCGACCGATACAGACGCTATCTTCAAAGAAGGTTCTTTCCTTGCGGGTGATTCTTCATGGATTCGTCGTATTTTCACAAACACGGAAATCAATCGCATCAATAGTTTCTCGGATGCATCCCTTGTAACTTTTGGTGCTAAATCGAATGTGCCTTCAACAACAGTACAAGCGGTCAACGTTCTTGAGCTGGCTCGCAATATTAAGGCCTTTGTATCGGTACGCGACTCTAAAGGTGGCGATCTAGGTGTTCAAGTGATCACTGAAGGCAACTCTTGGACAGCGAACTCAACAGAACGTACCATTTTAAGAACGGTTTCTAAATCTGACGTAGATGCAGAAAAGCCTGCGGTATTAAGCGAAGTTGTATTACCTGGCGCGCACTCAGCTCACTTAATCAGCGCAGACAAAAAGACAATGTTAGTATTAACTAGTAAATCAAGTTACGAAAACAACCGCTATTCACAATCCTACCAGTTGCATGAAGTTTCATTGGACGCGAACAAAGCATTGAAAGCGGTTTCGACAAAAGATTGGGAAGCGAATTCTACTCCTGAATACTCTTTGGATATCAGTACTGGCAGCAGCAGCGCTTCCATGGGTATAATGCCTCCGGGTTATGGCTACCGTTCGGCTTCGTTCTTGAAATTAGCTTCGGGAGAAACGTTAATCAGTGTCGGAAATGAATTACGTGTTGTATCTGCGGATAAAGCAGCTGAACCGAAAACGGTAACGATCGATAAATGTGGATTGTCTAAAACGACTCGCGCGGAAGTAAAACAATTCAACAATGAATTATTCCTAGTTAGAAAAACGACTGTGGATTTAACTAAAGAATTCAAAAAAACATACAGCACAGCGACTCAGAATGATTTATTGCCATTAACTTGGCAGAATCAAACTCTATCATGTGGTTCTGGTTTCAACGTTCCGGGTGATGTGATCGCGTTAGATGGATCAACCGTAGTTGTGTCTGACAGCTGGGTAAATGATATCTACCCGACCAAAGAACAAGACATGCTAAACACGGTTACGAGCTTAACATCATTGAAACTAGTTAAATCAGAAAAAGGCATCAAAGCCGTTCTTGTGGATATGATGGAAATGGCATCTGGTGAATTAAATTACCTATCATTGCCTCACTCATACTCTAAAAACGTAAGCTTAATGAAATACACAAGCAAAGTTCGCGAGGACTATTCTAGCCGAGCCTCACTACAAATAGTAACAGCAGATAAAGACGCATACTTAACTCAAGACGTCTTCACTATGCCGGACACTATCGAATACGCAAGCCTAGCCAAAGTATTCGCTGATCAAAAAACTCCAGGACTATTCTACGGCGTAGTTAAAAGCTGGAGACAAATCCAAGTCGTGAAATTCCAAGCTGGCAACGCGCGCCCATCCGTAGTGCCGTTAACTCCGGTAGACTGGAAGAATCAGAAACAAAAACCAGTGCCGGTGGTATCCCTACTTGAAGGCTACAGTTCGTCATCAGATAACATCCACTTCTCGGCGGAACAAAAAAGCATCGAAGTAAGTTCTGGTTTGTTCGGCGTTAAACAGTTCTTCTTGGAATAGTTTAGGGACTATCATATATCTGTTATTCTCATGTTGTCAGATCTTCCCAAAAAAATGGACATAATTTAGTTTTTGATCATTACAATTAAGACTGCGTTGGGATACGTTTATATTCCGAAACATTCCAATGGCCGGCGTGCTGAGTGGATGGAACTGTGCGTAGTTTTTGGAAACTGTTTGTTCAGTTTAAATTGCCTTATATCAATTCTGCTGGATTTGGCTACTGCCTAGGTATCAAAACACACCTTAGAAAATTCGTCTCTCAAAAAAATTAGATTGATGAATGCATAATATCGGGTATGAATTTTCATTCAAAATAAAAGGAAGCTTCATGACATCTAAAATATTTTTTATCGTCGTTTTCGCGTTTGCAACCTATTCTTTCGATTCCTATGCGGAGATTGTTCCACCTAACCGCCATACTAAAACTTATTTTTCTAACCCCAATCGTGGAAACCTTTCGGAGTTGGAGTTCAATAATACTGTAGCGTATTTTGGGAATTACTTTACTGGAGTAGCCAGAATTCATAATTCGCGACTTATTCTGGAAAAATATTGGTCCAACCCCCTCGTGAATTTGTCTGCAGAGCATTTCGATACCATTTGGTTTATACATGTTTTTGGCGGTTATGCTCGATTACCTAATTTGAATGTCGATGCATTGCTTTTATCACTCTGTCATGAATTAGCTCACCATGTGGCGGGATTTCCCTATAAAAGCGTATGGAGCACGGCAGAGGGGCAAGCTGATTATTTTTCTACTCACGCGTGTCTAGAAGAGCTTTGGAAAAAAGACACCGAGGTTAATAAAAACTTTGTTAACTTGGTTGATCCCTACTCAAAGGCCAGATGCATAAGATCCTATACTGATGCGGGAAAGCAAAATTTATGTTTTAGGAAAGCGGTTTCTGCCCTTAATCTGGCTCAGATTTTTGCGAAACTTCAGGGCACACCAGAAGTAAATCCCTCTTTCACATCATTCATTCCGGTAAAAGCTACCATTTATGAACACGTCGATGCTCAATGCCGATTTGAAACATTCATGAGGGGGGCGCTATGCCCAAAATTATACAATTGGAGAATTATCCCTGGGAAAGTACCAGGCGGCATAGTGCCGGTTCCTACGCAACCCAAAGGTAGCAATGAACTTTGGGCAGAGAAAGAATCCGCACAAAGCATTTGTATTCAAGCCAATCCTGCTGAGCAAATGGGAGCGCGACCAAACTGTTGGTACTTAGATCGACTATCGCGGAAATTTTAGAACCTGTAGGTCCACTAACAATTAAGAAAGGAGACATTTTATGAAAAAAAATATTCACCCCATTGAGCGTGCAGCTGATTAAAATTGTCGAAGTTCCCCGCTGGATTTTTAAATTCCGATTTTCACGGTATTTAAAAAGAGCAGCGCTTTTAAAAACAAGAAAGAGCGACCTTCTTGTCTAATAATAAGACAGTCGTCACCACCCCAAGGTACTCTCCCAAATATCGATCTCAAATCGCCTATACCAGCTCCCGAAGTCTCATTTTGTGCCATGGAATTTGAAACACCCTTAATTGGACGAAAAAGAACCCTCGAAGGAGACCGCTATGAAATCTGGATTTAAATTACTAATTTTATCTATTAGTTGTCTGACTTTGGCGTCGGGTTGTACGAAGAAAAATACCAATAAGAATGACAAGACGGAAAAGGTTGAAGCTGAGGATACAAAGAAAGATGGGGCACCCGCGACTGGGCCAATTAAAGAAGATCCTAAACCAAGTACATCCACTAGCGGCGATACTTCAGGTGCAGCTCCTGTTTCGACACCGACCGCAGCCGATGAAGCTGCCGCAAAAGCTGCGGGTGCGACTCAAACTCCGGCGGCAGATACATCATCATCTTCAGGCGCCGGTTCAACAGTGACTCAACCAGGTGCTACAGCTACGCCTATAGCCGACACTAAAACGTCAAACAAAACAGAATTAGAATTATTTGATGAATGTATTACACCAAAGATTGCGTCAGCGATCTCTAAAGAGCGCGAGAAAGATAACAAAACAATTGTTGCTAAAAAACTCTTCGAAACAAAAATAGCTATTTTAAAAGATTGCCCAAAGCCGGCCGCTAAATCGGACGAGGCAGAAGCTATGATTAATAAGAAAATTGCAGAATACACTGTGAGTAAATTTTCAGATATCGATGATAGCATTGATACGTTTATGGGTGTTGAAAATGAAAAAGTATCTGAATCTGAGCGCGCAAAAATTTATGATAACATCATAGCCGAAGCCGCGGCCGCAAAACTAACCGCGAGCACGACAACGGTTGTGCCAACAGTTCCTGCAGCGCAAGTCCAGCCAGTAGCTACGCCTCAGCTTACACCGACGCCAACTGCGCCGGTACCACCCACATCGACAGCGGCCCCTAAGGCGACAACTCCAGTAAGAGCCGACGCCGCTAAAACGCAAGCAAGTGCACCAGAAGTAGCTAAAAAAGATAGCGAGCTCGTAACTAACTTTAAAGGATGCTATAGCGAACTCATCAATAAATCTATCAGTGGAATGAAAAACGCAAAAACTAAAGCCATCACTCCTAAAGAACTTATCGAAGCCAAAGTAGCTGCGTCCGCGTTGTGTTCTCGATCAACAATTAAAGACAGCCAGCTCGATGCTTTTACAACTCAAGTCGTTGTCGATCTAGCTACAAAAAATTTCCCAGAATCAGCAGCGGGAATTAAGTTCTTCGCGGAAACAGAAGCTAAAAATGGTGATCTAAAATCTCGTCGCCAAGCCTACAGCGCTTACGGTAAACCAAAAGACGTTGCTAACGATACTGCTAAAACGGCCGCGAAACCGGCTGTCCAAGCGGATTCGGCACCACCAATCGCTAAAGACAAAACCGCATCGGCTGCCGTGGTTCAGAATACAGCACCGGTTGAACTTAAAGATCTTCCTTCATTTGAAAAATGTATCAACGAAACCAGTGATACGTTAATCAAAATTTCTAAAGAGAAAACGGCTGAAATTAATAGTCCTTACCAATTAGCTCTTTTACGAAACATTTTGTTAACTCAATGTAAAATGATTCAAACAGCGGAATCTAAAGCGGCCCTTCATAAAATTATTAACGGAAAAGTTAAAGCCAATTACCCTAAGTCCGGTGTAGTTCTTGAGTTCTACAACACAGTGATGGCTTCATCTTATCAAGACGAATTAAAAGAAATCCTTGTACGATACTACGGACTAGCGTCTGAATTTAAATTCCTAAATACTACATTGGCAGGCGCTCTCCTTGAAACTCAGACAGCCGGCAACGTGGTAACTTATTCTTTGAAGCAAATCGCAGGAGAAATTCAATCAACAGTGGGTGAAGAAGGCAAAGAGCCATATACTAGCCGTATGCCTTTAAGTGAAGAGCCAATTGAAAATGTAAACTTCGCGTTTGATTTGAATCCAAAAGAAAATAACGTAGGCACATTAACGATTATTGAGGGCAAAGAGAGCTTTCAATTAGAATTTACCTTCGTTAAAGGTGATGCGGCTCAGTTAAAAGCAAAACAACCGGTCACTATAGCGTTCTCTAACGAATCTTGGAGCCGGGTACTGGAAAGTAAACTTCGCCACACTGTGGGTATCCCTAAGCACTTGGTACCTAAGTTTCCATTTAAGTACTCAATAGAAAACCAAAATGGACAGAATTCACGCTTATGTGAACTAACGGCGACGGATATGAAATGTACGGATCCTAACTCAGTGATCAAATTTAAACTCAATAAAAACTCGCTGGTTTTACCTATGTAATTTTTCCCTGTTCAGATAATAACAGGGACCGTTTTTGTTTCAGTGCAGACCGCAATTGTCATTTTCGAGTGTCCAAACTCTTTTAATTTACCAAAATTTGACCTCTACCCTGGCTACGTTTCTTTAGAGCATTCGGCCTAGTCGTTGCTTCTTAGCTCCCCGGAAACAGGTCCTGACCTGTAAAAACATGAAAAAAGAGGTAGTTATGGCATTTTTTACAAATATCATTCACGCATTCAGCCATGGTGGCTTTGTTATGTGGATCATCTTCGTTGGACAGATATTCTCTCTAGCGATCATCATCGAGAGAGTCTACGCACTTTATGTGTCGCGCTCTTTAGATAATAAAAAGGTAGCGAAGACGTTTGAAGAGGACATTAAAAAAGGTCGTCTTGAAACAGTACTAGCGAAAGCACAAAAGCTTTCACAAAAGGATTCAGCGATCGGCAAAGTGATCGTAGCTGGAACACAAGCGGCACAAGCGCGCGGTGGTAGTGAAGAAATTCAATCTAAAATGGATGAAGTATTATTAGCGGAAGCATCTGCCGTTGAAAAACGCACGGGTTTCTTAGCCGCTATCGGTAACATCGGTACATTGGCAGGTCTACTTGGTACAATCATCGGTCTTATCGACTCTTTCGCGGCGGTTGCTAACGTTAACCCGGCTGAAAAAGCAGCTTTGTTATCACAAGGTATCTCGATGGCGATGTACGCGACAGCATACGGTTTATTAGTTGCGATCCCAGCCCTTGCTATGTTCGCAGTTTTACAAAATCGCGCGAACTCAGTTTCTGAAGACGTAAACCAAACAGCTTTGATGGTCTACAACTGGTTAACTTACAGTTACGAGCCAGTTCAAAAGAAATCAAAAGCAAGTCAAGAGTAGTACGAAAATCATATTTAGGAACGTGAGGTTGTTATGGGACTAGCTTCTGGATCAGGTGGAAAAAAAGATTTAAACGTTGAGCTTAATTTGCTTCCCGTTTTCGATATTCTTTCTGTCTGTATATGTTTCTTGTTGATGACAGTGGTTTGGGTTGAAGTCCGATCACTAGAAACCAAACAAGCTATCGGCGCACAAAGTCTAGATGAAACGGATCCGCGTGCAAGCCTTTGGGTATCCGTCGATGAGAAAAATAATATCACTGTGACAATCAAGAAGCCAAAAACGGCGGATAAATCATCTACGCTGGCAGCTAAGAATGGGCAAATCGATTGGATGAAAGCAAAAAGTTATCTTCTTGCTACTACCTCTCAAAAAATTGAGAACGCTCATGTTCTGCCGACTAAGACAACTAAGTATGATCAAGTGATTCGTTTAATGGATTTACTAAAACAGAATGGTATCAAAGACGTTGGTCTTTCACCAATCTAGGTACTTTAGAAAAGTTTGTTACTGACTACTAACTAGGACGTATTCGATGAAACAAGGTATTTTAGCTACACAAATTAAAAATAGCCCGCTGCTGATACAAAAGCGCGTGCGTGCCGCTGGAGTTAAATCCAAAGGCAAGAGCCTATTGTTTGCGATGAACTTAACAACGTTGATCGATGCCTTTTGCATCTTGGTTATTTTCTTACTTTCCAATATGAACGGCCAACTGCAAAACCTAACAGTTGGAAAAAATACGACTCTACCGACAGCGACTCTGACTGAAATCATGAACGCGGGTGTCGTTGTTCGCATGGAAGGCAACGACATTTTGGTCGATGACAAGGCAACTACAGCTGAAACTATCGTTAAAGTTTTAATCGACAGCAAGACAGAAGAAAAAAATTCTTTAATCATCCAAGCCGACAAAGAGGTGGATTACGACAAAATCAGTTTGATCTTAAGAGCCGGTGGTGTCGCTGGGTACGAGAAGTATGCATTCGCAGTACTTCCTGGTAGCTACGCCATCAACGCAGGAAACAAGTGAGCAGAATTATGATACAGGCTTCTTATCCTAAACTTATGAACACAATGAGACTAGTAGCGATCGCATCGCTACTATCCACTCATTTATTTATTGCGTCGGTAGTCATTGCAACTTTAGCAAATGCCTCTTTAGCAAATGCTACAGAGAAGCTGGATCTATCGACACATGATTCATTAATCCAAAAACTAGAGTCGATTTTATCAAATCGTGATAGCGACACTATGTACAAGCAGTCTCAGTTAGCATTACGTTTAGCGGACTTATACTCTGAGCGTGCTCGTTTGTGGTCTTTAGAAAAAGAAGGCAAAGGCGATCAGCTTTACAAAGAACAAATTGCGACGGACAGAACGAAAGCGGTAAAAATCTACACTCAAGTTCTGCCATCTTTGAAATCTCAAGAAAAAGGCCGTGTCCTACTACAAACGGCTCATTTGCATTTATTAATGCAGAACCAAGATGACGCTGTAAAAATTTACGCGGGCATTGTTAAAAACGCAGCTCAAAATAAAAAAGAAACAGTCGCTGTGGCTCAAATTCAATGGGCTGATATTCTATTTTATAAAGGCGAGTTTGATAAATCATCAAAACTATTTCGCGACTCTTTAAAAATTAAAGAGAGCCCATCAAAAGGCTACGCGCTTTATCGCGATGCTTGGTGCCAGTACAACTTAGGTAAAACCAAAGAAGCCCAAGTTCAGCTGATTACTTTATTAAAAAATAAACCTCTGTTTTTGAAAAAATCAAAAGCAGATAAAACTATGGTTGTAGATAAAAGTTTCCAAGAAGAAGTATCTCGTGATCTTGCTACATTCATGGCTAGAAACAACATCGTTGAATCAGATATTCAAACTCTTGTGACCTTGAGTCCAGATTCAGCTCGTCAGAAAAACCTGGTATACTTAGCTACGGAGTTAGACCGTACAGCTAAAAAAGAAAGCGCTCTGCTAGTATGGGCGATCATCGGTAAACAAGAAGTTGATTTTTCTAGCCAGCTCGAGGGCCAAATTCAAATCACGCGCATTCAGTACGATCTTGGTCGCAAAGCTAAGCTATTGACTGAAATCGATCGCTCTATTTCTTTACTTAAAGGCCCTGCTTGTAAGAAAGCGGACGACGAATGTGCATTAGGTCAACAAGGTCTTAAGAAAATCCTAACAGACTGGGGTAAAGCGGAAGAGCGCGCTCCCACGACTGAGTTAATTATCGGTTTCGGTAAATACACGACCGCATTTGATGATGCCGAGATGAGCTACTGGACAGGACATTCGTCTCTTAAACGGAAAATGTATCAAGAAGCGTTTAATGCGTTTAACAAAGCCGGACATCTATTTGTAAAAATGGATCGCTCGGAAGCCCGTCTGGCTCGTATGTTCGAAGGCTCATTACTTGGCGCTATTGAAGCTGGTGAATTGTCAGAAGATGCATCTATGCGGCTGTCGTCTTTCCGTTTGTACATTGAGTTAAACCCTAAAGGTCCTAAACGTGACGAAATTAAATACCAAATCGGTCAAATCTTTTATGAAAATGAAGAGTATGCTCAAGCCGCAGATCTATTCCGCGAATTGGCTGTGGATACAAAAGTCCCCGCTGGCATTCGCGAAAAATCATCGGAACTTTGCTTAGATTCATCTGTGATCTTGAAAAATGAAGCGCAGATCGAAGATGATTCATTACTATTCTCGCAAACATTTAAAGCGCGCGCGCCCTACTTCTTAGGATTATGGAGAAAATCCATCCTTAACCAAGCGGCTAAGATAATCAACAGTACGGTTTCAACTAAAGAGCAGTTAACGTCGCAACTAACTAAGTTAGATAAAGTGGCCTACTCTAGCTGGCCTTCTTTTGAAAAGAAAATATTGATCAAAAATAAATTAGCGATCGCTCTACGTTTGAAAAACTTAGATATGGTAGCTAAGTCTTCTGAACAATACTTAGGCTTAGATGGTTTATCATTAGATGAGAAAAACTGGGCTCTAGATCAAGCTGCGTGGGTGGCTGAAATGCGTATGGATTTCCAAGGTGCATTACGCTTGTTAAAAGAAGTAACGCCTAAGAAATCTCAAATTGGTGAACACCATTTTAAAATCGCGTTATTAATGGAATTAGCTCACCAGGATCCAACTCCCGAGTACTTAAAATTTTTGACGGTTTCAAAAGACCAAGATAAAAATCAGTACGCAGCTTATCAGTTGATTCATTTCAGCACTGAACCTAAAAAATTATTTTCTAAATACAGCCGTATATTAAAAAGCAACCCGCAATTATTTGCGGCGGCTGGCGTAATCACATTCGAAAAATCAGCGGATATGAGTATCGCCCGCACGGTACTTGCGAACAAACCATCTAAAGATACGTTCGAATCGCAAATCTTAGCCCGTTCAATGGAAATCAAATCATTTGAACAGTTGCAAAAAAAACTGGGCGCAACTCCCCTGGCTGGACGCTCTGATCGTTTAATCCAAAAGAACTTGGTTGAGCGTATCAAGCTGATTAAGCAACTCGAGAAACGCTCGCAAGCCGCGATTCTAAAGAAAGATACGTCATTGCAGCTAATACTCCTTGCGCAAGTGTATCACGAGAATTCTAAACTCGTTCAAGACATCCTGGCGCTGCCAGCACCTAAGCAATTAGATGTGGCTCAAAAGAAATTCTATCAAGAGCAAGTACAGCTATCAGTTAAGCCG
Organism: Bdellovibrio sp. 28-41-41; assembly: GCA_002256935.1. Classification (GTDB taxonomy): domain Bacteria; phylum Bdellovibrionota; class Bdellovibrionia; order Bdellovibrionales; family Bdellovibrionaceae; genus UBA2316. Next base: position 30,580 of record NCGL01000017.1, read on the forward strand.
TACATCACTCAAGCAATCACGGTTAAAGAAAAAGTCGCCGAGATGTGGGATGTCGCGATTAAACAAGCTGTATTCAAAGATCTATTCGATTTAGCTGAAGAATCATCTAAGCCAGGTTCGCGTTTAGCATCCGCTGAGATCGAAAAATTAAAAAAAGCCGCTGAGCAAAGCGGACAGAAAGAGAATCCATTTATAAACTTTACTCGTGAACGACACAAAGTGGCGACCGAGGCCAATCAGCTACAAAAGAGCATTGTAGAAGATCCTTTTAATTTCAATGACATAGAGAAATTAAAATCCTTACAAAAGGCGCTAGGACGCGGCCCAATGGTTGCTTACTTAGAATCTCGACTTAACTCGCGGGGAGGTAGAAATTGAAAACACTTATTATTCTAGTTTCATTACTAGCAGTGGGAACTGTTTCAGCATCTACGTCGGCATCTCACAAAACTAAGAAAGCCGCTGCTAAGCCTACGACAAGTTTTTTATCTAAAAAGACAATGGCAAAGACAGAAGCTTCTCAAGTTAGCACTACGGATAAAACGGCCGCTGCCCAACCAAGTAAGTCTGGTTTATCTACTGACGTTCGTTTCGGTGATCAATCTGTAGGTGGTAAATACCAGATACCAATGGAATCTCTGTCTGTCGTAGAAAATGAAAAATCAATCGATGATCTAATTGGGGTACGCAAAAATTTTCAAGATCGCGTAACGCGTACTAAAGGGATGAGGTAATCATGGCATCATCAACACACAGAGACATTTACTTTTTGGAAAACGAACAGGGTCAAGCCGTTCGCGCTGTTGAATGGCAAACAAATGAATTGAGCTTTATCTTACGTCACGACACACGCCGTATGGAAGTTTGCAGTGATTTACAAGCTTTGAAAAAAGCGGGTGTTGAGTTCACAGTTCTAGAATCAGTAGACAAAAAGTTTTTTAATCTTAAAAAACGCTACCCTATCCGTTCTATCACAGGCGAATTATGTCTTGTGGCAGATACAGAAGAAATTCAGCCAAACGTTGAATTAACTGAAGATGATTCTAGGGAATTCATAGTTATATTGAAAAAAACGGCAGCGGCTGCCGTGTTCGTAGCTTTATTTTTACTTGGTATCAGCTATTTTGCATTGAGTACGACTCCTCCCAAAGAAGAGCTAGAAATCGTTCAGGTTTTAGATCGTAAACAAATCGAAAAACCACCGGTTGTTGTAGCTCCGTCTGAAAAACCAATGCCGAAGCAAAAAATAGCTCGTATAGTAAATCGCGTGGTTAAGCCAAAGAAACAAGAGAAAAAACCAACGGCTCAAGTGACTCGTCGTAAAAATACAAATATCGCAGTAGCTAAAAAAGCTCCTAACGTAGCTCAAATGGGCGCTCTAGGAATTTTAGGTAGCATGCAGAAGTCCAACCAAAAAGGTGGCTTGCAAGTAAACCAAGCGCAAACAACAGCGGGTATTGGTCGCGGTGGTTCTGCGGGTAGCGGCGGTGTCCAAACGTCAATCTACTCTAAAGGTATGTTCGCAGCGCCTCTTGGTTCTGGCAACCGTGCTAATGGCGGTGGTGGTTATGGTACTAAAGGTAAAGGCGGCGGTCGTGCTGGATACGGTAAAGTCACTTTAGTGGGTGCTGGCGGCACTTCGAATTCATTCTTTGAACCCATTGAAAGTGAAGCATGGACTGAAGGCGGTCTTGATCGTAATGCGATTGCGGCCGTTATCAACCGTCACTTAAGTGAAGTTAGATTTTGTTACGAGCAAGGTTTGCAAAAGAAACCTAATTTATCTGGTCGCGTATCAATGAACTTTATCATTGGTCCATCGGGCAGTGTATCTACAGCGAAAATCAACAATTCAAGTCTTGGTCACGCGCCAGTTGAAAACTGTATCCGTGATCGCTTGAAAACTTGGAAATTTCCTCAACCACATGGCGGCGTGAACGTAAAGGTTAACTATCCTTTCGCATTACGACGTGTAACGGATTCTTAACAAGGGGTGCTATTTATGAAAACTAAACTGATCAAATCATTATTGATATTGTCGACAGGCACCCTACTGACTTCGTGTATGGGGCAATCGTCTGATCCAATGGAAAAATACTCTGGTTTAAAATCAGGGATGCCAACGTCAGAACAGTCTGAGTCACAAAAATATGTGCCCGAAGTTTTCACGTCAGCGACAGTTCCGGTAGGAAATGAATTCGCCGATTTAAAGCTACAAGGCTCAAATGAGGTGAACAACGCTAACTTCCTTGAAGGCAAAGAAGGCGTTCTTTATTTCAAATTGACGGCGAAATCACAAAAGATCACTGAATTTAAAATGGAAGTATCGGATTTCCCAATCAGCTCACGTCCAACATTGGTTGCAACTACGCTACAAAATGTTCACGGTTTAAAATGGACTCCGCCATTGGGTGTGATTCCAAATGGTCAAACTTCGGCCTCTTTTAAATTAAAATTAAGAACGACAGCGACTAAAACGACTGATGGCAATTTAATGGGTATGATGAAAGAAGACGTTATCGACGTTCACGTTGTAAAAGACAACAGCATCCCGACGATCATTGGTAAAACTAAATTAGATTCCGGTATTGACGAAGGTCAATCTCTTCCATTCACGGTTGATATTGAAGACAAAGCTTCGGCAACAAGTCCTAATATTCCTGAAATCCGTATTTCTCCTTATGTTTACTCGAACACCGAAGCCTTCCGCGTGGATGGCTCTCGTTATTTGACATTGGATTACAGCAAATCGGTTAATCCAGCACGTATCGGAACATCGAAAACAGCTTGGCGCTTTTTCTACGTATTAAAAGTAGATGAGCTTCCTTTAGATCGCGATCGTCGCGGTATCGAAAATCCATTATCACCAGCCGTGGATGTATGTTTCCATATTATGGTTGATAGCGTGATCGGTACTAAATCGATCAAAGAACAAGTTTGCTTCAAAGGTCGTTATGCGGCTCAGTTACCGTTAATCCAATGGGAAAACGAGGCTCTTAAAGAAATCAAAGCCGGCGCACCGACAGTAATCAAGTTCAAAGCCATTGCTGGAAATGGTTTGGGCCAAGTTAACGTCAAAAACATGGCGCAACAGATTTCAGGCCTAACAGGCAAGAAAGATTTAATCTGTGCTCCAGAAAGCGCAACGAATCTGTCCCTTCAAATGTGTGAGTTAACTTGGGCGCCAACGTGTGTGAAAGCACCGTTAACTAAAAAACTGAGCTTAAAAATTGATTCTGTGACTGGCAAGAAATCGAAATCGGAGACATTTGTTAAAGAATTCGTAGTTATTCCGTCTGAAGAAAACTGCCCAGCTCCGGCGGCTAGCAAGCCAGCAACAACAATTGAAAAGCCTAAAGCTAAAATTCCAGCGAAACCGACGCCAGCAACGGCGCAACAAACGACTGAAACAGGAGCGGCACAATGAGAAACTTAATTCTAACTTCGATTCTAGTTATCTCGATGCTAGCGCCAACGTTTGCTCTAGCCCAAGGTGGAAAGAAAGATCTGAAAAGTGAATTCAGCACTTTAGGTGACAATCGTGATGTGGTTGAACGTGTTAAGAACATGGATACTAATCAAAAAGTACGCGTAGTTCAAAATCGTTTGGTTGACCGTAACAACCGTATTGAACTTGCGGGTAACTACGCATTCAATGGCGGCGGTGATAGCTACGTAAAAACACAAAATGTAGGCGCTCGTTTAGAGTACCATATCAACCCACGTTGGTCGTTAGGTGTACAATACCAAAAATCATACAATACATTGTCTCCAGAAGGTGAAAACCAATTGGATGCAGCATTAGCGGATCAAAAAATTAATCCAGGTAGCACTAAAAAATACCCAGCGATTGATTACACTCTAGATACGCAATTAGCTACGATCAGCTTCTACCCTATTTATGGAAAGATGAATCTTTTCGACACTGGGATCGCACAGTTTGATATGTATATCCAATTGGGTTACGGCAAAATGAATTTATTTACTGGTTCTACTGATGTAACTTCGATCGGTATGGGTTCTGGCGTGTGGTTAACTCAAAGACTTACAACTCGCTTAGAAGCTAGATACCAACAGTACGAAGACTTATTACTGACTGATCGCCGCAAACAAAACAACCTACAAGTGGTTGCAAGCCTTGGTATTCTTGTATGGTAAAAACAGTCGCTAAACTATTACTCACTTTATCGGTGCTTGCCTCGTTTGTCGCAGGCTCTGTGGCTTTCGCTGCTGGCAGTGATAAAGATAAAATGAATAAGGCGCGCGAGCTTTATGCAAAAGGTAAACTTAATGAGGCAGTAGAGATTTATTCAAAAATCCCACCAAGTTCTGACTTTTGGTTAGAAGCTTTGGAAGAGCGCGCGTGGGCACACACTCGCCAGGGTAAATTTGAAGAATCCTTAGCTGATTTACAATCGATCACATCACCAGTTTGGGCACCACAAGTGGGTCCTGAAACGTACCTGTTATCTACATTTGTTTCGCTAAAAATCTGTGCGTACAAAGACGTAACTAAAAAAATCGAGATCTTTAAAAAACGTATGCTTCCACGTGTCGATGCTCTGCAAACGATGATTGATCAACCCATATCTGAAGAGACTTGGACGACTCTATCTAAAATGAAGAAATCAGACCTTAATATGAGCAGTCTTGGTCAGCAGGCAGAGAAATATCCTCGTTATTTCTATCGCGACTTGCAACTGACTTCTTTAGTTAAACAAGGTTCACGCGATAAAGCTCAAGCGCGTTTGAAAGTTTTAGCAAAACAAGATCTAGCTGAAATCGAAACGAACTTGAAAAAAATGAAAATTATCGATGTTGAGTTGATTCAAAACGTTTTAACAATGGATAAAGATCAAGCAGCTAAAAACAAGAAATTAAAATTTTCTGGTATTGATAAAAACAAGAGCATGACGTTCCCGGTAAGTGACGAAGAAGTTTGGGTGGATGAAGTTGGGCATTTTGAAGTGAAAACGGATAATTGCCCGCACAAAGGGGCCTCTTTATGATGATTAAAAATTTAACTCTTGCTTTAGCAACAACCGTATTGCTGGCCGCGTGCGGTGTTAAATCACCTCAGCGCCAAGCACCTCCGGAAAAATTCAGTGAAGTTACTGCGGAAGTGACTCAAGAAGCGGTTTTGCCAGATCCAAAGGTAAACATCATTTTCGTTGTTGATAACTCGGGTTCAATGAAAGGCTATCAAGCAAAAATGGCTGCTAACATTCAGCTGTTTGCTGAAACTTTTTTTGAAAACTCACGCGTTGACTACAGAATCGGTGTTGTTCCCGTTTATGACTCAAAATACCTAAATGATAAAACTGTGTACGTTCCATCGGGCGTTAGAAAAATGAACGCACTCGGTGAATTAGTAACCCTAAAAGGCGCCGACGGAAAAAATATCCCAGATCAACTGTTTATCACTCGTGATACACCAAATCCTAAAGAGGTTTTGAAAAACACGGTAATGATCGGAACACAATGGGGTCCCGAAGCTGAAGAGTCATTCTCTCCCGTTTTGGCAGTAACTGATCTGAAAACAAACCTAGAGAAAAATAAAGGCTTCTACCAAACCGATGCCTACCTTGCTGTGATTTTCTTAACAGACGCAGATGATGTGACTCCGGGTTTGTCCGCTGAAGATTTTTATCAACAGTTAGTAGATCTTAAAGGTGGCGATCGTTCCAAAGTTTTGATCGCAGCCGCACTACCGAATCGTGACAACAACAGCGCTAGCTGTGCAAAAGATGGTCGTGGGCCGGTTCAAGCATTCCCTTCATTACTGTCGGTCTCTGGTGGTATCTTTGCGGATTTATGTTCACGTGATTTCGGATCTCACTTGGCAGAATTTGGTCACAACTTAGTACAGCGTGTAGCCGCTCAGAAACGACAATTAGACTACACTCCTGATATTACGACTTTGAAAGTGTGTTTCTCAAAAGCTAAGACATGCCAATCCACTGTATCCACAGCGGATGAGCAAATTTTAGAACGTCCTCGCGACTATGCATTTAATCCTGAAACGAATGAAATCGTTCTAAGTCCGTATTTAAAATTGCAACGTATTGAAGGTGCGAGTCTTCGTATTAGTGCTAAGCCCGTGAGCTTAGGTAACTACAAAAGTGATCGCGTAACACCGATTAATCGAGTGATTCGCTAGTTTTAAGGGTTGAGTTCTTAAACCAAATTTAGAACTGTTCAATTCCCTGTAGGCGGCGCTCCCACTCTTGAAACACGGGCAATACTGCGCCCGGCATTCGCAGCATTCCAAGACCCGCCATCTGTGCACCGGCCTCTTTGGCCGCTTTCAAAATAATAGGTGATCCCGCGAGTCGCACTGGTTATGTAATTTTCTGTCACGAGCTCTAGCCGAGACTCACTTTCCTGTACAGATTTTTTAAGATGAGCTTTCTCCTTACGAAATCAATTCACAGCAGAAGCAATACATACGTCCTGAGTCCTTTTTTTTTCCATTTTCCTACTTTTCTTTATGTCTCACATCAGCTCTCGTTATAGTGCGATACCTTGTGCCAAACCATTAAAATGCTTGGGATTTCCGCAGTCCTGGATGACACTTTTCTCATGTTATTTTTATCTTCCAAGGGGGGAAGTTATGGTTCGAACAAAATGGATTTTATTATTCATCGCCTGCGCGATGAGCACAAGCCAAACCTTGGCCCAGACACAATTGTCGGCCGATGATCTTGAGCTAGAACAACGTGTGATGAGCACTGTGAAAACAAAAACACAAGCGCAAGTCAACGTAGCGCCTAAGCCAACACTGGCCCATCTTCAAAGTTTCTTGAAGAAAGGCCAAACAAGTCAGCCAAAATGTGTGGACGCTAAAAAAGTTCCATTCGCTGATAAATATATACTGACGTACGATGCTCAAGGCGCTCCTTGCCGTATCTACGATCTATCATTTCCAAATTTAAAAGCAGTCGTAAAAGCTGTTTCTATGTTTCAAATGCCAGTCAGACAAATGGCTTCTAAAGATTTCATCAATGCACTGGATGGTGACTGGAATGCGATCCAAACTCGTAACAGCGATTATAGCGCGCGTTTTGATGCCCGCATGGCCGCTCGAACAAGTTTCATTTCAACTTTGAAATTTAAAAACAAACCAAAAGCCGTTCCGGGATCACAAACAACTTCAACTGATGTTGGTTTACCCGTTTCTTTCTCTTTGGCTGACTTAGAAACCAATGCAACGCTAGAATTACCTGCGGCCACTAAAGCTCAACTAAATGATGTTATCCAAAGCTTAGAAGCCGATACGTCATTATCAGCAGAAAAATCGAGCCAAATTCAACAGTACTTCTTGCAAGTGTTGAATCAACCACAAAAAGTTTTGCAATCTGTGAAATTTAATTGGAATGATTTAAACAAAGTTTATGACGTAGCTATTGAGGGCGATTTCTTGCCTTTGATGGGCCCCGTTGAAATCGTAAACTTCCAAACACAATACAAAGGCATGGTTGAAAAATTATTCCGTAGCATTTTAAGCAGCGTTTTAGTTCAATTGCCACGTTTGATTCCTAACCGCACTATCGGTGCTATTGTTGAAGTGGCTGTTGAAGACATCTTTGAACAAATCGACGTTATATACGAATACCAGACGAATCGTTTAGAGCAAACGTTGAAAAATATCAAATCGTACCAAGTCAGTGCGGTTGATATGCCTTTATTAGAAACGCGCGCTTTAAATATTTTATACGGACAAAAAGGCGACATGATGAGCTCGTACATTATGTCAGTAGCACAAGGAACCCAGTTTGACTGGCAAGCTTTCGAAAAAGCCGGGAAATCAGTTCGTTATTCTATAGATAAACAACGTGATGTTTTAATGGATAAAACACATTCTCGTTTAGTTCTTGAAAAAGGCTGCAAAACGGAAATCGTGCACGACTACTTTGCTGTTTGTTATAAAAACGGTGTTAAAGATGGTTTATATTCATTGATCTCTGAGCAAAACTTGGCGTTTAAAAATATGGGCGCTCCCCTAATCCATAGATACAAACGTCCTTACGAAGCAGCTGTTATTCGTGGCGGCACTTGGTTATTGTCAGTGGCTCTGCGAGTTGTGGGTTTACCTTTAAATAGAACAGTGACTTATCAGCTAAATGGATCTTTGAAAAAATTCATGCGCGCCGGTGTTGTTGATGAAGCATTCTTACAAAACACGCTTTACAAAAACAAAATGGCTGGCACGGCAACAATCGAATCACAAAACATGCTTAACTGGATGTACATTCAAAATTTGAATCCATTTATGCCTAAAACACTTAATTTTGAAAATGCGCTGATCGCTGCCAATAAATCATTATTAGGAAAAAACTAGGAGAACCGTATGAAAATAAGCAATAAATTAACACTCTCATTGCTACTTGTTGGACTTAATGCATTTTCGGCTCGCGTAGCTGTAACTGATTCAGGAACTGACTTTGCTCACGAATGGTTAACAGGACGTGCGTTGATCAACACTAAAGAAGTGGCCGGTAATCGCGTAGACGATGACCGCAATGGAAAAGTAGACGACATCTACGGCTGGAACTTTGCTGACAACTACGGAAAAGTTTTCTTTAAAGACCACGTAGCTGACGTTCCAGATAAAGTTTATAAAATCATGGACGTTCTATCACGCATTCAAAGCGGCGCTCAAACTCCAGACGATGAAAAATTTTGGAAAGAAAATATCACAAGCTTATCAACAGCTGAAAAGCAAAAACTAAGTGGCGAATTAAATTTCTACGGACAGTATGCGCATAGCACACACGTATCTGGCATTATCGCATCGGTTTCTCCTGATGCTAGAATCATGTCAAACCGTGTGTTCCCGGATACGCCGCTGAGTTTTGCAAATCCGTTGGCGGCGGCACCCAACCAACGTAAAGGTATTTTAGATTTAGCTTACAAGTTACTTGCTGTCCTTACGAATGGTACGTTTGAAAAAGCAGCGACTTATATCAACGAACAACAGATCGATGTGGCGAATTACAGCTTGGGCGTTCAACTATCTGCAATTGCAGGTATGTCTTTGCAACTACAAAAAGTAGTTCCTCCAACAGCGGAAGCGATTGCAGAGGAAGCGACTAAACAGTGCCCTAAAGGCAGTGATGAAGCGGCTTACAAAAAATGTGTAGCTGCAGTAAATGTTCAGATGATGGCCCCGTACAATTTAAAATTGGATGCGGAAGTGGCTCGCATGTATGCTCAGTACCAACCTCAAGGAAAAAAATGGTTAGGGTCTGCAGCTAAAACGTTATTTGTTATCGCGGCCGGAAACGATGGCTCTGATAATGATAAACGCCCTACATTCCCAGCTAACATCGCGATCGATAACGGAATCACTGTAGCGGCCTCTAACGGCGTAACGGCTTTAGCTAGCTTCTCTAACTATGGAGTAACAAGTGTACACGTGGCAGCTCCAGGTGTTGCGATTAAGAGTTCTGTTCCAAGCTTGGATAACAAAATGGTGTTACCAATGTCGGGAACTTCGATGGCTGCTCCGTACGTTGCGGGTGTTGCGGCAAAAATGAAAGATCTCAATCCAGCGCTGACTCCGGTTCAATTGAAAGAAATTTTGATGGGCACAGTGGATAAGAAAGATTGGTTGAAAACTAAAGTTATCAGTTCGGGTGTTGTAAATGCAGACCGCGCTTACATGGCTTCAGAAAAATCTAAATCAATGACAGTAGCTGCAGCGATTGCCGCTTCTATTCAAAGTGTGGCTGATCAAAAAGAACTCAGTGCTCCAAAACGTATCTTCAAAGTGAATTCAACAACGCAAGAAATGCGTGAATTTGCTAACGACCTAGTGTTTTAGTTTTATCTACGTTCTGTAGATCTGAACTAAAAATGCCGCCTCGCAAGCGGCATTTTTTTTTCTTGAATAGTTTCTCAAATTAAAACCGATACTAGCGGCAAGTATATCGAGACTTCTGAATCGAAAGCAAATTGCTGTAAGTCGCCGATTTAAAACCACCAGCTCTACATGCACTTGTGTTTAAGTTATTAAACGAAATTTTTCCATCGATAATTAATCCAGCTACAGCCAAGAATACGGGAGTGACCTCTTCACGAACTTCGTTAACTACCTGTTGTGGTTTTCCTTTGTCGCCCGCCTCGTAACCATGTGCACACATTTCTTCTTTGAAGGCGCGATCGATATTCCAACGATCATAAAGCATACGGTATAGGCCAGCTAGTGCACCCGTTCTGTCTTCGCCCGCCGTGCAATGGAATAGAATTTTATGTGACCGTGATTTTTCGATTTTAACTAGATAGTCCAAAGCCTGAACGATTTGAACGCACGAGTCTTCAACTGGTCCTAAATCCTTCCATTTAAATGGTACGTGATAAATGTTAGCTGCGGGAATACCGACTTTCTGTAAATCAGCGATCTCTTTAGAAACCTCGTCCTTTACTTCATTTTTAAAAATTAAAACGTGGGTGAAACCCGTTTGTTTTAAGTAGGTAGAATTTTTCGTAGGCGCCGCACTTCTAACGATTTGGTCTGACAAAGGATGAAAGTTTTTGATTTGCGAAAATGCGTTCGCCGAAAAAATCAAAGCAAACATCATAGCAAACACGTTAATGGCGTCTTTAATAGCAGACATGGGGCCTCCGGGTTCTTTTAGGGTCCCGTAGTATACCTAAGATCTGCTTATTTCCGCCTGTCGTAGTTTTAGCGGGTAATTCTTATAAAACTACTTTGTTTGCGGCTGAGGCAGGATATAATGAAGTTCTGCACCAGGGCCCACTGGAATTCCAAATGTAATCCAAACAAATAACATTAACGACCAGAAGATAAGGAAGCCTATCGAGTATGGCAACATCAAAGCAATAATGGTCCCGACTTTTGCATTGGAGTCATACTTGTTCGCAAAGGCTAATATCATGGGAAAGTAGGTCATCAATGGAGAGATGATATTTACAACAGAATCGGCAACTCGATAGGAAGTTTGTGATAGCTCTGGTGATATTCCTAAAAGCATAAACATAGGTACGAACACCGGCGCCATCAATGCCCACTTTGCAGAGGCTGAACCAATCACTAGATCCAGAAACACAGTTAGCAAAATAAATCCAAGCATCAATGGGATTGTGCCCAGTTCCCATGATTTCAAAACTTCCGAGCCTTTGACAGCTAAAATAATTCCGATGTTCGAGTAATTGAATAGAGAAATAAATTGAGATGCAAAGAATACCAAAACCAAATACGGCGCCATCGACACCATGGCTTCTTGCATAGATTTTACGATGTCTTCTATTTTCGTAAACGTTCCGCTTTTAAAACCAAAGGCTAATCCCGTTGTTGAACCCAGGATAAAGATCAATGTTACAACACCCTTTAGGGCCGAAGAATGAAATAGGTCAGGAGTCTTTGGCTCGCGCAGAAAACCATTCTCTGGAATTAATCCCAACAACAGCAAGGCAAAGAAAACTAAAGCCACCACGCCGGCTGCTTTCAATCCCCGTTTTTCCGCCGTCGATAGTTTTTCTAACGGTTCTTTTTTAACAGGCCCAAGATATTCGCCTAAAAATGGAATCGTTATTTTATAGGCGATGAGCGTACCTACGCCGACAATCAGAAATGATGATGACGACATAAAGAACCAATTAGAAAGTGGTGTTACGATATAGGCTTTATCCAAAATGCGAGCGGCTTCTTGCGAAATACCAGACAATAGTGGATCGGCAGTACTTAATAGTAAATTCGCGGCAAATCCACCAGACACACCCGCAAAACATATTGCCAGCCCCGCTAAAGGATTTAATCCCGCACTATGAAATGTCATCGCGGCCAGCGGAATTAACAAAATATACCCAATGTCGCCGCCTGTATGAGATAAAACTCCGGCCATTAAAACAATGGGGACCAACATTTTCCGTGAGGATTTTAAAACTAAAATACGAAGCAAGGCTGACAACATTCCGCTTTTCTCGGCCAAACTGAATCCAAGCATGGCAACCAGTACGGTTCCTAAAGGAGCGAACGACGTAAAGTTTTTTACCATGTCAGTTAATAGATATCGCAGACCGTGGCCGGATAATAAATTAATGGGAGTCAGTGTTTCTTTGCTGACCGGGTGAATGGCTTGCAGGTCAATTGCAGTTACAAAACCAGATAGCAGGAATACAAATCCAGTTAAGTATAAAAACAATAGTGCCGGATGAGGTAGTGCATTTCCTGCCGCTTCTACGTGACGTAGAATACGGTACCATAATTTATTAGATTCATCATTTTTCATGATCAGAGAAATAATTGAGCTCTATTGAAAGGTCAATAGATCAAAAAAAGATCGAAAAGGCCAATTCTCTAAAACCATTACCTTCTAATACAGGAGACATTTCAACCGAAGTAAAAAGACGGTTAAAGTCCACTTTGGCTTTTAAAGTTTCCACTGTTTTTGCTTCGGCGAATTTTGGGGTTGTCACCAAATACATTTTTGGCAACAACAATTGAACATCTGCTAAGCCCGTGCTCGCCAGCCAATCTTTGTGTTCTTGTCCGCAGTCTTCTACACATGAAATAATCACTTCACCTAATGTATAACCAAAATCAACGGGATAGGGAATGTTTCCTGCCGCACGGACTGTGAAACTTTCTTCTCTATCTAAATTGTTAATATCCATAGGCACATCAACGATGAAACTTTTGTCTTGAGTCCACACTTGAACTCGCATGGCCGCCTGAGAATTAAAATCATTCACCCATAAAAACACATTGCCAATGCGCGCACCGTGACCTGGTTGTTCTTTGTCTAATATCCCTAGCAATTTATTTCTAAATTCGTCTTTAGGTAGTTCCCAACTTAAGGCGTCCGACTTGTACTGAATGGTTTGTTCTGTTTCGCACAGAGACCTCTCATAAATTGTCACGCAGCCGATATGGCCGGCATATGCCGTTGTTTTTAGTAGAAAAATTAAAATTAAAAGGATAGATATACGCATAAAAAAAGCATAACTCGTTAGGATGCTCATGCAACACAAGAATGTCGACCGCCGCTGGATATTATCGTTATTTTTTACTTTTATCGCTATTGTTCCATTATCTTCGTTTTCGGCAGAGAAATTCTCGGGTCAAATTAATTTATGGAAGCGTCCTGTTTGTTTAGAATCGAAAAACTGTTCTTTGCCGCAGGCATTTGGTTCAACTTGGAATGTAGAAATTGAACTTCCACGCCCGACGCAGCCAGGTACATCGACTGTGAAATCGGTGACTTTGACTCAAGATGGTTGGACCGCCGTTGTTAGCTTATATTGGGTTCTTCCACCCTCACCAGAGCGCGATTACGTCGTGTCACAATTTAAATTAACTCACGCAACCAACGGATTTGTTTTTGAATGCAGTCGTTACGATGCGCCAGAAATGATTAAGGGTTTTCCTACTGGAGCTTGCTCGGGTCGTATAGGTGGCGAACAAATTGGAATAGCAACGAGGAAAGTCGCTGCAAAATCACGTCGCTAAGTTTTTACTAATTTAATGTTTTATTACTCAACGCCTTTAACAACCGACTGAATACCTTCGAGTGTCCACACGCCGTGTTTCCAAGAAAATACACCGGCGCCACTGTCAATTCGAACCATGCCACCTTGGATGGCTAGAACATTCAGACTAAGACTGAGCACCAACAGCGCGTTTTTCATGGATCTTTATAGACAATTATTCCTTGGAAAAGTCATTGATTTAAAACGGCATCAATATTTTTTACTGACCGATTAAAAGGGCTCCCAGAAAGATCGCGCCAATACCCAACCATTGCGCTTTGGTCAGGCGCTCGCCCAGCCACCAGGCGAATCCCTGTGAAAATAATATCGAGGTATTTCGCAGCGATATGGCAACGCCTGCGTAGCTATTTTTCAAACCATAAAGAAACAATATAAAGGAACTTCCGGAAAGGATTCCAGCAAAGATAATCCAACGATAATTTTTAGACTCGATTTTCTTTATATCTTTCAATGCCACAGCTCGAGACTTCAAAGCTAGAAACGGCACCGAAGTTAACATCGACAATACAAAAAGGCCGACTTGACTCACGCCTTCTGTCAATGCCAGTCCATAGAAAATATGGTAGCCGGCGATGAAACAGGAACAACTCAACGCCCAAAACAATCCCGAGCGACTAATGGTATCTTTGTCCTTAGATGGCGTCAGAAAAATACCTAAAACGAGCAGCGACATTCCGATCAGTTTGATCGTTGAGAGTGGCTCGCTTAGGAAGGAGACCGAAATAATAGCAACTAATAACATCGCTCCACCGCGCATAATAGAATACGAAATTCCAAACGGTGCGGTCTCATACGTACGACTCAAAGAATGAAAATACCCGGCTTCAAACAAACCGGCTGTGATTGTGAATACTAACCCCATTGTCGTGCCTATTTTCAGGCCGCCGGTGAAGGGCGCAACACAAATAGAGGTCACTGTAGCTGTCGTCACAACTAATAATAATACGGAATGCTTAGTATCCAGACGTTTGAAAATAAAATTCCAAGCGGCATGGAAAAATGCCGAAGTGACTAAAATTATCTCTGCTCTCATCTATTCATATTGATTTTTTTTAGAAGTTAAATCAAGGAATAGGAATGATTCAACTTAAAGGTGTTCACAATTTAATCGTTAAATCTGCCGTTCGTACTCACTCTATTAGCGATTACGTCGAAAATGTATGCTAAACAAAAAAAATATGGCGTTGGAAGACGTTCAAGTCGAAGTGCATACGGTCTCTGAAGGCAAAGATTCGGTTCTTTCTCGCAAGGTTCATTTGGTTGGAGCTTTGAGTCCCGAAGATAAAACGCGATTGATGGAAATTGCGGATAAGTGTCCTATTCATAAATTGCTTACGAGCAATGTCTCTATTCAAACTGAATCTATTTAAAAAAAATATCTTTGCCTTGCAACTTTTTGCTTAAAAGCGACAATGAATGTTCAGAGGGAACTATTTTGGACTGGAATGGGATTGTCGAGCGGCTGGGGCCGCGGCTTTATAATTATTTTATTCGACGTGGGTTTTTGAAAGACTCGGCGGACCTGACTCAGGATGTGTTTTCTCGTTTGTATCAAAAAATTATGGATGGTGCTTTTGATGAAGCGAAAGGATCGCTGGATGCTTTTGCTTTTGGTATTGCTCGCTTTGTAGCTTTAGAAAATCATCAGAACAGCCGAATCTACTTGATGGGCGATGATTTTAATTGGGATGACGTTGCTGACACCTCGGATGCTGGCCTTGAATCTACATACGAGCTCAACCAAGCGATCGAATTATTTTTAAAAGAAATTAAATCTTTAAATCCGGTTCAGCAGGAAGTGCTGACTCTTTACATGGATGATGAACTAAAGCTAGAAGACATTGCGCAGTTAATGAAACTGCCGGTCGGAACCGTTAAGAGTCATCTGTTCCGCGCTAAAGAAAAACTAAAAGATTTATTAGAAGCTAAGGGGATTAGTTTATGAATGATGATTTTAAATCACTTAAACAATTAGGTAAAAAAGTCGGCCAATCGCCGACACCACAAATGATGACGGAATGGACGCGCACGCCATTTAAGGAGTCACGATTTTCGGTAAAGAAAAGTAACTGGTGGCAATTAGCAGCGGCTTTAATTGCCGGTATCTTGATTGGTAAATTTATACTGCAATCTAGTCCTGAGATTTTTTCGATGGTCGCAAAAAATCACGTAGAAGATGAAACTTTTGAGTACGTTTACATCAATAACTAGTGTTGACAACGTAACCCCTGACAAGTGACTGAAAAGTGACTGAAAAGTGACTGAAAAGTGCTTGTTTGAATATTTTTTGGAAAGGTAATTTTATGAAATCAGTTTTAGTGTTTTTGACTCTAGTAATGGCGTTTGCGACTCACGCCGAAGATATTAATTTTTCTGAATTCGATACGCCTCGTAAAGAACTCGAGGCGGATTCTCTACGCTGGAAAATTGAAGTCCAGGCCGACTTATTAGTGTTTAATAAAACGGGCACGCGCCTGTTGTTCAAATCCGATGAGGAACGCAAATGGAGATTCGGCAATGAAAAACCAATCACTAGCTATTGGAATGTAGCTACGAAAGGTTTACCAACAACAGCTTTGTATCACGAATGGCAATTCAACCCTCAGGGTGAGCTACAAGTAAAATTGCGCCAGTATGATTCTATGTCGAAAAATAAAGACGGCAGCGTGAAGACGGGAAAGCTGATACAAGAAAAGGAATACACTGTTGAAAACATGGCGGGACCATCGATCGTTCTTTACCAAGATGATTCACGCCGAATCGTGGCTCAATTCAGAATCCAAATTTGGTCGGATGAAAACACGATAGACATTGGAAAATTGGGAATCAATTCGAATCGTATGACGATCTATGATAACAAAGGTAATGTTTGGGCCTCACGTTTAGATAACTCTACGGGAAATAACATTTACTATGGTGTGACGACTCACCAAGGTACTGTGTACATGAGCTACGTTCCGTTCGATGGTGCTAAGAAAATCGGTTTCGGAGAAAAAAATAGAATCCGCGTCGAACAAGGCGGCTTAAGAATCGCTATTGAAAGCAACGAAGCGTTTTTGCCTCGCGGTATTAAAGCTAACATCTATGGAATTATTGATTTGAACAAACGCACAGAACGTTTGAATCAAGTTCGCTCTAATGGCTCGGACAAAGAAGCCAACTTCTTAGACGCTATTAGACAGAAATAATTTTACTTCAAAGCGTTTGAAAATAGAAACCCGAAATCAGAAATGATTTCGGGTTTTTTATTTTGCGGATACTACTGCATCTGTTGCTGAGAAGATCCATTCTGACCGTCACCATACTGCAGAATAGGTCGAGACTCCCCATATTGACGCTGCTGAGCTCCAGAATTATGACCCATTTGCACTTGCTTAGGGCGAACAATGAAATTAACAAACAAACCTTTATAGCTCAAAGTACGTCGAGGTGTATTGCCAAAGATAGATTGAATCGCAATTTCTTTTTTCGATTCCGATTCAGCAAAATATACGACGCAAGGAACCGAGTTGGTGGACGCTGCAGTAATCTGTCCAGAGTACTTATCGCAGCTCGAATACGAATACCCATAAACCGCATCTTTTCGGAACGACAGCATACCCATTTGCTCTTCAAGAACTGAACAAAGCGCCGAGAATCCAGCCGGCATAGCCCGCTGACAAGTCACTTTATTAAACTCAACCTCAGCCTGCACAAAAATCGCAGCAAAAACGACAGACACCATCAAAAACTTTTTCATCTGAATCTCCCAAATAAATAGACCCAATCAAGCACTGCCAACTCAATACCACCCCTGAAATAACCACAAAAGCTTTAAGCCAAACTACCGAAAACAAAGTAGACAAAGTGCCCTAACCTTTTTTCAAAAAGGGTTTTTCGTACTTTTGAAGGGCGAATCGAAATACAATTTTGTTATGAATAAATTTTTAGTTTTGCTTTGTTTGTTGGTTTTGGCGTTTCATTTTTCATCGGCGGCTGGAGTGGATCGATGGAAGCGGCATTGTGCGGATGTGGCTGCGGATTCCTCTTTGTTTATTAAGAAATTGAGTTTATCCCAGAATCGTTTGAGTTTTAATAATCAAGGTGGATTGTTTAATGGTGGTGTTTGTTGGTGGCATAGCCGACTGACTCGCGCCGCTCAGTATTTAGCGGTGTTTGAACCCTCGTTGCCTAAAGTTACTTCGAAAGAAGCCTACGATGTAGTTCTTCGATTGCGTAACGGGCGGCCGGTCACGATTAATGGATACCGCGATTTGCAAGATTTTTCGATCGACCATCGGGATGTAATTCA
This sequence comes from Bdellovibrio sp. 28-41-41, assembly GCA_002256935.1. Lineage (GTDB taxonomy): Bacteria > Bdellovibrionota > Bdellovibrionia > Bdellovibrionales > Bdellovibrionaceae > UBA2316. The sequence goes on from NCGL01000017.1 coordinate 48,386, forward strand.
AGAAAATTTAGAGGCTTGGCAGATTTCTAATGGTGGTTTTGGTTTGGGATTCCTAGATGGCCTGGCAGGTTCTACATACCTGGCCGCCAATGAATTAAAAACATTGATGGATGACACCTACAATCGACTGGTGACTTATCGCAAGCCGATCTTTCAAGTTCTGCAATTGCCCGGCATCACGGCGCACGGTTGGTTAGTTATCGGTGCGCAACCGACCAGCACGGGTTACAATTTCTCCGTCGTTGATAGCAACTACCAAAATCTTCAAACTTGGAATTACACGAATGGTTCAACGGGATTTCACTACGGCAGCTCCCCGTTTGTGAGCTACACGACAAATCGTGGGTTAAAAGAAGAAGCCTTATTATCAAAGCGTCTTAATGAGGCATGCTTGAGCCAGCAAACAAAAGGTCGCTTAGTCGATTCGCAGTTAACTATCGATGAAGAACTTGATCTGTTGATGAATCCGCCAGCGAAATAATAATTACATCACCGTGTTTTTAAAACGAATAATAAAACACGTGTTCACTGAGTGGAATCATACCCCAAATCGCCACCATGTTTTTGCACAATACCTTTTGAAATACTTAAACCTAAGCCGGTCCCTTTGCCTACACTCTTCATTGTAAAAAAGGGCTGCATCAGTTTACTTAAAATTTCCTTTTGGATTCCGCGGCCGCTGTCGATGACTTTAATCATCTGCCGCCCGACCTCGATGCGTACCTGGTCTGGCCCCCTAGAGCTAATCCCAAAATAATACTACTTGCAAATGACGAGTTGAAAAAATCGACCACACTGTAGAATAAAGACACAAACCAACTCAAAAGCGAAATATTGCGGATTAATTTTTCAATCTCTGCATGTGGTCCTACTCCGGCACTCAAACTCATTGAATTTCTATACCCCACCCACCGCCCCAGGCTAACAAATGTTCTCTTTTCAGGCAAAAATAATGCCGTAATGGAACATAACACCGCCCCATCACCAGGATCTTCCCTTGATCTTTTTCCGACCGACACTAGAATAACAAACCATGGAACTACTGAGCCTAAACCAATTGAAATTTAGCTATCCCAACTCAGAACGTGGTCGATTAGATATCGAACGCTTTCACGTCAACACAGGCGAGAAAATATTTCTCTTCGGACCTAGCGGCAGCGGTAAAACTACATTCTTAGAAATTTTGGCTGGTGTTCTGTCTCCCGCATCGGGTTCACTGATAATAGATGGCACTGAGTTAACAAAACTATCCCACACTCAACGAGATGCCTTTCGCGCTGATAAAATTGGTTACATATTTCAAAGTTTCAATTTAATTCCATACCTCACGGTCATTGAAAATATCGCACTTCCCCTGAACCTGAGTCACGAGCGCCGCAAGTTAGTTCCAAAGAATCAAGAACTTCAAAAAATTCAAGCCATTGCCCTGCGTTTGGGAATCCAAGACTTACTAGATCACAAAACAAGTGAGCTATCCGTTGGTCAGCAACAACGGGTCGCAGCGGCACGATCTCTAATTGGTCATCCAAAATTAATTTTAGCGGACGAGCCAACGTCAGCATTAGATTTTGATCATCGTGAAAAATTCTTAAGTTTAATTTTTGATATTTGCAAAGAACAAGCGATCAGTTTGATTTTCGTTAGTCATGATCGATCACTGCAAAGTCTATTTGATCGCGTCGTAGCATTGGCCGACATCAACAAAGCCGCGGTGAAAAACAACGGAGGTCTGGCATGATTTTCGTTACTCTCGCGTTGAAATCATTATGGAATCGTAAACTGACGGCTTTTTTAACTATCGCGTCAGTAGCTTTGAGTTTAGCACTGCTATTATCAGTTGAACGCACACAGCGATCCGCTCAAGAAGGATTTACTCAATCCGTCAGTCAAGTGGATTTGCTGGTTGGCGCTCGCACGGGACCTTTGAATCTGATTCTTTACACCGTTTTCAATATGGGCAATGCTTCGAATAATATTTCTTGGGAATCCTACCACGATTTAAAAAAACATCCCACCGTGGCATGGACTATCCCCTATTCACTGGGCGATGGCCACAGAGGTTTTCGCGTTGTCGCAACAGATGAAAACTTCTATGAGCACTATCATTTCCGTGGTGATAAAAAAATAGAACTACGCGAAGGCCAGCCCGCGCTGGGCATTTGGGATGTGGTAATTGGTTCTGACGTCGAAGCGAAGTTAAAATACAAAATGGGTGATCCCGTAGTGGTGGCTCACGGAGTCACTCGCGGTGAAGCGATTCAAATGCATGACGATAAACCATTTCGCGTTTCTGGTATTTTAAAACCTACGGGAACGGCCATCGATCAAAGCTTATATATTTCGTTGTACGGAATGGAAGCGATCCACATCGACTGGCAGACTGGGGCCGCTCCCACTAAAGACAAAGCGATCCCTCAATCAGAAATCACAAAAGAGAAATTGCCAATTCATCAAATAACCGCGTTTTTCTTGCGTACACAAACGCGTATTGAAACTCTGCAGCTACAGCGAGATATCAATAACTACAAAGACGAACCGTTAATGGCGATTATTCCGGGTGCGACTTTATCTGATTTGTGGCGTGGCTTAAGTCAAATCGAGCGCGTACTGAAGGTCATTTCCCTGATGGTGATGGCCGTCGGATTAGCATCGATGGTTAGCTCACTACTGGCCAGCTTAAACGAGCGTCGTCGTGAAATGGCGATCTTACGTGCTGTGGGTGCGCCTCCGTCGAAGATCACATTTCTTTTAGTGTTTGAATCTGGACTAATCACAGTATTAGGAATTCTGCTGGGTCTTGCGATCGAGCTCAGTGGATTCTTTATTTTGGAATCATGGCTAGAAGAAAAATTTGGTTTCTATTCTGTCGGTGCCGTTGTGACGTTCACTGATTTTATTTACATGGGCGCAACCCTACTCGTCGGAATCTTGGTTGGATTAATTCCAGCGATACAAGCAACAAGACTAGCACTTAAAGATGGACTCTCTGTTCGCGTATAGGGATTACAATGCAAACCACGAATAAATCTCTTGCAGAATGGGAAGACATTTTCCAAACGGAAATCGAAAGCATGACTGTGGATTTTGATCCGTCTCATGATTCGCTTCATTTAAAACGCGTTGTGAATATGGCTAAGCATTTGTGCGAGAAAGAAAAGGCGAATCCTCACATCGTGATTCCGGGTGCCTGGTTGCATGACTTTGTCGTGATTCCTAAAGACAGTCCATTGCGTAAACAGGCCTCTCGCATTTCGGCGACTCGAGCGATTGAGTTTTTAGAACGCGTTGGTTATCCCAAAGAATTTCACCCAGCGATCGCCCACTGTATCGAGGCACACAGTTTCAGCGCGAACATCCAGACAGAAACACTGGAAGCTAAAGTTGTTCAAGATGCAGATCGATTGGATGCTTTGGGTGCTGTGGGTATCGCGCGTATGCTGATCACCGCAGGACGAATGAAACGGCCCTTGTATAGCGAAGTAGATCCCTTATGTAAAAATGGGCGACCGGCTGATGATGGTGAATTTACGATCGATCATTTTTTCGTTAAACTTTTTAAAGTGGCGGAAACACTGAAAACAAAGTCGGCTTTGGACGAAGGACGGCGGCGAGCAAAAGTTATGCGAATTTACCTTGAAGATTTAAGTCATGAGCTTGCTTAGGTAGATCTTGCGTTTAGAATCACGGAACTCCTCTTGCACGTCCTTTTAACATGCGAATCTTGATTTTGTTTTTTGTTATAGCCTCGATATCCAATGGGTTCACAGAAAACAACTGTATTACAATTTATGGCAATGACCAAATATTTGGCAATTCTTGGTTAGATGGAATGACGTCAGTAGGCAACTGGGAACATCGAAGATCGACCTGGGTGAAGGTGAATTCACTTAATTTTGAATTAGATCAGAGCCTTCTTTCTAACAGCGACCTCACCTTAATGAAAAAGCACGCCAAAGCCCTTGTGAGCATTCAAAACTTTATGGCAAACGCTGACTTTTTTAACCCCAAATTTCGCCTTGGCCTCGATACCTACCACGAAGCATGGGCCGGTTTGCGCCGAGCACTGCCGATGATTGAACCTGAACTCTATCCCGCGCTTAAAATAAATCCACGCAATCCATGGCACACAATAGAATTGATGGAAAAAATCACCGCCAACAATGCGACCACAGTATTTTTTGTACCCCGAGCTGTCCTAACCCATCCTGAAAAAAATGCGACGGCTAATGAACTTCAGTGGTTACTTAATGATAAAAGTGGAGTCCGGATGAAACACACCATTTTTGTTTTCGGGGCCTACAATGTTATGACTGATATTGGCTATTGGAACCTCGGTCTTGATTTTCCGGAAACCTCTCCTGGCTATTCGGCAAACCGTGCTTTAGTGTTGGAGTCTATTTATAGATCCATGATTAAACCAAAAAAATAGAAACCATTTGATGACAACTCGAGGCATTTGCTACTGCCAAAATTCAGCAACCGCAAAGTCACCGTTGCTCGTTCCAAAACAGCGCATGATTTGATCGGACATAGGAAGGCAACTAATAACATTATCAAATCTATCAACGAATTGGCCGGAATAATAAACGGACCCATTGGTAGCATTGATCATAGAAACAAAGGCTCTTTCCCGTGATAGATTTGGATCATTTAATTGACGAATCAACATGTACCGATTTTCAGAAACTCGCAGAACTGATGCCAAGTAGCTTAAATCGGGAATCTGGTTATTAAACGCAGCCTCTGGGATGCCCAGGGGCGAATATTTATTTAATACGCCGTCTTTAAAAAGTAACAAGTCTGTATTAGAGTCACTCCAAAGCCTCGCTGCACTTACGCCCATGGTCAGGCTCATATTACTGAGTTGGTTAGCCACATCAAAACCTATGTCCAAGATTCCGCTCTTTGAATATTTCTTAAGACTGGCGTTTATTCCGTCCTCGCTTAACAAGTATATTCCATTTCCAGAGTCAAAGGTGGCACGACAGTACCCATTACTGCTAGATTGGCCTAAAATCCCATCTCCGTCGAATGCATTATTTGGATTGCCGGTCGTATCAAGTTGAGTGATATTACACGAATACACACCATCATCATCCACTGCCGTGGCAATATTTAAAAAATTATCAGGGTAAATTTTTGCAGCCACATAACTCGTAGTAAAGCTCGTATAGTTTATAGTATAAATGCCAGCCGTGGCAAAATCTGTATCGAGTTGCCCATTGGCGAGCATTCGCAAAACTTTTACAACAGTAGTACCTGCTCCTTCGATTTGCTGAACAACTAACAATATTCTGCCTTCGGAATCTTCCATTATATTTTTAACCTGGGGATTATTTGGGAAATGCCCACCCAAACTAAAGCTAGCCACTCCGTCAGTACCAAATGAATTTTGCGCCTGAAACTGCGAATCCGTTTTATATACTGTAACAGTGCCATTGCTAAGACCGGCCAAAATATAGGACCCATCGGCGAGACTTACAATGCTTTGTAAATCATCTTTTGATCGTCCCAATTTAAGTTCTAAAGATCCATCCGTTCCCCAAGCTAAATTTAAGTTGCCACTAGAATCATACTCCATAATGAAGGCACTCCCTTGGGGGGCATCTTCAAAATAACTGGAAAAACCGTCACCACCGTTCATGTCAGTTCCAATTAAGTAGATTTTACTAGAACTAGAGACAACAATATCAGCGACATAATCATGTTTGTCAGTCGCTGCTATGTTTCCAAGGCTTATGTCTGCGTACCCGTCAGTGCTAAAAGCAGTATCTAGTGCCCCCGAAGAATTGAGTTTCAAAATAAATCTTCGGAAATCAGTCGCTGTGCTAAAAGCCCCACCTGATACAAAAATGTCGCCACTGCTAGTGATCACAAGCCCATCTAGCGTGCAATAGTTTCTATTTTCATTACCCCAAAAGGCACAACTGCTGGAATAGCCCGAACGAATATATCTTCCCGTTGTACCAAATCCCGCGTCCGTTGTTCCGTCTAGATTGTATCGCCAGACTTCAAAACCATAAGGATTAGTGGTGGGCCTTTGGTAAAGCGCCACGACTTTGCCGTCGTTTTGAAACTTGGCCCGAGAAATCCAATATACTATTGTTTTGGTGACCTTGCCGCTTGATCCGTAGGTGGTATCCAAAGTGCCGATAGCATTGAGACGAGAAATAACTAGTTTATTACTGGTTTGATGAATGAATTCCCTGGCAACAAAGTAAACCGCACTAGTGCCGCTATCGATCCACAGGTCAAAAACTTCTGACCTAGTATACGATTCATCGACAAAAAAACCATTAACGCCAAAGTTTACGTCTAAAGATCCATTAGCTAGCACCCGGGCAACAAATAGTTCCCTTTGCGCAGAGCCATCACCATACCAACCACCGATAAGCATGGCATTGCTCGTATCTGTTGGTAAAACGGTTTCGGGCCGTAGGACGTTGATTTCAGCAGCTGTTGATCCAGCCACTGGATACTTCCCTATTCCCTGGTCGCCAAAACTTGTGTCAATGATTCCATTGGCTGTCAAACGCAGGAGAAATAAAGCCCGGCCGCTGGTTCCCGCCAACATAATAGAATTATCCGAAAAAATTTTGATAGAATTGATCTGAACGTTTTTCCCGTCTTCATAATAGGAAAAAAAACCATTCTCGCCAAAAGTTAAATCCTGTGTTTGATCGGCTGGGTTCATGCGATAGACAGATAGAACATTATTCACCCCATCGTTTGCGCGCGTAACAACGATCAGTTTTCCAGAGGATTGTTCCCGAATCAGTGAACCTTCGGAGGCATTTGAAGTCATTGAAATATTTTTGGTTACAAATCGGGTTGGATCGCTACTCGCAGCAACGCTGCCTGGCGGCGGCTGAATCGTAAAATCAAAAGAAAAATCATTCTCCATTTCTTTCGAAAATTTAGAAAAAGCATTTTTAGCCACGGTCACATGATAAGTTTCAGCAAAGCTCAAGCCACTGGGTGGAGGAGTTATAGTTAGAGTTCCTGCCTGCACTGTTATATTAAAACCAGTAACGAGACTATTTTGCGAGCTTGAATAAACTTTGAAATATTCTGGACTTAAATCACCTGAAAAAGATTCGTCGTTCAAGCTTAACACAAGGGCCTCTGACAATTTACGGTCGTTCAAATTTGATTCGACCGTTAGCCTTATGACTGGTACATCGGGTTTTTCATCTGATCCTGAATGCTGTTTTGTTATTGAAACCTTAAGCATGCATCCCAATAAAGCCACTCCATTAACTACCAAATAAAAAATGATCAAAAGTAGCAATTTTATAAAACTATACCTACGTTGGACCATGCCAATCATTTCGGTAACTTCGGCTAAAACTTTAACTGGTGTTTCCACACACATTTTCGTGTTGCTCAGATTAAACATGTTACCCATTAAACATGTTACCCAAATGTGTAACAAGGCATGTGTCCTAAATTGAGACTAAATGCGAATAACTAGCTACTCAGACTAATAAGTTTGCGTCTTAAAATTGAGGGAGATAGTTATTTAGAGTTAGGATATACCAAGTGGCAAGCTTCAGGAATGCGTAATTCTATATACTAGATCGCTTTACCTTACTAATAGCCTCTGCGCTAAGGCGTTCTATTTCAGACCAGTTTTTGGTCCCAATCAAAGAGTCTGGAGTAATCCATGAGCCACCAATGCACACTACTTTAGAAATACTAAAATATTCATTCATGTTTTCCAAGTTAACTCCACCGGTCGGACAAAATTGAATATCAGAAAATAGCGACGTAAATTGTTTTATAGCTGGCGCGCCTCCAGCAAGTGATGCCGGAAAAAACTTAAGGTAACTAAAACCATTTTCTCTGGCGTGCATGATTTCACTTATGGTTGCAACACCTGGTAAAAAAGCAGTTTTCTGCGTTTGAGCAAATTGCGCCAGCTTTGTAGTTAATCCTGGGCTTACTATAAACTTGGCCCCTGCGTCCGTGGCTTGTTTAAATTGTTCCGGATTACTTATGGTTCCTGCCCCGACAGTCATTCCACTTACATTCTTAGAAACGTCTGCAATGGCTTTTAATGCAGCGTCAGTTCGCAGAGTGATTTCTATCACACCAATGCCACCAGCGAGCAATGCTTTGGCTATTGGAACCGCATCTTCGACTTTTTTAATTGTAACAACGGGAACGATCGGACTTATTTTCAAAATATTTTCTAACATTTATATTCCTTTAATCCAAACCGAGTATGCTTGCACCATCTTCGGCGTTGGTAACACATTTTCTAGCCATTGCAAAAAGCTCACGGCCAGATCCAAAATGTTTATAGTTTAAATCGGGATTATTTGGATTGCGCCGTTCAAGTTCAACTGCTGACACTTTAACTTCTAATGTTCCAGCCTTTGCATCCACCTTGATAATATCGCCGTCTTTTATTTTTGCGATCATTCCGCCCTTAGTTGCTTCTGGGGTCACGTGGATAGCGGCTGGGACTTTTCCGGAGGCACCAGACATGCGTCCGTCAGTAACCAGAGCAACCTTAAAACCCTTGTCCTGCAGTAGGCCCAGGGTAGGCGTTAACTTATGTAACTCCGGCATTCCACACGCGCCAGGGCCTTCGTGGGTTATCACTGCGACCAAATCCCCCGTCAACTCTCCCGCTTTGTACGCTCTAATTAAATGATCCTGGTCTGTGAACACTTTGGCTGGAGCTTCAACAATAAGATGTTCGTCTTTAAGCGCCGACGTTTTTAAAACAGCTCGACCAATGTTGCCTTCTAATAACTGCAAACCACCGTGGTTTTGAAATGGGGCTGAAACCGGTCGTAAAACATTCGTATCGTGACTAAGTGCTGTTGCCGATTTCCATTGAACTCTATTTTCAACAAGAAACGCCTCTTGAACGTAGCTGCTTAAATCGCCTCCCGTAATAGTTTTAACGTCTTGATGTATCAGACCAGCGGCTAATAACTCACGAATTAAAAAGCCAGTTCCGCCGGCGGCGTGGAAATGATTTATATCAGCTTCACCATTTGGATAAATTCGGCACAATAACGGAGTCAACGCTGAGATTTCATGAAAATCGCTCCAGTTAATTAATATTCCAGCTGCCCTAGCTATGGCTATTAAATGAATGGTATGATTCGTAGATCCACCCGTGGCACATAGACCAACGATTGCGTTCACAATGGCGCGCTCGTCAACAATTTTCCATAGAGGCAAATAATCTTTCCCCAATGAGTTCATGGCAATTGCCCTGCGAGTCGCTTCCCGTGTAAGCGCTTCTCGCAAGGGTGTGTGAGGTTGCACAAAAGAACTGCCAGGCAATTGCAGTCCCATTATTTCGACTAACATTTGATTCGAATTAGCAGTTCCATAGAAAGTGCACGTTCCTTCGCTATGATAAGATTGGGCTTCTGCTTCTAATAGTTGTTCCCGCGTGGCTTTTCCTTCGGCATAGAGTTGGCGAATTTTAGCTTTTTCTTTATTTGCCAGTCCAGAAGCCATCGGGCCTCCCGGAACAAAAACCACTGGCAAATGTCCAAATGCTAAAGATCCGATTAATAACCCTGGGACAATTTTATCACAAATCCCTAACATCAAAGCGGCATCAAACATATTATGGGATAAAGCAATAGCGGTCGACTGAGCAATGATATCCCTGCTGAATAAAGATAAATCCATACCTTCTTGACCTTGGGTCACACCATCACACATGGCAGGAGTCCCACCCGCAAATTGGGCAACGCCTCCGGCCATCAGCGCTTCATTTTTAATAATTTCAGGAAACGCTTCATAAGGTTTATGCGCGGAAAGCATCTCATTATAGGCTGAAACAATGGCTACATTTGGTTTTTCTGTCGTACGTAAAGTATTCTTTTCATTGGCAGCACAGGCAGCAAAGCCGTGAGCTAAATTACCACAGGCCAATTGCATTCGTCTTGGTTTGTTTTGTGCCTGTGAAAGCATCCTCTGCTCATAGGCCATTCTGGTTTTAGAACTTCGATCTTTAATTTTTTTGGTAATCTGTAAAATTTTTGAATTTGTCATTAGGCCGTCCAATACACTTCTACGGAAGTCTGCTGCTGCTTTATAATAGCACGAATCGGTAAAATTTCAATCGGTCCGTCTTCACATGCTTTTAAATAGACATTTTTTTTATCAATTCCAGTGAAAAGAATAATAATTTTTTTGGCATTTAACAATGTCGGTAATGTCAAAGTCATACGAGGATGAGCCGCGTAGGGTGGCGGCGTCAGTCCCGCACAGAGTGTGTCTTTGCTTTCAGGATTGCTTTCAGGATTGCTTTCAGGATAAAGCGCCGAAGCTAAATCTTTACTGCCGGGGAAAAACGAAGCCGTGTGGCCATCATCTCCCATCCCAAGGAGTACCACATCAAATGGCTTAGGCAAGGTTGCCAAATCATGATTTGTTTTGGCAACACCAAGAAAAGGAGTCTGCGCCTGATTTTTTAAGGATATAAAATTTAACTCTTTAGAGACCAAATTGTCCCGAACTAGTTTTTCGTTGCTATCGGCATGATCGGTTGAAACCCAGCGTTCATCAGCAAGAGTTAAATAAATTTTGCTCCAATCCAGTTCTGCTTTTTGAAGTTCTTGAAACAATGGTTTTGGAGTACTACCACCAGAAACCACGAGAGACGCCTTTTGATTTTTAGCGATTCCCAAGCTTAAAGCCTCGAAAACATCCTTAGTGAGATTTTTAATTAAACTCTGTTTATCGGGAAATTCTTTAAAAATTACCACCTCAAAATTCCTCGTGCCATTTGGCCCCGTCGCGGGCTAACAACACGGCAGCGTCTGCGGGTCCAGCAGAGCCAGCAGCATAAGATTGAATCGTTTGGTTTGTATCTTTCCACGCCTCTAGAATATTTTCAGACCATTTCCAAGCGGCCTGTACTTCGTCTGAACGCATAAACAGAGTTGGATTGCCACGAACAATATCCATTAATAACCTTTCATACGCTTCAGGAAGTCTATGATCAAAAGTTTCTGCAAAGCTTAAGTTTAAGTACACAGGCTGCAGTCTGTATCCGCCAGGACCTGGAACCTTAGTTGTCATTTGCAGCTTCACGCTTTCATCGGGTTGCAGTCGGATAATTAATTTATTTGTTTCTGGCGCACTTGGTAGCCCTGGAAAAATATTTAAAGGGACCGGTCGGAACTGAATAACGATTTCAGAATACCGTTGTTCCATTCTTTTTCCAGTTCTTAAGTAGAAAGGAACACCTGACCATCGCCAATTATCGACATAGGCCTTCAGCGCCACATAAGTTTCAGTTTTACTGTTTGTTTTTCCAAGATCCTCTGTATAACCATTAACTTTTTCTCCGTTAACAGAACCACTGCGGTACTGTCCACGCACTGTCATCTGTTGACATTCATTTTCAGAAATTGGCCGTAATGAATTTAATACTTTTAATTTTTCATCACGAACAAAGTCAGGAGTGATATGACTAGGAGCTTCCATTGCCACCAAACACAGCAACTGTAACAAATGATTTTGAACCATGTCCCGCAAAGCACCCGATTCATCATAGTATCCACCACGAGTTCCCACTCCGATACTCTCGGCTACTGTGATTTGGACATGATCTACAGTATCGCTATTCCATAGTCTTTCGAAAATATTATTTGCAAAACGCAGAACCATTAGGTTTTGAACTGTCTCTTTGCCAAGGTAATGATCTATTCGGTAAACCTGACTTTCCTGAAAGCACTCAAGGATAGAATTATTAATGCTTTTAAAGGATTCCAAATTTGACCCCAAAGGTTTTTCTATAACGACTCTGGTTTCTGGCGTAATTAGTTCATGGGATTTTAATTGATGGCAAATTTTTCCAAAAATAGAGGCGGGTGTCGCAAGATAAAAAACTCTGACTGGCCGCGGATTATTGTCAATGATTTTTTTTAGTTCATCAAAACTAGAACTTTTTTCAGAATTAACTAAAACATAGTGAACACCCGCTGTAAATTCATTCCAAACGTTTTCATCAAAGTCGCCTTCTTTGATGTGATTTTTCCCATGTTCAAGAAGATGCTTTTTAAAAGAATCTTCATCCATTCCTGTGCGGCCAAGGAGAAAAATTCTGCCATCAGAATTCCATTGCTTCTCTTGAAATCGATAATAAAGCGCTGGCATTATCTTTCGCAATGACAGGTCTCCCATACCACCAAAAATCACCATATCAGTTGCTGCTAATGCCATTGATGCAGTCATAACCCTCGATTATTTAAGTTGAAATTCAAATTAGATCTTAAACCGAGAATTTTAACTTTAACCGTTTGGAGGGTCAACTAAAAACTAATCCGGTTTGATAGCCCTACCAAGTCATTTTTTTCTTCTTGAAGTTCGAGATTTGTTCGATATATTGTAAGTTCGATGTTTGTTCGATATTGCCTTGAAGGAGACCATCCATGCAGAATTTAACATTGAATCAGAAGAAAGTTTTGGATTTCATTAAGTCGTACGTCAGCAAGAACGGTACTCCTCCGACGTATGAAGTGATCGCTAAGAACCTGGGGTATAAAGCCAAGTCCACCGTTCATCACTATATTGAAGCCTTAATTTCCAAAGGCTATATGACCAAAGAGAATCATCTGTCGCACGGATTGACCCTGCATAATGAAGGCAACCTGCTGCCCGTCTTAGGCAAAGTCGCTGCGGGACAACCCATCGATTTCAAAAAAGCCGATGAACATGTCGAGGTGCCCTCGTTTATGGTCAAAGGTCCCGGTCCTTATTTTGTTTTGCAAGTCTCTGGCGATTCCATGATTGGCGAATGCATTCAAGATGGTGACTATGTCATTATTCGTCAGCAAAAAACTGCGAATCAAGGCGATATCGTTGTCGCCGAAATTGAAGATAGCGCCACTATCAAACGCTTCCATAAAAAACGAACACATATCGAATTGCACTCGGCCAATGAGAAATACAAACCCATCATCATCAATGATAGCGCACAACTGCGTATCGCTGGTGTATTCTGCGGATTGCTGAGAACTCAATAATGTCTTGGGATGGTTTATGGGACTACAAATTGTTAAACCTACTATTGCGCAGCTTCGCGAGCTCATTGGTGCCACCAAGGCCGACGATCGCCCTCGTCATTCCTGTTCGTTGTACCCGGCTGGATTTGCCGCGGGATCATTCATCGAACTCACAGGTTCACAGCGCACAGAATTCACGGCTCAGTTTCTAAGCGAGAATCCAGAATTAAAAGTGGCCTGGGTGGAAGAATCCATCACCATCAATCCCTATGCCTTGAAACAAAAAGGTGTTTGCCTAGATAATATTTTATTTATCGAAGGCAAAAAAGATTTAGCTTGGTGTTTAAATCAAGTCTTGGGCTCTGGTTGTTTTCAAATCGTCGTTACCGAAAACAGTCGTTTTCACGAAAAAGATTTACGCCGATTTCAATTGCTGTCAGAAAAGACACAGAATCATTTCTTCTTATTGTCCGCAAACCCAACGCCCAGCTGGGTTCCACATCTGCAATTAAAAGTTTCTAAGATCCACGACCAGTGGTCCGTGCACGCTTTGCGCAAACGAGGTGCTTTATGAGAATCGTCTGCATCAAGTTGCCTAAAAATACCGACGCTCAAGCTATCGCTGAAATTTTCTATCGAGCGACGCCGCAGATTCGGCTTCGTCAAGCCGGCAATATGCCCGCGCCGTTTGATCACACGGCGATTTTTTTAGAAATTTCGAAATGCCACAACTTGTATTCAGAATCCACATTTTTAAAACGCACGCAGGTGACACTGGAATGCATCGACATCCGTGCTGAGTTAGCTATCGCCGATGATATCAGCACAGCACTGGCCATGGCGATTTACCCTGTCGTGGATAAAGAATCACTGCCCGTTGAATCTTTGATTTATTATAGTGATCCTCTGGGACAATACCCAGATCAGCACGGCTTGGTCGTCAAAGCGGTGAGTTTATTAAAATCATTACGCATTCACACACTCAAAGATTTTCTGAAAATTCCATCGTACGAAATATCACCCCGATTTGGTTCCGTGATTCTAATGGCCTACCAACGCATTTTAGGTCTGCATGATATCCCGTGGACCGAATTCATTCCCCGTCACGTCGTGGAGGAAAAGCATGAATTTGACTTAGCCTACCCACCGCGCGATCTAGAACCGATTTATTTCACTCTACGCCCCATGCTAGAGAAACTCTACCTGCGTTTGCGCGGGCGGGGTCAGCGCGTTCGGCAATTTAAAATTGTTTTGCAGCAGGAATATGAAACTCGCAAAAATCAACAGAGCTATGAAGTGCCCATTATTATCCAGCTGCCTTTTGTTTCTGTAAAAACGATTTTTCAAATCACAAAAGAAAAACTGGACGCCGTTGTCCAGCGCAATCCTTTGGAGCATGCGATTGTCAGTGTTTCTGTTGTTGTTACGGAAGAGGCTCCGTATTTAACTAGCCAGAAAGATCTGTTTGATCAAAAGAAAGAAGAAACTTCGGAATCTTTTTTTCATTTAGTATCTAGGCTGGCCACAAAATTGGGCAACGAAGGCGCGTTCTTTGCGCAGATCAAAGAGAACTATTTGCCTGAACGAAACTGGTTTCGCGTTCCTGAAAAATCCGCCGATACCGCTCAGGAATCCTTTATTCCCGAACGACCCCTGCGTTTATTAAAAGAACCTATGCTCATATTTATTCAAAACAACCGCATGGTTTACAATCGCCTACCCTACGATATTACCGAATGGAAAAATCCCGAGGTATTGCTATCTAACTGGTGGGAAATTTCGGGTGGCGAGCGTGTGTATTATACATTGAACACCACGAGTGGTGATAATTTTTGGGTGTTTAGAAATAAAGATAGTTATTACCTGCACGGAATTTTTGAATGAAGTACGTCGAACTGCGCACTAAAACTAATTTCAGTTTCCTAACAGGAGCATCGCACCCCAACGAGCTGCTTGAACAAGCTTTGAAAATGGGTCTATCCGGTATGGCCCTGACCGATATCAACGGTGTCTACGGCATGCCGCGCGGTTATCGCGTGGCCAAAGACCATCCTGATTTTAAATATCTGTGCGGCTGCGAACTGACATTTTTCGATCATGCTCCGCTCACATTGATTGCTAAAAATCGTGCGGCGTATGCGCGCATCTGCCAACTGGTCACCACATCTAAAAAAGACAGCGAGAAAGGCGAAGGCAATTTATATATCGCCGGTTTTTTAACTGGCCTGACGGCTATCATCGCTGCGAATTTGGTGGTGATACCGCGTACAGAGTCAGAACTACCCGTTCAGTGGGCAGAATTAAAAAATCTATTCAAACGCAATCTCTACATCCCACTGACATTCTATCAAGACGGCCATGATGAAAAACGTGTTCGTCGGCTGCTAGAAATTAGAAACACGTTTGGTCTTGAGTTTGTCGCCAGCAATGATGTCGAATATCACATTAAGAAACGTAAACTCGTTCAAGATGTTTTAATTTCCATTCGCGAAACAAAACCTTTGTCTGAAATTGGTTTTAAAATTCGTGGCAATGGCGAACGTTATATTAAAAATCCTCAGCAAATGGCCTTGCTGTACAAAGACTTTCCCGAAGCTCTTGATAAAACCGTCGAGATCGCTAGTGAATGTACTTTTTCACCCAGTGAGTTAAAATATCGCTATCCATCCGAGTGGATTCCTGAAAACTACACAGCTCAATCCTATTTAGAGTTCTTAGTCAGCGAAAATAAAATCAATCGCACGGTGGATGCAAAAATGCAAAAACTGCTAGATCATGAATTGAAATTGATAGGCGAACTTAATTATGCCGATTATTTTCTGACGATCTTTGATATTGTTCGCAAAGCCAATGAACTCGAAATCCTTTGCCAAGGTCGCGGATCGGCTGCTAATTCAGCCGTTTGTTATGTTCTGGGCATCACTGCCATCAATCCGTCCGAAATGAATTTATTATTTGAGCGATTCATCAGTGCCGAACGCGGAGAACCACCAGATATTGATATCGATTTTGAACACGAGCGCCGTGAAGAAATCATTCAGTACATGTACACTCGCTATGGTCGTGATCGCGCCGGCATGGTCAGCGCCGTTGTGACCTACCAGTATCGCAGTGCTTTTCGCGAAGTGTGCAAAGCGTTTGGTGTTCCCGTCGGCACTTTGTCCGCAAAAAAATTAGAACGACAATTTGATGAGTTAATAAAAGACCATCCTCAGAAAGATAGTCTGCAAGATAAAATCTCGTACATCGCCGGCGAAATGCAGGGCTTCCCTCGGCATCTATCGATTCACAGCGGGATGTTCTATCACTCGGCATGCTGTCGTGCTTAAGCAAAGCGTTGAAATTAACAAATCATAAACTCTATGAAATTCCAGCAGATGATAAGGCCACCTATGCCATGATTCAAAACTGCGACACCGTCGGTACGTTCCAAGTCGAATCGCGCGCACAGATGTCGATGCTCGGCCGGCTGAAACCAGAAAACTTTTACGATCTGGTTGTTCAGGTCGCCATCGTTCGGCCCGGTCCTATTGTGGGTAACATGGTTCATCCCTATTTAAAACGCCGACGTGGTTTAGAGGCCGTGAACTATCCAAACAAAGCGGTCGAAGATATTCTAGGAAAAACGAAAGGCATTCCTTTATTTCAAGAACAAGTGATGAAGCTAGCGATTGATTTAGCGGGGTTTACTCCCGGTGAATCTGACCTGCTGAGAAAATCTATTAATGCTTGGAAAACAAGTCGCCCTTTGGGTGAAATGGGCGATCGCTTGCGGGGATTTTATAGAAACGACACCATCATCTACGATGCCATCAGACACGGCGTACGTGTGCTGCCCGTCTCACTTAACAAATCAACATGGGATTGCGCGATTGAAGGTCCAAACACTATTCGCCTCGGCTTTCGCGTCGTCAGCGGTCTTAGCAAAACTCATGTCGAAGCTATGATCCTAGAGCGCGAGCAAAAAGACTTCACTAGTCTAAGTGACTTTTTAAAACGATCGTCACTGCGGTCTGATGTTATCCAGCGTTTAGCATTAGCCAGCCGTTTTGAAGATTTCAATTGGAGCGCTCGCGATTCTTTATGGGCCATTGTGGAATATGAAAACCTGCTCACAAAAAATAGCTGCGAACAATTAAGTTTTTTTACTCACACATCGTATTTATATGAAATGGAAACCTCGAGACAACCGTCACAGGCATTCTCGGATCTAGACGGTTTTGAGAAAGTACAAAATGACTATGGTGCCTTCTCGTTATCCCTTCAGGGACACCCGATGCAGGAGTTACGCAAGACTATGTCTGAAATTCCAAAAATGACGTCTAATAAAATCAGAGAACTCAAAAGCGGCTCGCAGATTAAAACCTGCGGCCTAGTTCTGATCAGGCAAAAACCCCCAACGGCTAAGGGCACGTGCTTCTCGACATTAGAAGACGAATATGGATTTATAGACTTAGTTTTATTTCCCGATACGTTCGAGAAATATAACGATGTATTTTTAAATCATTGTTTTTTAATTATCGGTGGAAAGATGGAAAGGGATGGCAATACGGTCAGCATTATCGTGAATTTTGTGGCGCCGTTATGGCAGGCCGAAACATTGCACGAAACACCTCTCGCGCTAGAACCAGATCAGTATTTCTGGGGCTAACGCGAACTGAGCGAACCAATTCGACTTGCTTAATAGCTGCGACCGTTCACAAGGCCATCAATTAGACCGCGAACAAACGTGAAACCTTTTTCTTGCAGGTTCATTCCCATTAAGGGATGGTCCATATCTACTAATTCCCTATCTTCAACTTCAGGCTTGGGCTTATTGAAAAGAAAATACATTCCTACCAGGCTTAAGAGTAATGTTGATGAAAACAACACGCACGACATTAGAAAGGCATCTTTATATTGAGCCACCCAAGTTTGAAATGCATAACCTAATTGAAACAAGGAAAATATTAAAATTGAAACGAACACCATCGCTAAACAAAACTTAAGAATGATGCCTTGTGCTTCTTCTTCTAGAAATGACTTAATCATTTGGATTCCCTCCACCAAAAAAAAAGGCCAGGGATTTATCACCCCTGACCTCTTAAAAATAATATCTAGTGACGACGACGCATAGCTATAGTTAACAAGCTACCAGCTAGTAAACCTACGCCAGCGGCGATCGCGATTCCTTTACCTGGATTTTCTTTAACAAACTCACGACCATTTTTAGCGTAATCTAAAGTTGAATTAGCAAATTCAGAAGCAATAGCTCCCACTTTTTTGCCAGCATCATAAGTCATTTGCGTTAACTGTTCTTCACCAGTTGCTACTTTATCTTTCATGTTATGAGCTACTTTGTCCACTTTATTGAATGTTTCTGTTGTAACGTTAGCCATTGCGATCTCCTTGTGTTGTTTTTTATGTTGGCATTTGCCATCTCTTTAAATCTTGTGTGCAATTACTACGCCCACACGTCCTTGCCGTAGATTACTCTGCATTCACTTCTAAATTTTATGATGAATGCTAATGTACAAATTTTCCCTAACACGTGCGGGGCTAAAATGGATGACTCGGCATTTTTTTTATCACACAAAAAACTAATGGATACGATAAGCCTAACTGAACGAATTTTTTTAATGGCCATCATTTTGCTTTATTACGATTTGACTCAACATGTTTAAAAAAAACATAAAAACCAAAAGGAGATAAGTTATGAGAAAAAGTTTACTCGCACTAGTAATCGCTGCAATGATTCCAACGGCAGGTTTCGCGGCAACAACTGAAAACGGATTGATGGAGAAATCAGTTCGTGCATCACAAGTTTTAGATGAGGTGATGAAAATTCAAGATCGAGCCATTCCGATTGATCTATTAGATAGAGCCGTTTGTATTGCTGTATTACCAGATGTTATCCGTGGTGGATTCGTATTTGGGGCACGAATTGGTCAAGGTCTTGTATCTTGTCGCGTTGAAAAAGGCTGGAGCCAACCTTCATTCGTAAGAATCGCTGGTGGTAACTGGGGTTTACAAATTGGTATTTCGGCAGTAGATATGATCCTTGTATTTGTTAATCCAAATGCAGTTGATCGTTTAAGCGTAAATAACTTTACACTCGGTGGCGATGCATCAGTTTCTGTTGGTCCATCTGTACCTCGTCAATTGTTAACTACTGACGGCAGCTATGCACCATCTTCATTACGTACATACGTACGTACTCTAGATGCAAATGCACCGTAACCGTTAGCTTAGCTAATTTTTTTAAGTCGAATGACATAAAACTAAAAAAGCCCAAATGGAAAACATTTGGGCTTTTTTTTTAAATATGAAATTAGGCTCTATCTTGGTTTTTCTTCTTTCTTTGCTCGCAGCAAGTGATGAAAGCGATGTGCCTTAGCGGGATCATTCACTGAATTGTAACTGCCGCCTTTTTTGTAGTCTTCGGCATCGTGAGCACGCCAAGCATTTAAAGCTTCAAGCATTTGGAACGGCGTGTACGTAATATTATTTGCTTTCTCGCCATCCGAGATCAAACCAGTGAGTTGATTTGAGACCTCATCTAGCATCAACATCGCATACAATGCATTCTTGCTCATGTTTAGAGGGAACTTTTCATCTAAGCCCGTCATGCGATCAAAGAAGGGAACGCGGCGACCTGCAAACGCGATATTAGATTTGAATTTATCAATTACCGGAACGTAAAACTGATACTTATAATCGTCCATCCATGAATACATGCTAGTTAACACGGAATCCATAGCATGACTTTTATGAACACGAATGTAGTCACGCCATTCTAGAACTAAATCAAAGTAAGGCTCGATTTCCATGTCCGCTGGCGCGAATGTTTCTTTAACTTCCACACCGATATCATCCAAAAATTTTCTATTCTTAGGATTGATAGGAGATTTATATGTCGGTAGGTTATATTTCCCTTTAGTTAATAATGAATATGCTAATGAAACAACTTCTGAACAGAAAATACATTTACGTGTTTTTGGATCGTTAGATGGAACGATGTTCGTAGGATTATCGATCTTCATACCAAAATCATAACACGGGTTTGGAAATTTCGATTTTCCATACGATTTTTTATACTTAAGAACTTCTTCACGGACTTTGGTTGCAGCCTCGTGAGCAGCCTGTGCGTTTTCTCCTTCAGATAATCGGGGGTCGTTTAAACGGAATACTAACGAGCGAACTTTCATATCTTTATAGGCTGCGATTTCAGCTACCAATGTACCGAATTCAATATGAGCCTCAACAGTTTCAATTTTTTTAGATACAGGATCAATGTAAACAATGCCGGCATGCGAAAAATGAGAATCTTCATCTGTGATGCGCGCAATAGCCGCAGATACCGATGCCGAACCACGCGACAATAGAACGTCACCCGATTTAGGTTCATATTTTAAAGGATCCGCGGGTCTGTACTTATCGTTCCACATGAAGTTAATTTCATTTCCTTCAAATACGCGATAATAATTATCATCTGTACGAACAGACAAACCCGGAGCGCTGATCACGTTTTCAGCTAACATACCAATATAGTCTTCAAGAACGCGTACGGCGCGAAACAACCGTCGGTGTGAAAATGCACACTCTGGCGATATTTTTGGATTCTCGAAATAAGCTTGCTGAAAACCTTCACGGATAAATACACGTAAATCAAAAAGCTGTTTGATTACGGATGGGGCCATTCGTTTCAATTCAGCCAAATTGAATTGCTCAATTTTAATTGCATTCAAATCATCATAAACTTTGCTTAACTCTGTCGAACATTTTTCTGAGTACAACAATGTTCTGTCGGAAAATACAGTTTTAATTTCACTAACCTTATTAGCAATACTAATTGGGCTGGCTTTAGGAGTTTCTGTAGAAGAAAAACTACCTGTACCCGATTTTTGACTTTTGTAATTAAGACCAATCCCAACCATAAACATGGCTGCTACTATGAAAACCCCGACACCGTATTGCAAACGTCGCTTCATGAAAAACCCCTTTTTGTTAACGACTAACAATCGGAATTTTCTCACCCTAACTTAATCAAACTTTACTAAAAAAGCCTTCACAAGAGGCCATCCAAAAGCACGATGTTCAGGACCGATGGACAATCCTAACATGGTGCTGAAACGACAAAAGGCCCGCTCTTTCGAGCCAGCCTTTTGTTTGGGATGTCTTAACCTGAAACTATCGTTCCTGACAGTATTGCTGAAACTATCGTTTCAAGTAAGTTTCTGAAACTATCGTTTCAAGAACACCATGACGACACCTTTAGACGCTTGAGCTTTTAGGTCAAACAATCCTGTGTTGCCGGCTGTTGGAGCGGCACCCGATGCTTCTGTTGTATTTTTAACTTTGGCATCAGATGTGTTGAACATTTTTTCTAGGGAGTTCGGACGCTCGGCCATGTTATGAGTGTCTATACTTTTAACTTTTAACTCTTCTTTTAAAAACGACTTAAGATATTTGATACGGTTTTTAGCCAAGCCAACTTCTGCTTTAGTTTGTTTGCCATTTTCAGATGGGTATTCTTTATCAGACCAAGCTAAAACTTTAACTTCGTCGATTTTACCTTTCTGAGCTGCTTCCTGGATTGCCATTCTGATTTCTGCCTTTTGAGCATCACTTAACTTGTCAGAATTTTTATCAAAGCTGACTTCTTTAACTTGAGAAGCGCCTAAACGATCTGCTGCATCTTGTGTTGTTGTCCAAGCATGTGCAGAAACTGCAAATGCAAGGGCTACTAAAACGGGTGTAAACATTTTCATAATAAACTCCTTGTTAGCTATTATTTATTGTTAAATTAATTTAAGTGTTAACTACGGTAGAGTTCCAGATGCGCGTTTCCCAGTTAGAAGAGAAACAACAAAACTGATCACTGCTAATACTAAAAATACACCGAGTAGTGCTTTACCGATATCCATAGAAATGCCTGCGAACCCAGTTGCACCTATAAGAATACCTAGCAATGCTAAAACGAAAAATACGATCGCTGCACGTAACATTTGAACCTCCTTAAAAAAGTTTTAATTTTATGGGTGGACCGAAATAATCCAGGCACCCGTTTTTATTTATTTGAATTTAGTACCAATATTTTACAACGCCACCAACAGTCAGAGTATCGACTTCATTGTCAGCAACTATGGCGTAACGAGCACTGGCACCTAAAGAGAAAACTCCCTCAGCTGTGCGCGCTACCGGAATGTCAAAACCTACAATTGGAGCTATGGCTAATGATGTACCATCTGGTTTAAACACAGTCCCTAAGGCAAGCCCGAGATAGCTATTTTTAATTACCGGAGTTGTACCACCTAAATTATAGGAACCTTTTAGCCATAATGTATTGCGATCTTTAGTGTCAACGCCGTCATCAATTCGGGCATGATTAAACTCGGCCGCAATACCGAACGGAATATAAGGTTGATAACCGATATCCACTGCCACCTCAGACGCTGTGATCCCGCTACCTTCCGGTTGAGCGGCACCTAATAAAATACTAATATGTGGTTTGAACTCAGATAGCTGTGTCACCGGCTTTGGTGTCGGCATTGTCGACGTTTGCGCCATCACATTTCCAGCAAAACCCAGAACAGCCGCTGAAGTTACATTCATAATTAAATTTTTCATATATCACCTTTTTGCGAACCGTTAGTGTTTTTGGAAATTACAGTTCTACTGGGAAACTTAAGCTTACTGAATAACCACGGTTATTCGCATCTACTGATGACGTGCCACCTGATCTGTTGATCAAACCGTAGTTTTGAATTTCAGTCGAATTGTAAGTTAAATCTTGATATTCAACGTTTACGCTAAC
>NCGL01000152.1 GCA_002256935.1 Bdellovibrio sp. 28-41-41
CCAGCGTTTGGCAATCCATCCCGCATACATAATGATGCGCAAGCCCCGCAAAGCTTCAATCCAATCCAGTTGATGAAATGGAAACTCGCGAAACATTTGGTAGCCGGCGATAAAGGCATCTTTTTCTTCTGTCAGTGTTTCTTCGTTATAACTGAGTAACATCCAGAAATCTTGAACAACAGGGCCGTTACAAAAATCGTCGAAATCGACCAAGAAATAACTCTGCTGCATTTGCAGGATGTTGCCTTTGTGAGCATCACCATGAATGCGTATAAATTCCGATGGATCAAAACGTTCATCAATAAAATTTAAAATATCTTCAGCGGCAGGGAAGTAGCGACTTTTCAGTTCGGGAACAACCCAGTTGTCTAGATTACTTAGCGTTTCCCAGCCACCATAGTAGCTTGAATCCATGTAGGGCCGAGTCGGCGCTTTTGATTTTGCGCCCACGTTGTGCACGCGCGCAAATAGTTGTCCGATGCGATTAAGGTCTTCGAGGCTCAATTCCTGCGGCATGCGGCCACGAAATTTGGGGAAGAACGCGACAGAGATTCCGTTGGAATCAATCAGTGTTGAGTCATTTTTAAGTACAAGTGGATTTAATGAAGGGATTTCGGCTTCATTCAGTTCTTTTAAGAAATGATGTTCTTCAAAAATGGCGTCGGGGGTCCAGCGTTCAGGGCGATAGAACTTAGCAATAATATTTTCTGATCCTTCGAGTTGTATATCAAATACGCGGTTCTCGTACGAGTTTAACTGCGTAAACAATCCCGTCGGCTGAAACCCTGCATTTTCACAGGTTTTCAGGACGGATTCAGGATCAAGGTTAAAGAACGAAGAAATCATATTTTCGTTTACAATTAATTACAGACTTTGTCATCCGAAAAAAATTATCTATGAATTTTTACTATCCAAAAAAGATTGGATTCTAAAAAACTTAGAGAAATTCAAAGAACTTGATGAAAAATTTCCGCGGCGTCGCCTGTTAGAAAAAGAAATTTTTCCGTTCTTAGGAAAAGATTTAAATTTAAAAGTCAGCATTACGCCGAATAAAAAATTATTCATGTCGCGCACTGAAGAAAATATCCTGTTGCATGTTCCGATGAATCAATGGAGCGCGATCAGTCGGGGCCAAGACTATTCAGAACATCACGAAGTTTTAAGACAGTTCTATAAACGTGAATCCATCACGCATCTTACAGAACGCGTGAAGGTTCTATCTGGTGACATGAACCTTTTGCCAACAAAGCTCAGCTTTCGTGAACCTAAAGGTCGCTGGGGCAGTTGTTCTTCACAGGGTTCGATCAATCTAAATTGGCGTTTGATTTTGTTTAAGCCTGAAGTCGTTGATTACGTAATCATTCACGAGCTTTGTCATTTGCAGCACCTAAACCACTCTGGCTCTTTCTGGTCACTAGTAGAGAAACATTGCCCGTCCTACCAAGACAGCGAAAAAGAACTCAAGCACAACCAAATGCTGACTAAGTTTTTGGACCGCTGACAGTTAAAATTAAATCGATAGATTTTTTAGAATTATGGCAGAATCCGATGTCTTTTGGACGGAACCGTCAAGTTCATCACC
>NCGL01000103.1 GCA_002256935.1 Bdellovibrio sp. 28-41-41
AAATCCGTTCATGGGTCCACTGATTAACGCCGCTGCGGTTGAAAAATACATTCGCTTCCAAGAAATTGCGAATCGTGAAAATTGTGAATCGATGATGCGTGGTAAATCTTTAGATCTAAAAACTAAAGGTTACTACGTTACTCCATCTATTCACTTGGTGAAAAAATTTGATCCAAAATCGATTTACCAAAAGAGTGAAATCTTTGGCCCGAACGTAGCTATTTACACAGTGGATGATTTCGAAGAAACCATTGATACGGTAAATGCGACTGGATATGGCTTGGTGATGGCTTTGTTTACCAAAAACAAAGCTCTTTATCAACAAGCTTTGATCGATGCTAAAGTCGGTTTGTTAAACTGGAATCGGACAACAAACGGTGCTAGCTCTAAATTGCCTTTTGGCGGCTTAGGCAAATCTGGAAATGATCGTCCATCGGCTCACTATGCAATTCAATACTGTACAACTCCGATTGCAAGCCTGGAAGATTTCACAAGCTATGATGAAACTAAAAATCTTCCTGGATTAACGTTAGTTAAGTAGACATATAGGAATATAAGTGAGCAAACCGAAACGCGTTCTTTTTTTGGGTGTATTTTCATTGGTTTTTTCAGCCGTTTTTTTCGTCGGCTATTTGTATTGGACGTTCGTATTTTCAAAAGCGTCCACGACTAAGAAAGAAATCGTGTATGAAGTAACCCCGCAAAAACCATTCATGACAATCGCAGCCGAATTGGAATCGCAAGACCTTATTAAAAATGCCCAATTTTTTAACGTATACGCGCGCCTAGTAGGATTACGTTCTAAAATTAAAGTCGGTGAATATTCACTCAACACAGAAATGCGGCCAAATGAAATTTTGAATGTCCTTGTTTCTGGCAAAAGCCTTTTTCGCGCGTTTACTATTCCAGAAGGCTATAATCTTTTTGAAATCGCTGATATCGTTGAAAAAAATAAAATCGGGACAAAAGACGAATTCCTAAGACTTGTCTTTGATAAAGGTTTCATCAAAGAGCTTTACGCAGAAAAGTTGATTCTTTCCCCTGATATATTAAGTCTTGAAGGGTACTTGTATCCAGAGACCTACCAAGTAACTAAATACATGGGCCTTAAAGACATCATTCGTTCACAAGTTAGAATGTTTCGCAAAACTTTTGATGATGTTCTAAAACAGAATAAACTTTCCTACCTCAATAGCGAGCAGATTTTAGTTCTAGCCAGCATCATTGAAAAAGAGACTGGTAACGCTAAAGAAAGGCCATTGATATCATCAGTGTTCCATAATCGCATTCAAAAGAAAATGAAGCTGCAAACGGATCCAACGACTCTGTATGGAAAATCTATGCTTTCTAAAAAGCTAGAAAACAATATTACTCGCAATGATCTGCTTTCTAAAGATAACTTATATAATACCTACGTGATTGCATTCCTGCCCCCAGGTCCTATTTCAAACCCGGGCCGCGATTCATTACTAGCCGCGATTGAGCCTGCACAGACGCCGTTCTTGTTCTTTGTCAGCCAAAACAACGGAACAACTCGTTTTACCGAGTCCCTGTCAGAGCATAATAAGAATGTTCAAGAAACGCAGTTAGATCCAAAAGCCCGTGATGGAAAATCATGGCGGGATTTAAAGCAAGAGACTAAACAATAGTCTCTTGCCAAAGTTCTTTAGGCCATAGTCTCAAAGTGAATATCTCACTTTGACCATTTCAATCTTACACATGTAAAGATTTTAGACAGTGTCTCATTCTGATGCGCAGTTAAACTATTGAAACTACGTCGAAATTTAAGTCTCAAAATGACTGTCTCTGGCACATGTATCGCAATGATAAAAAAGCAGAACGATAATTCATAAGGAGACATTTATGAAAGCATTAATCCTATCACTTGTAATTGCATTCTCTAGCTCATTCGCATTGGCATTGGCTTGTAACAAACCTGATGCATCATTCGGTAGCCATGAAGGTGCTTACACGAAGTCTAATAAAGTTGCGCCCGTAATACGCGTTGGTGGAAACCAAAACGGCGCACAAGTTAAATAAGCTAAATAGAATATTTTAAACATCAGGGCGATGTATCCATCGCTCTGATTGATTTGAAATTATCGACTGGCTTTCTCTACCGCACCAGATGCGCTGCTAAACATGTCTTTGAAGAAGCGTTTAGTTGATTGAGAGCCATTTTCGATTAAGAGCGCGCCACCTTTGGCGGCTGTTCTGATATGCTGAGGCACATTCGATGTGTAAAACCAATCGGTCACATGGCCTTCTAGGCTTTTGCCTTTCATTTCAACTTGCAAAGCTCCCACAATAATAACGGAAATTACGAAGTACCGAATTACAATGAAAAGATCTCCGATCATATATTGTCCAATCTCCAATTTAATTAAACTGACTCTTTCATTTTTTGATGCGAATTCACCACATAGCCCACTGTAGCCAAGGCTTCAAACAGGGTATCTTTCGTGAACGGCTTTTCTAAAAATGTATTCATTCCATTTCGCATAGCCATTTGAATAATACCGGTATTATCAACGGTTGAAACCCCGATGATTTTCAGATCTGGCCAAATCTGTTTCATTTCCGTGATGGCTTCAACGCCAGACTTAGCTGGCATTACGAAATCTAAAAACACAACATCGGGTAGTGTGCGTTTAACAAGATCGATAGCCTCTAGACCGTTGTAGGCAGAACCCACATGTTCAAACATGCCTTCAGGCATAACGTTTTTGATAATCTCGTGAATAAACGGAGCATCGTCTGCAATGATATACCTAACCATATTTCTATTTTGAACTAGGTCGGGCGCGATTTCTAATTCTTCTGTTTAATCTAGACAAAAGCAGGACCAGATTATATGCGGAATTGACCACTAATCGCATACATACGAACATTAATTAATGAACGCAATATCACTTCACCGTTGGTCGAGTTTCTGGTGTGCTTTAATACTGTCTCAGTTAATCAGTTTTTCAATACTGGCGAAAACTCCGGCGTACATAAATAACGAAGATGCCGCACTGAAAATCAAAACTGTTTATCTAGAACCATTCTCGGATAACGTAAATTTAATTTACGCATCTAAGGCCGAAGCAAAGATAAAAGACATCATCGAAAATAATAATCAGTGGGAAATCACGGTAGGTAAAAAAGACGCCGACCTTGTGATCGAATCACGCCTGACGAAAAATCCAAAATCATATACGTTGAAAATGGGTTTTCTATTTAAAAGCGGTATCGTGATCCAAGACAGTAAAGAAATCGATAATATTTTCGAAACAGAAAAAATCTTGGGACACTACGAAGTTCTCTTCCATAACTTGAAATCAAGAATCCCGTTTCACGGTATAATATTAAGTCGTACCCAAGACCAGGTAACAATCAATATTGGCGCGGCTCACGGGGTAGTGCCAAATCAAGAAGTAATTGCGATTCATATTGTGAAGCTAAACCTGCATCCAAAGACCCAAGCTTATATTTCATCAGAAAAAATCGTACTTGGGAAAATAGTGCTAACGAAAGTAGACGAGTTCCTAAGTTTCGGAAAAATCGAATTCGAACGCGACAAGCTTAGCAGCACCCACGGTACCAACAGAACCAGGCGCACAAGCCGTTCCACAAGGCGAGTGGGTTCCAAGAAAACCACCACAGTACGGAAAATTCTCGATCTCGGGTGGTTTGATTCAGTACTCACAAAATATAAATTTCCTAACGGCAGGAAACAAAACAGTATCGCAGTGGCTGACTCCAACGATCAAGGGCTCAGCAGAACTATGGCTAAACCCAGAGTTCCACTTAGAGCTGTTCATCAGACAATCGTCATTTAAAATGAACAACCCAATGGAAGGCTCAGAACCCGGCAGCCTAAACATGATCTTGAGCCAATACCAAATCAAAGCAAAATATAATTACGAATTAGATAGCTCAGCACGCGCGCCGCAATTCCAAGTAGCACTGGGAATAGGTTCATTCCAAGCCCTGCCAGATAAATCAAACCCACTGAGCCTGTCGGGATTAAGCTACGGCGGGACATTGCTAGGATTCAAAGGCACATTCCCAGTCTCTGAAGAAAGCCCAATTGATTTAAGTTTATATTTCAATTATTTCCTATCAAAGACTTTGAAAGACTCCGCCGACGCAAGTCCCTCAGGAGTTCAAATCAACGACTTCGGATTGATTTTGCGCTACGTAAAAACACTAAACCTCGCGTACGTATTCGAGCTATCATTTGAATCCTACAGCTCCGAATTCGACGCCGCCACAGGCAGCCGAAGTGACCCATCAAACAGCATCAGCCACAAGTTGATGTCGACACTAGCAGGGATCGAATACTCGTTCTAAAAGCCACCTCCTGGGTTTTTGAAATCCAGAGCGTTACAAACCAGGACTACTTCGAGCTAACAAGCAGAAATTCCAAGAATGGCCAGCAGCAGATTTAAGAGTCGCATTCTTCGCAGATCTACACATGGGATCACCTCACATCGACGCCGACTACGTGGAAAACTTGGTGGAAAGAATCAATGCCTACAAACCAGATATTATTTTACTAGGCGGCGACTTAACTATTGACGAGGTAGTCGGCGGAACAAAGATCCCATTCTCTGAAGTATCAAGACTATTAAAAAAGTTAAATGCTCCACTAGGAAAATTCGCAGTACTAGGAAATCACGACTGGTGGAACGATAACGAAGAAATCCACAAAGGTTTAAAAGAGGCAGACATCGAAGTATTAGAAAACGAATTAAGACTCACCACACATAAAGAAACCAATTTCGAATTGATAGGAATCGGAGATCATTCAACAAAACACTCAGACTTAGAAAAAGCGTTCGCAAAAACAGAAACTAAAAACCCAAAACTAGTCTTCATGCACGACCCCGCCAGCCTCCTTGAGCTAAAGAAAGATTTCAACCTTGCCTTCGCCGGCCACATGCACGGAGGCCAAGTCTACATCCCAGGAATAGGAACGAGCATACTTCCGGTGAGGTTTAATGCTTTGCCGGAGTTTGTGATCTTCGATCTAAAAAAACCTACGTTGTAAAAATTCAGTCAACACTTTTAGGACCTGGCACCTTACAAACCATCTTTTGGGATTTATTTTCCTACATTCACAAAACTTGCGAAAATTCCCTTTTTGTTTTTGTGGGGTCTTTGTCTTTTGTTTTCGCACCCCGATTTTTCTATTTCGAACTCTCGATACAAATAAAATCCGGCTCAGCGGCGCCATGGATGGCGGTTCCCCCAGTGCTGCCCGAGGGCCCGGATGGCCCGAGACAGGATTTTATTTGTATCGAGAGTTCGAAATAGAATCGCGCATCACCGGCTCAACAGAAAACAAAAGACAAAGACCCCACAAAAACAAAAAGGCCGGCTTTTGGCCGACCTTTTTGCGAATGAACGTAGAATATAATTCTAAAAAGAATTACATCATGCCGCCCATACCTCCCATGCCGCCCATTCCGTCGCCACCTGGCATTGCAGGAGCGTTAGTTAACATTAATGATGCTACTGAAGCTGCGTTTTCTAGAGCGCAACGAACCACTTTAACTGGATCGATAACGCCTTCTTTGATTAGGTCTGTGTATTCATCAGAATACGCATTGTAACCGAAAGCTGCTGATTTGTTTTGAAGAACTTTATCAAGAACGATAGCGCCATCAAGACCCGCGTTGAACGCGATTTGACGTAAAGGCTCTTCGCAAGCACGTTTAATGATTTGCGCGCCCCATGCTTCGTCTTCAGCAAATTTAGTTTTATCAACTTTTTGAGCTGCACGTACTAGAGCCGTTCCGCCGCCAGCTACGATGCCTTCTTCAACAGCTGCGCGAGTTGCATTCAATGCATCTTCAACACGAGCTTTCTTTTCTTTCATTTCAACTTCAGATGGAGCACCTACGTGAATAACTGCAACGCCACCAGAAATTTTAGCTAAACGCTCTTTTAATTTTTCTTTGTCGTAATCAGAAGTAGTTTCTTCGATTTGCGCTTTGATTTGAGCAACACGTGCATTGATTTCAGCTTTTTTACCAGCGCCATCGATGATTGTTGTGTTGTCTTTATCAACAACTACACGTTTAGCCACACCAAGGTCAGCTACAGTAGCTTGTTCTAATTTACGGCCCATGTCTTCAGAGATTAGAGTCGCGCCAGTTAAAGCTGCGATATCTTCTAACATGGCTTTACGTCTGTCGCCAAAGCCAGGAGCTTTAACTGCACAGATGTGAAGAGTACCACGTAAACGATTAACAACTAGAGTTGCTAATGCTTCACCGTCAACATCTTCAGCGATGATTAATAATTGACGACCTTGTTTAGCCACAGGCTCAAGCAAAGGAATCATATCTTTCATAGAAGAGATTTTTTTGTCGTAGATAAGAACGTACGTGTTTTCAAGAACCGCTTCCATTCTTTCAGAGTTAGTTACGAAATAAGGAGATAAGTAACCACGGTCAAATTGCATACCTTCAACAACTGTAACTTCTGTTTTAGCTGTTTTAGATTCTTCAATTGTGATTACGCCTTCTTTAGTTACTTTTTCCATAGCATCAGCCAACATTTGACCGATTTCTTTATCGTTGTTCGCAGAGATCGCGCCAACCTGAGCTACTTCGTTAGAACCTTTTACAGGCTTAGACATTGTTTTAAGTTCAGAAACGATCGTTGCTACCGCTTTATCAATACCACGTTTAAGTGCCATTGGATTGTGGCCAGCAGTTACGATTTTAGCGCCTTCTCTGTAGATAGCTTGAGCTAGCACAGTCGCTGTAGTTGTTCCATCGCCCGCTTCGTCGTTGGTTTTAGAAGCAACTTCTTTAACCATTTGCGCGCCCATGTTTTCAAATTTGTTTTCTAAATCGATTTCTTTAGCAACAGTCACACCGTCTTTAGTGATCAATGGTGCGCCGAACGATTTTTCGATAACAACGTTGCGACCTTTAGGTCCCAAAGTTACTTTTACCGCATTAGCCAGAGTGTTCACACCCTTTAAAATAAGATGTCTAGCATCTTCCGCAAAACGTAATTCTTTACTCATAGTAGCCTCCTAATTTCTCAATTAATAATTTTTTTGCGCACCATTGGTGCGACTTAGTTAATAATTCCTAAGATATCTTCTTCACGCATCATCAAGTACTCAGCACCATCAAGTTTAAGTTCTGTGCCTGCGTATTTGCTGAAAAGAATTTTGTCGCCATTTTTAACTTCCAGGGGAAGAATTTTTCCATCTTCAGTAACACGGCCTTTTCCAGTAGCCACGATTTGGCCACGTTGAGGTTTTTCTTTCGCTGTATCAGGGATGAATAATCCACCGGCAGTTTTTTCTTCTTCAGCTACTCGTTTTACTAAAATACGATCATGTAGTGGTCTTACACCAATTTCTTTACTCATAGAGTTCCTCCTAATAGATTTTTTGAATATGCAATTGTAATATGGTTTGCCCTTATTAGGTGTCAAGGTAAAGGACTAAAGATTTCTATGAGGAAGTACATGACCGAGCGTGTTGTGGTGCGCCACAATAGCGTAACTCGGCTGTGGGACAAGGGTTTCAAGGGAGGCCTAGAATCTACTTGGCAGTGTCTGACTTTTCCATGGCAGTGGGGCCGACTTTAGCTGCGGGCGGAGTCGGTGCGTTTGCAGAAAACATAGAGTCTGCGTACGCTTTGATAAGCTGACCAACTTCATCAGGGGTCATCTTGGCTGCGGCTTCTTTATATGCGTCTGACTTGTTTTCTTGTTTCGTTAAATAGATGGCAAAATAGTCAGTAACGCTTAATTCTTGAGCTACTTCTAAAGAATACAGGTCATTCTTTAGTAAGACTTCTAGACGATCAGTTTCTGGGTCTTTGGCCACTACTGGTTCGCTTTTTTGCAAGAATTGTTTGTTTAGTTTTCTATATTCTATCTGAGCTTTTGTGATTGTGACTTTCTTGATAGCTAACTGAACTTTTTCGTTTTTCCACTCTCTATAGCTTTTAACCGTATTTGCGACGGCAGGTGCAGCCAGGAGGGGCAATGCCGCCTTGATAATCTGTGCTGGGGGAGTCAAACCAGGAGCCAACGGAGCCAATGCTGGATTTGCCGCCATGGTTAAACCGGCAGCGAATA
The DNA here is from genome assembly GCA_002256935.1 of Bdellovibrio sp. 28-41-41. Taxonomy (GTDB): domain Bacteria; phylum Bdellovibrionota; class Bdellovibrionia; order Bdellovibrionales; family Bdellovibrionaceae; genus UBA2316. Next base: position 8,101 of record NCGL01000103.1, read on the forward strand.
CACTCGAGGTAGCAACTAAAACAACTGTAATAAATTTGATCATATTCATGTCACCCAATGGAAATCGGACCGTTCTATACAGGATAATTAACAAACGATGTGCCAGATGAAAAAACACGGCTCTGCCATGGAAGCTCGCTAAAACCTCAATGGCCAAGTGAGCGGTCAAGATTCTGCCAAAATTGCGGCGCTTAGTTACATTTATGGCCGTCAGGGCTTTGAAATAAATATAGGAAAATAGGCCCTTTTTTGGCTTTCTACTTGAGTTTCCTTGAGCCAGTGTTGACCCTGTCGCCCAAGGTCGCTAAGAGGATTTATACATGCAACTGAAGTTCGCTTTTCTTCTACTTTTTATCACAATCGCCTTCGGGCTAAGCAGTTGTACCCAAGCGACTCCGCCAAAGCCGAGCGTGGTACAATCTGGTGGCGCATGCTCGGAAGAATACTCGCGCGCTTATGAAAAAATTCTGAACCTTCCGACCGGTACAGTAAACACCCAAGCTCAATGTGATGAATTCTATGCTAGCTATCCAGGTATAAAATGTTTTTCGATCGTGGATGGTTCAGAGCTTAGAGTCCATACCAATGATTTTGATTTAAAATGTCAAAAAAATATTTCTAACAAATCAAAACCACCTACGAGTTCTAAAAACTCACCATCACCTGCCAATCGGGATGACAAAAAACCTTTATGCAGCAATGAATTGATTGAATTTGTTCTGACTAAGAAAAGTGAATTCTACGCGGCGATCAAAACTATCGAAAACTCTGATACCACAGATGAATCTGCGTTTGATTTGGCACTGGCATCAAAGAAAATATGCAATCAGTATTTTTTCAACTACAACTACACTGAGTGTTCACGCGATACATACGCTTATTCATTTCATGATTTGAAAAAATATTGTGATGAATTCCAAAATGTGCTACACGCTTTAAAAAACAAGAATCCAAAGAAGTTTTCGCCTCAGGAAATGAGGCCACTCACACTGGCGAATTTGAAATTTACGTTCAAAGACTCTCTAATTCCATTCTATTCATCGAAAGTAAAAGTCAAAGATGCCTACCTAGTGGATGGCATGCTAGTTTCATTCGGCGACATCAGTTCGAATCAAAATTATTGCTACCTCGAAAGCGAAAAATTGCGCTATTCGGGTGAATTGAAAAGTACGCTCTACAAAGTGGACGTTACCTATCCAAATAGAAATCGCACCGTATTTACATACACTTCGTTCAACGAACAATGGCGTATGATTTGTCATTCCCGCGTGCAGCTCAACAAGCAAGACTTGCTCGAAGTTGCCGGTGATAAAATCACTATTTTTGAATAGCTTTGTCTCAGATCGAGACACTCTTGAAACCCTTACGCACAGCGCGTATAGTGGAAGTCACGCATCCAAAGCCAAAACCTAGACAATGGTCGCAAGTCCCTACAGCAGCTATGAAAAATGACTTAAGTCCACCGGACTTAGACCGATAGCTAGTCTATAGGAGGCCCAATGCAGTTAAAAAATATAGTTCTAGCCGTAATGTTAGTTTTCACTTTCGCTTTCTCGAACATGGCTGAAGCCAAAAAGAAAAGTGGTAAAAAAGCTCACGTTTCTAAATCAGTAAAGAGCAAGAAAGTAGCTAAGAAAGATAAAAAGAAAAAGAAATTGGCGAAAGCTGACAAAAAGAAAGATCGCTCAGTAGCTAGCGAAAAGAAAAAATCAAAATCTAAAAAGAAAAAGAAGTCAGTAAAAGCTTAGTTTTAACTTCGGGCCACAAGAGGGGTTTATGCCCCTCCTTGTCTTGATGGATGTTATTTACAACCTTGTGATTTTGCGATTGGTTTTGGCAAAATTCGAAGCGTGCATCTATCTTGTTGTTTATCGAAACGATTGAAGTGCACATACACTTCTTTAGTAAGAGCATTGTAATCTAGTTTGCCCCACCAAAATCCGCCTTGAGTGGTCGCCCACAGGCCCCTAGCTACGAATAGTGGATCCTTTTGCACTGGAAGATCGATGTTCCGACTCTCCCAGCTTGCACCACTCAATATCATTGGAACTTCGTCTAATGTAAACAGGCCTGCAGAGTGATCGTGACCTACGATCAGTGACGTGATTTTCTTCGCATGCTTTTTAATTACGGCGCGCATGCCATCTTGAAATCCTCGTCTTTCTTCCCAATTGTGAGCGCTTGAAAGAGTAATACTTGGGTGATGGTACATTATGAAATTCAAAGGATAATTAGACTGAGTCAGTGCTTGATCAACCCACGCGATTTGTTTTGCGTAGTTGTTTTTATTATCCGAGTTTAACACTAGGAACAAAGCGCCTTTGCTTTCCACTGCGTAGTACTCACCAGGCATACCGAAGTACGCCACTTCTTCTGCGTATCCTTTATTGTGATTACCGATGGCCACCATTGAAAATTGAAAGCCTTCTTTTTTCCAGATGTCCCAAGTCGCTGGGTAATTGCTTGTAGGAAGATATAAATTATCACCGGGCATAAGCAATCGGAACATTTTATTCGCGGCTAGATTTTTACGTAGAGCTTCTGTTGTACCATTGCGAATTCCCGCATCGCCAACGATAGCGTAGGTATCCCAGTTTTGAAGCCCACGTGGATTACGTGTATCAAACCTAAATGGTGCTGCTGAAACTGTTAGAACTGTAAAAAGTGAAAGTAAAAGGATTTGGATTCTATTCATTCGCTCCCCCTAAATGATTAGTTGGACTAAGCGATACCTTTTGAGGGTATCGCTTGTCGAATTAGAAATGTGTTAGGAAGAAAATAGCCAGCTGTGCCGTGGCTAATAAAATTAAAGTCCGAAAAACGCTGTCCAATTAGGCGCGCCACCACGAGCAAATAATAGTTCTTTGTACTGAGATAACATGTCCGTACCGAAACGTGCCGTTGAAGGATTACGAGCACTCATCATACCTGCTAAAGAGAAAAGTGTCATACCATGAGCACCCTTAGTTTGTAGCGTGTAAGAGTCAGCAATCAAAGGGCTAGTTTCAGGAAACTGATTGTGGAACATGATTGGATTAGCATCATCACGTAACACAGTAGTTAGAGCATCACGTACCGCTACTTCACGTCCGCGAGTGCCACCAGCAGATACTACATAGTACTGAGCTGGGCGACGGTTGAATTTGTATTCGTACTGACCGTTAGCACCTAATACCATAGGAGCTTGTTGCCATTGACCGTTTACTGTTGTTTTGAAATTTACTTGTGATGGTTTGAATCTAGAAACAGTCAATCCTGAAGCTTGGAAAGACTCACGCATATTAGGTACGCCGCGCTCCATACCTTCTTTAGGGTAACCGTAGGCTGCGATCAGCGCATCTAATGCCGCAGTTGAATTAGCATCAGTACCAGCCGCCGCACGCGCGCCGTTCAAACCTGTTACTAAGTCAAAACTTCCTGAACCATATGCATTTTTAATTTTACCTTTATTAGGAGATGCGTTTGTAACGCCTACTGTTTGGTTGAAACCCGCTACAAAGTTATTGATACGAGTTAGATCCACTGCCGCGTAGTTAATACTCGAGCGACCTTTATAGTTCATGCTGTATTGATAAACCATAACTTCAGCTAATTCACGTGGAGTGATCGCCGGTTTTGCGGCCATAGGAGTCAAGAATAGAGTGTAGTTTTCACCTTCACCTGGTTCGTTGAACTGAGATCCAACCATATATTTAGCTACGTCTTTTAATTCATATCCAACTTCAAGTGCCGACATGATACACGCATCGAAATTGATTAGATCGATTTGTGGTCCACGGTTGCGGGCGCCACGTTGTTGTGCGATCGCCATGTTCATGGATTCGAAACCACCACGTAATTCAGGCATCGATAAATGTGATTGTGGGTTGTCGTCGTAAGAAACACCCTGCCAGCCGTTACCATGATTCCAAACGATAACTGCGTATTTTTTAGCTGGATATTTTTGAACACCCCAAACTAAGAAATCAGAAAGCGTTTTTGGACTTCCCATGTCTGTTTCAGGCATCTGCTCTAAAACTTGAGATGTGATTTTGCCATTCACTGGTTTTGGATTTTTAGTCACAAAGTAGCGAGTTGTTGGTTGGCCCGCTGGTTCCGGATCAAACTGAACGACTACGTTCATGCCAGCTGTTGAGCCGATGGCTTCCATTTGTGCCATATTCAGAAAACCAAAACGGTACAAATCGTTATCTGCATTTAGATAAACTAAAACTGTCCATTCTTTAACTTGGTTTTGTGCGTGTACTTGGTTGAAATTAAAAAATGCAACCGCAAATAAAAGTGTTGTTAGTAATGTTTTCAAGGCACCCCTCCTAGAGTGCCACGGATGTTTCCACGATATACCCCTTAAGCGCAAATTATTTTTTACAAAATTAAGTAAATGTAAGAATTTCTTTTTCCCTACGGAAAAAGCGGATTTTCGGGACAAACAATATCTTATAACACAAATAAAATTAAATTAAGATTTGCGCTTCCAATTGAGTGCCAATTGCAATAGCAGAAGCCCTGCACACGGAAGAAGAATCCAGTACATCTCACTGATCAATACAACGAGTCCTCTCTCAGAGAAAAAGCCCATTCCCATGGGTGAAACCGCGATCGGCCGCCATGGAAAGAAATAACGGAGGGTGTTGTAAGGTGCATAGAAAGCGACGCCCAGGCCGCCTGTTGTGCAGGCATCTATAATTCCATGAGATATCGTGGTCAGGAAAAAGAAGACACTCAAACGAATGACCGGTGCTTTTTGCAATAGCGATAAAGGTAGCCCAAAGATCAACCCTGTGATCGCCGCAAATAATAAAGAGTGAGTCATTCCACGATGACCCCACAAACTGTTGTAGGGAATATTATTAATGAAACCAAGATAGTCAAAATCAGGAAGAATCGCAGAGAAACCTGCAAAAATATAAACAGCTTTAGTTCGCATTCTGTGAAGTATGGTGAATTAAAAAATTGGTGCGGACGGGAGGATTTGAACCTCCGACCACCTGATTCGTAGTCAGGTACTCTATCCAGCTGAGCTACGACCGCACGACAGAGAAGTGAAGGAAATAATATTATTTCGCGTTAAAATCAAATGTTTTGTTCCTTCACGTATATTTTCCTAAAAATTATGCCTTGATTTACCCGAATCGGTATGGCACTTTCGAAAAGAGCTATAATATCAAGATTTTAGATCCTGATACTTACCAAAAAAGTTTATTGAATTCGATAATTTATATAGACGGAGACGTGGGTGAGTGGCTGAAACCAAGCCTTTGCTAAAGGCTCGTAGTCCAAAAGACTACCGTGAGTTCAAATCTCACCGTCTCCGCCAATTTTAAACAAAACGATTTCCACAAAAGCAATTTTCGGTTCTACGGTCCATGGTGGACAATTTCAAAAAATCATTTAAGCACAAGCATTTAGGTATCTGAGTCTATACATTTCAAAGCTCTTAACGCCGTAACTTCGCTTC
>NCGL01000104.1 GCA_002256935.1 Bdellovibrio sp. 28-41-41
ACTAAACGCTCGGCTTGGTCGCAGGCATCGCGCAGTCGGAAGCTTAATGGTTGCACGTCTTGCGCTAGTTTTTTCATTCTAGCTGGCTCGTCGTGCATTTTTCCAGTCGTATCGGCCAAACGAGTCAATTCGTCTTGTAAGCTTAAGATCGCTTCGAATGTCGCTTCTAGTTTTTGTGTTCTAGAGGCGTGATACTTTTTCAACGATGACGACATGATATTTTGATGAGTCGCAGTCAACGTCATCAATTGTTTTTCAACTGCTGGGATTACAAATGTTTGAGTCATTTCTAATAGCGTATCGATTTCAATGTCGATCGTTTTGATATAGCGCTCAACACTGATGTGATAACGAGACATGATTTCTTCTGACGATAACACTTTCGTTTCCGTTAAAAAGGCCGTCATTTTCGTGTCTTTATAAACTTCAAGTGCTTCAGCCGTTGATCTTAAAATAGGTAGACCGCGAGCGGCCGCTTCATCGCGCCATTCTTGAGAATAGCCATTTCCATCGAACCGTACTTTTTTAGATTCTTTTAAATACGAGCGGATCAAATCCATAACCGCTTCGTCACGGTTTGATTTCGTTTTTAGAATATCTTTCAATGCGCTTGAAGCTTGGCGGAATGTATTGGCTACCGCTGCGTTCAAGTAAGTCATTGGGATCGATACGATCGCTGATGAACCTACGGCGCGGAATTCAAATTTGTTTCCTGTGAATGCAAATGGCGATGTACGGTTGCGATCTGTGTAATCTTTAGAAATGTTAGGGATTTTTCCAACACCTAAATCGATAATCAATTGCTCGGTCGCTTTAGCTGATTTGCCTTCTTCGATATCGTTGCAAATTTTCTCAAGCATTGAACCCAAGAAAACTGAAATGATCGCAGGAGGCGCTTCATTCGCACCCAAACGATGATCGTTACCAGGATTAGCAATTGCCGCACGTAATACCGAAGCGTTTTCATTTACAGCTTTTAAAACAACAGCCAATACCGCTAAGAAACGTAAATTTTGGTGAGGTGTAGTTCCAGGTTCAAGTAAGTTTTCACCTTTGTCATTCGATAATGACCAGTTGTTATGCTTACCGCTGCCGTTGATACCTGCGAATGGTTTTTCATGTAATAAACAAACGAAGTTATGTTTAAGTGCTACGCGTTTTAAAACTTCCATCGTTAATGTGTTGTGATCCGATGAAATATTAACGTCTTCAAAAATCGGTGCTAGTTCAAACTGACTTGGTGCCACTTCGTTATGACGAGTTTTAGCAGGGATGCCGAGTTTGAATAATTCATACTCAACGTCTTGCATGTAGCTTTTTGCGCGAGTTGGGATCGATCCGAAATAGTGATCTTCTAATTGTTGGCCACGAGTTGATGGAGAACCCAGCAACGTACGACCTGTCATGATCAAGTCAGGACGCAATGACACGAAGTTTTTATCGATCAAGAAATACTCTTGTTCCGCACCTAATGTAGCGCTGACATGTTTAGCATCTACATCGCCGATAATTTTTAAAAACTCGCACGCCTCAACGTTAAGTGTTTCCATTGATCTTAATAGTGGCGTTTTGCAATCCAGAGCTTGTCCGTGGTAGCCGAAGAATACAGTCGGGATGCACAGTGTTTTGCTGGCGTCATCTTCGACGATAAATAATGGAGATGATGGATCCCAAGTTGTGTAACCACGCGCTTCGAATGTTGAACGTGTTCCGCCTGATGGGAAGCTAGAAGCATCCGGTTCACCTTGGATTAATTGTGATCCTGTGAAACGCTCGATCACGCGCAATTCAGAATGATGAGTCGATTGAATAGTAATGAACGCATCATGTTTTTCAGCGCTCAATCCTGTCATCGGTTGGAACCAATGGCAAAAATGAGTTACGCCTTTGGCTACGGACCATTCTTTTACAGCAGAGGCAATAGCTTCCGCAGTTTCTTTAGGTAATTTTTTGCTGTGATCTAAAGTTTTAAGTAAACTTTGGTAAGCGTCTTTAGGTAATTTTTCACGCATTTGAGCTAAGCCAAATGTGTTGCAACCGAAGAATTCAGAAACGGGTGCGTTTTCGCTGATCGGTCGAGTGATTTTTACGGGTTTGTGTTGTGTGGCTGCGGCTAAGGCCAGCGCACGCGAATTAGATCCAGGAAGATCTGTCGGCATAAGGGACTCCTTGTTTTCTATAAGAAGCTACATTCTAAAATGCGTCTCTTACAAATATGTTTGGTTTTAACCCTAAGAATAAGACTACTCTATGGATTAGTCTTCAATATAAGGCATTTTATCGTTTTATTAAAGCTAATTTTCGATTCTGTGGGCACTTTGTTTAAAACGTTGACAGAGTTTGAGCCATGTTAGAGTTCGGGCTCAAGATTTATTTCGTTTTCTTCAAGGAAAGAGTGATTTCGTACGTCATGAAAATGTTCTCGGGATTCTTAGCCGAGTAGGCCGTTCCTTTGAAAGTTTTGTTCAGGCGTTCGCCCGAGGCAAGAGCTTCGGCCATAGCCTCACGACTGTCTTCGACATCGGCGAATTCAAATATGGTATCGGTATCAGCACGTTTTAAAAAATCGCATTTAAAATCTTTAAAGATAAATGAAATTGGTTTTTTTTGAATGAACATAGCTTCAAGAACAGGGGTCGCCACGGATAACTCGGCACCCATCGCTAAAGCGCCAAAATACATAGTGCGAAAATGATTTTTCGTTACAAAATTCAGCGGCAATCTAACTTTTGCTGAAGGTTCAATACTTAAAAGTTTAGGATTACAAAATGCCAAAAGAGGCACGCGTGCTAAACTTGTTCCTTTGATCAACCAATTTAATTTTGCTGTACTCATGACGGTGAGTTTAGGACAATGCTCCCCAAAGAGTAAGGGGAGCTAGACCTTTTTATGTAGAAACTATTTTTTTAGTAACTGGGCCTGGAACTGACGTCGTTACCTAAAGGTTTTTTGTGACAAGTTCTCAATTTGAGAAATCTCTTCATTTCCACATCGATTTTAAATCGAACTTATTGATCAATTCAGTAAATTTAAAAATCTTTATAAATGCCTTTTGACGATAGTCTAATTGTGAGTCACTTTTTAACTTTTTAACTTTTTAACTTTTTAACTTTTCGCAGGTGTTGTAGGCGTTGTATAATTACACTAATCATTTTAGTGAATTTATTTGTGCTATTTTGAATATGTAGGGTCAAATACTTGGTAAAAACCTTACTGTTTTTTTGAACGTAATTTGGGGGAGGTTTATTTTGAATTCAATTAAGAAAATATTTTTGTCGTTTTCTTTACTTATTTTAATTGTTTTATTTCAAAATTGCTCGGGAAGCTTTGATTCTGCTAAGCTTCAAGGTGAACTTGCTAGTTCACCAACAACTAGTGATGAACAACCAAGTCAGCCCTCAAATGATAATCCTTCAGATCCGATTAATAATTCAAACACTTTACCCCTCGGTACGGTGATAGAAAAAATTGGTGCTACTTGCTCTGCAGGCTCTATCCCAAATACTTCTTGCATAGTTTATACGGTATCTGGGCCAGAGTTAAATCCAATTGATGTAAATATAAGAATCACTCAGCCCGCAATGAATGTTCCTCTCAAAGGTACCGTAGTATTTGGTACAGGTGGAAGCGGTACTGGTTTCATAGATAGCGGCGCTTCAATGAGAACTTATATTTCCCAATTGGCTGGTTCTGGATATTTAGTAATACAAAGAGCATGGTTAAGTACTTGGACAAAGTCGGATGTTGGAATGGCAAAAGCAGCTTCTCGTTATTCCACTTTACTCAAATATTTACACACTAATTATTTCACATCAGGCGCTTTTTGTGCCGGAGGTAACTCTGCTGGCGGAAGTGAGATTTCCTATGCACTAGCTAGGTATGGATTGGGAAATATTTTGGATTTTGCGATAGTCAGTGGCGGTCCTCCAATGGGCAGGCTTGACCTAGGTTGTCTTGGTGGCGATGGTTGGACTGGCGTATGTAGTAATGTTGTTCCCCGTGAAAATTTTGTATATTCGCAGGCACTTGACTGCAATGTGGGCGAAGCGAATTTTACTTTGATAGATGGAGCATACGGACAAACGAGAGCCTGTAGTTTGAAGGTTGAATCCCAAAGAACTCTACTATATGAAGATAGTTTGGCTTCAACCTTATCGAATTTTAATTATCCAAACACAAAAATTCATTTTATATATGGACAAGAAGATTTCACATTTGCCGCACCATCGGGGCATACTTATTCACTTCAAGTAACTAGTGAAAAGGAATTCTCCTATCTAGCAGGCGTTACCCATGGAGTCCCAGAAAGTAGCACGGGGGCACTGGCTTATCATGATTCAATCATTGCAAATTGTGTTAAATAATAGTTTCATTCAACTGAAACTACCTGGTTAAAGGCTATTGTGAAGCTCAATAAAGCAACAATTCTTATTAGTGTTTTAGCAGGTGTTGGGTTAATTTATTTTTTTATAAACATCCAACCTGAAAATATTCAAAATCAAAGACATCCTGCTCAGTCTGTATCTGTCGCTAGAACAACACCAAAGGCTATAGATCAGCAAGTTGGAAAAGAAAAAAGCTTAATAACTGAAGATGAACTTAATGATCTAATAAATAGTTTTTTTGGGCCTGAAAATTTTGAAAAACTAAGATTAAAAGTAAATCAACTTTCAAATTCTGATTTAAAAAAAATAGTTAATTATTTTAGTTTGCATCTGTATCCAGTTTCAGATCTTAAGTTTACTCTGCGCGGGCTTGATTTTTTAAAACTTATTTTTGAAAAGGATTCTTTAGTTGTGACTTCAGAATCTCAGCAAGTGCTTAAGAATTTACTATTAGACAATAATCCAATGATTGTAAGGGGGGCATTGCGTGTCATAGCAACTCTGAATACTGAAGAAGCCTTGGGATTGTTAGCATCAAGTGTTAATCAAGAAGATTCAAGCATTAGCGCTGAAGTTATGAACATTATTGCAACTAAAATGAATCAACATGCAGGGTATTTTTTAACTGCAAACCTTGATCAAAAAATTATTGAAAAAGTTCAGTATTTTGAAACCCATGGTCAGGGCACCTTGGAAGTCAGTGCTTCTTCGATTCAGGTATTAACTAAATTAAAAAGTAATGTTTCATTGGCTTACCTAGCGGATAAAATAAAAAGTTCAGATTTAAATCTGAACTTAAAAAATGAAATAGCCAAGTCATTGCCAGCTTGGGGGCAAGTTTCATTAAATATTTTAGAATACTATCACGCGTATTTACTGACGCTAAGAAAAGAAGCAAATCCTATGATTGATAGAGACCGCATAGAAGGTCTGCAAATTACGGCTGAAGCGTTAAAAAAAATAAAAAACAAATAAATTGTTAGCAGTTCCCTAGAAGCTTGGTTTTACTGTGGGATCGCCATTGATCGACATTCCCATGTGCCAGCTTTTTGAGTAATCACCGTATAAATTATCGCCTTGCCATTCTATGAAAGAATCACCAATGGATTTTGAATTTGTATAAAGTCTTGAGTAAAATTGACTCTGCCCATTTGCCATAGATCCAGTTTTTGTTGATCCGATAACGGCTATGCCACCTCTGGTTCCGCTAAGCATGTAAGGTTCTAAAAGAGAAAGGGAGCTTGGTAAGACCGCGGAACAAGCAAATAAATTAACTAATCGAGTTTCTACAAGAAAACCGGGTCCCGCGGAAAGTGAAAATTGTGAAAAAAAGTGTCGATTGGAGTTCGAGTGAACCATCACATGCATCATTTCGTAGGGCTGTTTAATAGATTCTAAATAGGAGCTTTGACTTAAGCTAGGGTAGTTTTTTGCAGTAAGTGTAAAACCAGGCATACTGGGAACAACGCTAGAACTAACCCAATCTTTTTCTACAAAAAGTAGTGATTTTCCTACGAGTGGCGAGAGCATTTTTACAGTAGCATCATTAGATAGTTTTGTAATATATGATTTTGTTGTGTCTAATTCATTTCCATAAAGACTATTTCTTGAAAAATCAATCCTTCCAAGCCAAATTTTAGGTCGTTGATCACCACTGATATTAGAGAATCTACCATCAATAGTAGAAAAAATAATCGTTGAATCAAGAGATGTTAACGCTACATCTGATGGAAATACAGCAGTAGCTCCATTGAAATCGTTGGGGTGAACATATGTTGGTTGGTTAATATCGCCAATCAGAAAAATACCGGCAAACTTTCTTTGAGTAGTACTTCTTTTAGTAATTAGTAACTGCCTAAGTGTATTTGAATTCATTTTAGAAACTGACTGAACTTCGGGATTGGCAAATCCCCTTAGCGATAAAGAACCAACTAGTTGATTTATCGCTAAGTTAATAGCTGAATCATTGTACAAATAATCTCGAACCAAAATTAGAACTAAAGGGTCGTTAGCAGTGTCCAGGTAAATATAAGTATTGGAAGAAATCGCTGTAGAAACTTTTCCAGTTGCATCTTTGGCCCAAAGATAAAGAGTTTTACTTCCGCCTGATGTAGCAACATAGTTCGTGGGAGTTGTTGAAATCCATCTGACATCTGATGGCAATGGGGCCGCGTTACTTTCAGTGATTAGATAGCCAGTAATTCCAAAATCATCCCAGCCGGCGACTGAAGTAATTGGTATTGTCAGACCACCATTGGAAATTGGTGTTTTAAAACTGTACAAATTTGGTGGCATTGTATCTGTTTTTGGAACTACTAATGGCATTAAAATTATAACTGCACTTTGCGATGCAGATACATTTCCAGAAGAGTCTTTAGCCCATGAGTATATTGTTTTTGGGGTTCCAACGGAGGCTTCACCTCGTGAAGATTCTTGTCCTCCTTGTTGTTGGTTTATGGTGTAATTTTCAATTCGATATCTATTAGGAATGACGTTAAGCCATCTAGGATCATTTGGTAATGGTTTACTAGGAAGTTCAGTTATTAAATAACTTTCAACACGAATATTGTCGTTTGCAAGAAATGAATTTATCAGAATTTCAGCGCTATTAGTTTCTCCTGGTATTGAAAAACTTGATACTGTTGGAGGGGTCATATCTGGTAAGCTAATTTTCAGGGTAACGCTTTTTCTATTATAAATGTGACCTTCGCTGTCTTTAACCCAAGCGTAAAGAGTTTTAGTTCCTTCATTTGTAAAAGTGTATGCCGTTGGAACTGTTTGACTCCAGTTAGCGTCATCAACGTTTGGTGTGCTACTATTTTCAGTTATAAGATAAAAATAAGATTTTTCATTTTTCTTTTGAATATTAAAATCTGAAATCGGAACGGTCAAAGATAGAACTTCTTGTGGGGCCGAAAATGAAGTTATAACGTCTGTTGCTTCAGCACTTTGCTCTTGATTAGAACTACTCATAAGTTCAGCTAACTCAGTTTTGAAATTTCCTGGACCGCAGGCTAATACAAATTGCATAGCTAGAAATATAATGAATAGCTTCACTACGCCCCCTTGACGTGAATGATTCTATTGTAAATGAACTGTATTAGTTTCCCCAGGGTAACTTCGCAAACGTCTCAATATGGAATAAAGTCGAAGTAATCTCAAAATAAGACGTAATGATAAAGTGGTTAGGGTGTGTCGCCATCTGGTTGCGAGCAGTTTGAGCGATATTTAACAAGAAAATAGACAATGGTTCAATACTGGAGAATTTAAAACTAAGGCCTAGTCTGTAAATCAATTACGACTTAACAAATTCAGGTATATGGCCGAGATAACTAGGAACACGAAACCTAATTTCTGAACATTGTCTCCGAGGTGAATTTTGAAAGACTGGATCAAGAAAATTGTGCAACAATTTGAAGTCGAGAACAAGAATGCGGCTACGCCCGAGAAAATGTCAGAAGAGATGGCCACGATTCTATTTTTGATCGATGTGTACAATAAAAATTTACTCGACACACCAAAGTTTTCCGTACGCCAAGCTCGCGAAGTATTGGATCTTTTTTCAAAAAAACTGATTCAAGCTGCAGGCACCGAGCATGAAGA
>NCGL01000018.1 GCA_002256935.1 Bdellovibrio sp. 28-41-41
ATTCAACTCAGTGGTAATTTTTGAAGACCACTCAATTTGTAGTTAGGTTTTAGACTCTGCTGCCTTCTTTAAGTCACTGGCAAAATCTTCGAAGGACTGATCAAACGGCGGAATCATCTTTGCAAATAGAGGAAAGATCGGTCCATGATTCCGATGGCGTTGCTAAGCTTGCCTTTTCTGTGGAGTCTGAGAAAATTGAAGGAAAGCAATGCAAAGTCGATTGTAGTTAGCGGTTGGGCAGTATTGGGTATTGCGGCTTTCCAGATGGGTGGGTTTTAGATCAGATCACCAGAGCAGATATCACCTTCGGTTGGACTATTCCGTGTGTGATGATTCTAATTGCAAACGGAATCCTATCTTTGCATTACCTAAAATTTGTTCGTGGTAAATCAGACGAACAATAATCCCTGCGCAATCTCCACGAACCGTTCACATTTATAGAACCTAATTTTCACGTACCCTTCTCTATATGATTCTTGATGCCTTGGTCGGGGTTCAAGGCAGGTCAAAATCCATTTTATTGCTAAAAAGACGGCGCTTATTCTTAGTGAAACAGTCCGTTGCCACAGAAATAGTTTTTCCAGTTTCGGTGGTTTTGCAAACCATAAAATTTCTTAGCCATGTGGCTGACATTCTGTAGGCGCTATTGGCAACTGTCGGCAGAGCGAAAAAATTTGAACTATGCATACAGCTAGAAGTGAGCTCGATCGATTTATTTTTTAGATAGTTCGGCGTCGTGCATATTTCTGAATAGTGGACATCTCCTGCTACAAAAATCATTTGTACGTCGGCCAAATTTAACTTTTCGACAAAGCTATTAAAATTGATTGTAAAGTGTTTGCGAAATGATTCTGCATAGCCAGCATTTGAAAACCATTGCGTGCCATTGCAAAACCAGACAAGCCCTTTGAAATCCTTAATCGATTCAAAGATCCACTCTTCTTGTTCTTTGCCGAACATTGAATACATTTTCTTTGAATGAGCCTTTTCACGGAACGAGCGTCCATCTAGCATTAAAAAGAGCTGGTTTCCTAATTGAAATTTGCATGATATGCCCGGCCCCGCTGTGATGAACGTTTTTTCACTTATGTTCTGAGCAAAAAAGTTTTTGAAATTATTCCGAGCTTCCTCAGAATAAGGAAAACTATTATTTGAATCATCACCGCCAAAATCATGATCATCCCAAATGGCTACCGTAGGCACCAGTCGTTTCCAGTGGTAGAAATCAAGGACCATTCGAGCTTCCACGAATTTATCCCAATGAATTCTTGGAGTCGGTTCCACATCTAAGTGATAGTCTATATATACGCAGTCACCCACAAATAGATTTAAGTCCGCATTTTGAGCTTCCAAGCTAGTCCACATCGCTTTTTCATGTTGAGCCGCTCTCATGCAGGAAGCGACTCCGATTTTATAACTTGGACGTTTAGAGGAGATTGAAGAAAACGTACGTTCATCAAGCTGCTTATCTGCAGACATGATTCTAATTTTCAAATCTCGATCTATCGGTAAGTTTTGAACAAGGAATTTATCGATTTTGAATTCGTCATCTTCGAATGCCACCGTAGTGTAGGAAACATCTTGCAGTAGTTGATCATCTTCATAGATCAAATATCGCAAATATTCTTTTTGGCAGTGAACGATTGAAAATTCTGATTGTCCGTCGAACGATGGTCCCAGTAAAACTGAAACGAGGTTTCGATCGAACTCCACCGGCGTACTTTGTTTTTTCTTAGCGGCAATAGACGTAAGTGCCAAAGCACCGGCCATGCCTTTTAAGAAGATCCGTCTTCTCATTGTCATACGAGTATCCTATGTATTTATTTTGACATAAACACTTTA
The DNA here is from genome assembly GCA_002256935.1 of Bdellovibrio sp. 28-41-41. Lineage (GTDB taxonomy): Bacteria > Bdellovibrionota > Bdellovibrionia > Bdellovibrionales > Bdellovibrionaceae > UBA2316. The sequence goes on from NCGL01000018.1 coordinate 1,843, forward strand.
GGAAATGATTAGAATTGTTAGAAATCCGTGAGGATTAAAGATCTTCTAGGCCTTTGATCCAGCCTCGGAGATACATCCAACTGAAAAGTCCGATGGAAATTGCAGCCATAACTCCCAGTACCACATAGTATCCATTTTCTGTTTTTAGTTCCGGCATATGCTCGAAATTCATTCCATAAACGCCGGCTAAGAAATTAAGTGGTAAAAAGAAAATCGAAAATACAGTTAGCAATCTAACGATTTCGTTCGTCTTGTAGGATGCCTCATTTGTTTTCTGCGAAGTCATCGATAGATAAAGTGTAATTAAATTTGTGACATTCTCATGAACTTCTTCTGCGTAAAACAGCATTGTTTCCATAGATGTTTTAATTTCTTGGAAATCTTGATTTTGAAATTCAGCTTTGATCACAAGCTTATTATTTACATCATTGGCCAGTTTTAAAACTTTTCGAAAAACAGTCGATTTTCGTTTAAGCAAAAAGCCCTCTTGGAAAATACGCTTTTGTTTAGTGCTTTTAAATATCAACTGCTCGAAATGGGTAACTTGCTCTTCCAGCTGAGTCAGTGGCATGTCAAAGCTTTGGATGGACGATGTTAACAGTTCTAAAATCACCTTTTTAGAATCCAGGCAGCCACTATTCGAAATCAATTTCTGTCTAAGCACTTCGATAAACTCATGGTCGACTCGGTGTAGAGTGATAATGCGATCTTTCGCAATAAAGAAAGCTAGCTTTGTTGTAAGTTCCTGGATTGTGTCGCCTTTAGAATTTGTTCTATCAAATACGCGAGTCACCAAAAATAGAAACTCGTTTAAGGTTTCTAATTTGGGAAGATGTTCTGGATCCAAGCAGGTCATTAAGCTTTTTTCAGGAATACCGTAGCGTCGAGCCAAGTCAGGAACGTCGGCTTTAGTTGGTGATGTGACATCGACCCATTGCCCAAATGCTAGTTCTAATACTCGCTCTTGCATATTACACCCATTTTACGGGAGCAAAACCGCCCCATTTTGTTTTTAGGTTAGTCACTTGTCCTTGGTAAACTCGTGCGATAACCAACTGCAATTGATCTTGGTAAGCATAGCAACGCAAATCGAATTTAAAATTTTTATCTCCGTCGGGTGTCTTAATCATTACCTCTGGTGCTGGAAGCAGTTCTTGAGCCAGAAAGTGCTCGTTCGCAACCTCTTCGAATACTTTTTTGGAGATTGATGCACCTTTATAAGATTGCTTTGATCCAAACGAGTTTTTAGGTTTGAAAAAAAGATGTTTTCTTTTTGACCAAAGGTCGTCTTTCAGTTCTGGTTTAAAACTCAAAGTTTTGGGCAATACATCTTTAATGAGTTCGGCCTGGTCAGCTGGAAAATTCAAACTCTGCCAGAATCCGTCGTCTGTCCAATCGATCATTCGCTGTTTGTCAGCCAATAGAAAGTATTCAAATGGGTTCGGCGAAAAACAAGTCGCACGATTTAAAAAATCCCGTCGCATCGCTTGGGCTTCTGGATTATTTAAATAAAAATCCGTGTAGCGGTTGTAAACTATATCGGCCTTGTATTTTTCATAGTCAGAAACATCAGCGATCGAACATTGCCAACCAAACGACTGCAATAGCTCCTGTACAATTAAAAACTCTAAAAACATTTTTTGTTCATGTGGTTTTTCATCCACGATCAACACATGAGGCACGGTCGGGTTTTTATTTTGTAATTTCAATTCTTGCAAAAATAAATCTTTCAAATCTTCAATTTTGAAATCAAGGCCAGTGTCTAAGCCGTGTGCTTTATAAAGATAGTGACCAAGAGCTAGGAACGCGGCATTCGTATTGATCTCGATCAATTTAGGTTTTGATTCCGAAGATAAATGAAAATCATAACTCATGAACAACGATTTGTTGCCAGGGTCTTTTAACTGCAATCGATCCAAGTCCGCTTCATATTTGTGAATATACATTGGGTCACTGCGAAGCCTGAAAAAAGCCTTAATGGCATTTTGAAACTCTGCGATTAATGCTTTAGGTAGCTCAATTGGAGTAGGGCAAAGTAAATTATCCGACACCATTGGTGCCAAAGTGGATTCATCTAAACTTTTAAATTGGTTCTTTAACAGGGATTTATACGTTTGGCTCAATTCTGTCGACATCGGGGCACTAATCCTGCGGTTACTGGCTGATAAATTCTTGTATTAGTATGGAATTAAAGGGTATGGTCGTCACCATGAAAATCGTTAGCTGGAATGTCAATGGTATCAGAGCGTGCGCTAAAAAAGGTCTCGAGAATTTTATTGCTCAAGAGAAGCCCGATATTTTTTGCGTTCAAGAAACTAAAGCTCATCTAGAGCAAGTGGACGACGCAATTAAAAACCTAGGTTATAAAAAAGCCTTGTGGTCATCAGCTATCCGAAAAGGCTATTCGGGCGTAGCGACATTTAGCAATCGCGAGTGGCTTACGGAAACAACACATTTTGAAATCAAAAAATACGAAGATGAAGGCCGCACAGTTATTACTGATTTTGGTCCGTTTGTTTTATACAATATCTATTTTCCAAATGGTGGCTCGGGTGAAGTTCGCCATCAATTCAAGCAAGAATTTCTGAAAGAACTTAATACGCATCTAGCAAAAACATACGCCTCGGGAAAAGAAATCATGGTTGTTGGTGACTACAACGTCGCTCACAAGGAAGTCGATGTATACGACCCTGTTAGACTTTCGAAAGAAAGTGGATTTCTGCCTGAGGAGCGCGAATGGTTCGACGCCTTCCTTAAGATAGGGTTTATAGACACGTTTCGCCTGATTCATCCTAATGTAAAAGACAAATATTCGTGGTGGAATTATCGTGAGCTCGCTCGCATTTCCAATCGCGGCTGGCGCATAGACTACATTTGTGTAACCAAGGGACTTGCGCCGCTGGTTCGGGATGCACACGTTCATGACGAGGTTGAGGGCAGTGATCATTGCCCAGTTAGTATTATTTTAGATCTTAAATAGGGGACGCATATGCCGGTACTTATTCTTATCGCTGAAGCCATGTTGGTGTATTATTTTATTTTAGCCTACGGATTCTTCAATTTTTTGCTATTTTATGCGGTTAGCACGGTGTTTGGAATCCTTATTGTTCGGGCCATCGGTTCAAAATCACTTAGAGAATTTCAGAACGGGCGGGCTTCAGCGTCTAATCGATCGTTGATATCTCGAGGACTATTATTTTTATCCGGACTTCTTTTAATCGTTCCTTCAATGGCAACTAAAGTAGCCGGAGTAATATTAATTATCCCGCCTGTGCGCTGGTTAATGGCTATTGGGTTTGCCAGTTTCTTAATGAAGCGTGTTTTTAACACAAATAGTTTTGTTCATCAGTTTGGAAATAATGGATTTAAATTTTACTATTCTCAAGGCGGCAATCCCTTTCAGAATCCGCAGGCTCCGCCAGAAAATCAGTATTCCGATAACGTTATCGATGCTCAATTTCGCAAGGTTGATGACACTAAATTATTAAACGATCCCGATTCTAAATCCTAGTACATTAAGAAACTAAATTATTGTCTAAAAGCGACCGTCTTTTTTTTTACGACGGGCTCAAAATAAGAGCGGAACATATACTGGCCAATAAATGATGATTTAACAGTCCAAAACTTTTTACTGATCGTAATTGCAGCCACGGCTAGCTTTCTATTTTGGTCATCTGTTGCGTAGCCTACGAACCAATCAACACGGCCTTTAGGGTTATCACCTGTTAAGTGACCAGTCTTTCCGCCCATTTCAATTTCACGAAAACGACGATCGCGAACTAAATTGCGAAAACTTTTGCGTGATGTTCCGCCAATTACAGTTTGTTCCATCATCTTGCGCATCTGTCCAGCCGACTCAGCTGTCATGATGTAACCTTTCTCAAGAGGCTCGCCTTTATAGAAAATATCGCCTTCTGGATTTTTCATGCTGTCGACGATGTAAGGAACTAACATTTTACCATCGTTTACAACTGCGGCTGCGATCATCGCGCCTTGAACTGGGCTTAAGCGATTGATGCGATTAAAACCAGACGCCACTTGAGTTAACTCATAACTTTTTTCTGTCGGAACATGGGCAAAGCCTTGCTCGACTTCGAAATCGGCCGGGATAGCTTGGTTGAACATAAAACGATTCGCGAAATCTAATAAGTCAGCCGGTTCTAGAGACTCTAAACTCAAGCGACCAAACGCCGTATTGATAGAGCGAGCAAACGCATCTTTCAAAGTGATTTTGCGAGTCCAACGGTTTTCTTTGTCATTCATTACGTTCTTTTTATACAAAGTGTAGTTGGCACCATTGAATTTAATCGTGTGGTATGGTGATACTCCGGCTTTTTCAATAGCTGCAGATGCTGTTATAATCTTAAATAGTGAAGCCGCTGGATACGTCGCACGCAGGGCTAAGTGCGAGGCCTTTGGGTCATCTTTTTGATAACTTGATAGCGCCAATATTCTGCCCGTGGTTGCATCAAGCAAAACAACGGCACCATAATCAGGGCGGTATCTTTTCAAAAGGTTGTCAGCATCGTTTTGAAGTCGTTCGTCTAGCGTGTAATTAACTTGGAACTTTTCTTTACGATCAAACCAGTCGAACTCCACATTAGCTGGAAACTGGCCTGCTTTGATATGCTTAGACATAGTGTTCGAGATCTGAGTGCGTTGCTCTAGATTACGTTTAACTTGTTTAGAAATGACTTCGATCTCTGAATCGTCGTAATTGAAAGCGGTTAACGTCACGAACGCAACCAGTAGGCTTACTAAAATTCCTATCTGAATTTTGATTTTCTTATGCAATTGTACCAACCTCAAAAAGTAAGTTTTTTTATGTTTGCTCGACATTGTTCTGCGCGAACTTTAATTAGATACTTTATTTGTAATAACTTCAAGTCCGGCCAAACGATTTCACGGTTTTTTTAGCCATAATTCTATTGCCTATCCTTCGACCAAAGCCTATAAGGGTCCCATGAAAACTAAAGACCGAATCTTAGATGTGTCCGTAGAATTGTTTAATAAAAATGGAGTTGTAGCTATCACTACAAATCACATCGCAAAAGCAATGAATATTTCTCCGGGCAATTTATACTTTCACTATGATAATAAAGAAGAAATTATCGGTGAGCTATTCAGAAGAATGTGTAAGGAAACATACAAAATCTGGAGTCCAAAACATATTTCCTCAATGTCTCCGATTCAATTTATTGAAGAAAATTTTGATGTGTATTGGAAGTATAGATTTTTTCATCGCGAGATGTACGCTCTTCGCAGAAAAGATCCAGTTCTAGCCAAAATGTGGAAGAACCATATGGAAAAGATGATGAAGTTAATGAAAGTACTTTATCGTAACTGGGTTGCTGATGGAAAAATGGTTCAAATTAAAAACGACAAAGAATTACTTTACGTGTTTGAATCACTGCTGGCGATGGCAACTACGTTCCTTCAGTTTTTCGAAAGCACAGAAAAATTGGCTGGAAAACTTTCTGTTCATCGCGGTAGGACCCATTTAGTGCGTCTTCTATTGCCATACTCAAGTGGCAAATCTAAAGACGACTTTGAAAAATTTCTAGACTCTGAAGTGTCTATTTAAATATATCAGAACAGACTGAGCCCAAAAGCGGACTCGGTCTTGCTCTAACCTCTGCATCGGGCGGAGGTTCCAATGGGTCGTTATATCGTTTTATTCTATTTGCTTACGCTGACATTTTCACACGTTGTGTGGGGTGCTGATTGTTCGTCTCTAAAGGACGACCTTAAACAAATGCGTGCGGCTCAAAGCCAAATCACCGAGAACCTTCTAGGGAACTACAAATCTGCTGCTGAGCAGGTTTCCTACGCGGCGATAAAGATGCATTCGGATTCTACGAAGCAGCGTCTCTATGTCAGAGAGCAAGCGTTACGAAGCGCAAAGGCTCACGCAAAACGTGTTGAAAAGACCGAAGTTATTATCAACAAACTCAACCGCGCCACGGATGAACTGATCAAAAAAGTCGCAGCGTGCGTAAAGTAAAAATAAGATCCTGACATTTGTCTGGGTTGGGTTATGTTTTGCTAATACCTACCATAAATATTACGCACATTTGCCCTATATAATCATATACTTATCATAATTTAAGTACGTTTAAGAATTGTGTTGCAAAAATTTCAAACGTACCTATTAATAGGTACATTCCTTTTCAGGACTCTATGTAAGTAGAGTTTTTGCGGAGGAAAAGAGGGGTTGATTTAATTTTGCCTAAATATTTGGCAAAATAGAACAAGGAGGGGTCTTATGGCAGGGAATGCCGTTCTAAAGCCAGCTTTGATTGCTGAGTGCAAATCTAAATTGCAGAATATCAAGACGGATCTATTGAATAGAGTTAGAGATGCTCGTAGCCAGTTGGATAACATGGAAACTGGGGGGGACGAAGCAGATCAAACGGTACGTGTACTTGCAGAACAAGAGTTCGTGAACATGCAAGACAGACTTAGAAATCAATTAATCGAAATCGAAAGCGCATTAGCTAGAATCGAAAATGGATCATTCGGTGTTTGTGAAGAAACTGAAGAGTCTATCGAGCCAGATCGTTTGAAAGCGATCCCTTGGACACGATTGAGCATCGAAGGCGCTGAAATTCGCGAATCTTTAAATAAACGCTACGCTCGCGGTTAAAAACGATTAGTGTCCGACGGAATGGACACTAACTGCAAACCACTAGTTCTTTTTTTGCGAAACAATACTCCATCCGCAAAGTTTGTAAAGAACACGCGCACCAACGTTACCATCCCAATCATCGGCCTCATCAGGGCTTAAACCGCCTGTGGAAACTTCGTTGAGGTCAAATGATACAATTGTGCGACCTGATTTAACAATCGCTTCAAATAAAAAGAAAATCTGATCGACACTTAGACCGCCAGGAACCGGTGTGCCTGTATGCGGGCAAAAAACGGGATCAAGTCCATCAATATCAAAAGAAATGTACACATTTTTAGGCAACTCTTCGACGATCTTATGGCAGAGCTGCGCCCATGTCGAACCATTCAGTAGTTGTTTTTTTAATTCTAAATCGAAAAATGTTTTTATATCGGGACGTGACTGAATAAAATTATATTCTTCTTCGCAGAAATCGCGAATGCCGACTTGAACTAGTTTTTGAGGACGATGTTCATGAGTCATAACATTGTACATAATTGAGGCATGAGATTGCTCGAACCCTTGATACGCGATACGCAGATCAGCATGGGCATCGATATGAAGAACGCCGAAATCACCTTTCAGTTTTTTGCTGACGGCTTGGATCGCTCCAAACGGAGTAGAATGGTCGCCGCCAACTAAGCCTAAAATTTTTCCAGAATTCAAAATACCTTCAGATTGTTCTTGAACCCAGTTCGTCATTTCAGTGCAGGCGATGTTAACTTCTTTAGTAAGCTTAGCCATCGTTTCTTTGTCATCGCTCATCTCGGTTTTCATTCGAATCACTGTTTGAGCTTTTTCTTTGAAAATATCGTTCTTCTTTTTCATCGCTTCTGGGTATTCACGCATGAAGTAGCCCTCTTCATAGGCCTTACCTGTTTCTAGATCGAATAGATCAATTTGCTCGCTCGCCTGGCGGACCATAACTGGACCAAAGGAGGCGCCTGATCCGTACGACGTTGTAACTTCCCATGGTACCGGCAATAAAACGATTTTAGAGTCTTCTTCTTTGGCAGGAATTCCAAAAATACCGAAGTCTGACGAAATTGTAGTGGACGGGTCAAATTGTATCATAATTCCCCTTAATTGTAGGTATAGCTAAGTACCCTACTTTTGCATTGAAAACAACATTCTATTGAATCCGCATTGTATCTGTCCCGGCAATAATTAATATAGATGGAACCTATGAACCAAAATATTTTTTTCCTACCAATTTTGATTTTGTTTTTATGTATTCATTTCACGTCATTTGCAGCTAAAAACCGGTCAGGTCAGTTAAGAATGGTGCTCAGTGAAGATCCGGAAATTTTGAACCCGTTGCTATCGACTTCCGACTACGCCGTAGATGTTCAGACTTGGGCCTGTGATTCTTTACTGAAGCGGGATTTAGATACCTATGCTTGGCAAGGATCGATCGCCGAGAAATGGGAACTATCAAAAGATAACTCGTCCGTCATTTTCCATTTGCGCGACAATGTATTCTTTCATAACGGTGAAAAATTAAAAGCGGAAGATATCCAGTTTTCATTCGATATTTATAAAAAGAATGCGTCCATCAATTCTTCGGTGGCTGCCTATTTTGATGGAATCGATGCTGTTGAAGTTTTATCGCCTTTGAAAATAAAAATAACATTTAAGAATAGTTATTTTAAAAACTTCGAGGTCGCGGCTACGAACTGGATTTTGCCGAAAGCGGTGTATGACGTCAAAAATCAGCAACCCAACCAGTTAGTGTGTGCGGGCCCTTATCAGTTAGATGGGTACGAAAAAGGGAAAAAAGTCAGTCTTAGATTATTTGAAAAATATTTTGGTTTTAACGTGAATCATTTGAAAGGTATTAACAACTTTCAAAATATAGATTTTCAAATTATAAAAGATGAGGGCGTACGCGTTGATAAATTAAAAAAATCAGAAATTGATTTTTTGGAATTTCCGAATGCAGATTTTTTAGAGCGCAAGTTATCTAGCGATGTCGTTCAGAAAACGCTAGTGAAAGTCAAAATTGAAAATAAAATTCCAAAGGCATGGTCGTTTATCGGTTGGAATTTGGCCAAGCCCATCTTTGCCGATCACAACGTACGCAAGGCGCTTAACCTGCTAGTTAATAAAGAAGAAATTAACAAAGTTTTTTTTGACAGCCAATTAAGTGTGATCAATGGACCATTTTTACATAATCAAGAATACGGCGCAAAAATTAAACCTTTTGTTCGAGACGCCAAAGCGGCCACGACCTTGTTGAAGAAAGCGGGTTGGGGCGATAGCAATAAAGACGGTATTCTAGATAAAATGATCGATGGGGTACGAGTCGATTTCAAATTTGTACTGACCTATGCAAATAAAGACTTTGAAAAAGTGTGGCAATTTTTACGCGAGGACTATCGTAATGCAGGTATCGACATGGAGTTGAAATACCAAGACTTCAATTTAATGATGAAGGCAAAAAGCGATTTGAGTTTTGATGCGCTGGCCTTGTCGTGGGCGGGTGGTGGCGTAGACCCAGATCCAAAACAACTTTGGCACTCGGACTCATCAGTTAAAGGTGGATCAAATTTCGTTGGCTACAAAAATGTAGACGTCGATAAGTTAATTGATAGCGGTCGGATGACTCTGGACAGGAAAAAACGTATAGGTATCTTTGAAAAGGCGTATCAAATGATCTCGGATGATAATCCTTATCTATTTTTGTTTATGGATAAGTATAATTACTATGCGCACGTAAACAAATTTAGTAAACCAAAAGATACATTTAACTATGGAGTCGGATTAAATACATGGTCGGTAAAAAAATAATTTTCATTCTATTCGCTGCTCAATTGGCATTCTCTCAAAATTCCGAACCTACTACTGAAAATATGCCGGGAGCTATCGAGCAAGACAACTCTAAGCAGGCAATTGAAGATAAAATGGCCATTAAGAACAAGACTGACACAACTATAGAGCGTAGAACGAATCGTCAACTGCGCTATGATAAATCAGTGAATCTAGGGGTAAGCTGGGGGTTGATGTCAATGTGGCTGCCGAGCAAGCTTGGGGCGAACTTAAGTTATAATTTTTCGGAACGCAAAACAATCACGGCCGAATACCAATCACAAAGTATCAAATTTCCAGTATTCAGCATCGATCTTGGAGGCATTAGAGAATCTAAATACGGAGTCATACTAAAAAGCTTCGGTGATTCGCAAAGTTTCTATTTATCATACGGTTTAATGAAGTATGATTTCCGCGCTGCTTTAAGTCTGTCAATGTTCCCTGGGGCCTCAGTTCCAATAGCGCCTCTTTTTGACTTTGGCTCTTTCGGCTTCCAATTTGGATTGGGAAATCAATTTATGTGGGAAAATGGTTTTAGTTTAGGTATCGATTGGTTTTCAATTTATTTCCACTCATTTGGTAAAACAAAAAACACAGAAATTTTCAATTATATGAATGCGAGCGATCGAGATAAGGCCAATGGAACTATCGACCTTATCTACAATATTCCCATTATCGAAATTTTAAAAATCCAGCTTAGCTATGCCTTTTAGCTCTGCCTTTTAGCTCTGGGTTTTAATTTATATAGTCCGTGGGGCAGATCCGGTACCAGTACCGATACTCAAAAAAGAAAAAGCCCCTCAGTTTTCACTGAAGGGCTTAAATTAAAACTTAAATTTCAGAACTTACTCAGCTGGAAAATTATTTTCCAACATTTCCGTTCTTCATTTCAGTCATACCTTGTTGGATACGAGACTGAAATTCATTTTCCATTTCGATCAAGTTGTTAGCAGAAAGACTTAAAGTCGTTCCAGCTGGGCAGCTTGTGCCTTTTGCAGAAACTACTTTTAGTTCAGCAATTGGATTTTGAGTCGTAGGTTGGTTGATCAAGCGTAATACATCGCCTTCGTCTAATTGACATTGGCCACCGCTAGATTCTTCAACTGTTAAATCAGAGTGAACAACCATCAAACGATTTTGTGTCAAAATTTGAGATGGATCCATTGTCGAATTGTTTTGAACTGCAGTTTGTTGCTGTCTTAAAGCCAGCTCAACTTGTGCACGAATTTCGTCTTTGATTTGATCGTTTAAAGCCACTTGGTTGTATTGTTGTTGAACCGCGATAACTTCGTTGTCTGCTGCGATACGATCGTAGTTAGACTGAATCAATGACATCAACAAGTAATCAGTTAACCAATATGCTGGAGAGTAGTAGTTAACATATGGGTGGTAGTAGCTATTGTACCAAGGATTATAACTCCAGTGCCAGCGGTAAGCTACCGGGCGTGACCATGTAGTCAATGTCCAGTTGTAGTAGTTGTAATCATAGTATGATGGACGGTAGAAATATGAAGGGTATCCGTAGTAGTTATTTTGAACATACACAGTTGTGTAGTTGTTGTTGTACTGGCGGTAGATCACTGGTCTGTTGTTCCACGTAGAATATTTCTCTTGGTAAACAGTTTTACCATAACGATTTTGTTGGTATCTTAAACCATCTTTAGTTCTAACTTCAGAAACACCGCTTTTGTACTTAGTAACAACGTCACCGTTAGTGCGTCTTTCTGTATCGCTGATTTTAACTTCTTTGCCAGTTTTATCATACCGAATTGATTCTTTACGAGTGCTTCCGTTTTTATCAACGAAAGTGTGAGTATAACCTTTACCGTCTTTGTGGACTTTATCAGAAGTTCCATCTGCACGAATACGACTTTGTCCCGGCTGAAGTTCTTTTAAAAGAACAGTTCCGTTTTTGTTAGTTTGAGGTTTGTTATTTGAGTAACCACCGTTGTTTTTAGGCTGAACTGGCTTACCAATGTCATACTTAGGTTTTGAATAAGTGTAGTCATTGTATTTGTAGTTAGAAGACGAACCGCCATAGTTTGGTTTGCTGCTAGATGATGAACCGTAATTAGAAGACGACGAACCAGAGTTACCTTTTGAAGACGATGAGTTTCCATAGGTCACTGTTGGAGCATTGTATTTGTAGCTTGAAGACGAACCATAGTTTGGTTTGCTGCTAGATGATGAAGAGCTTCCTGAGTTTACAGACGGTTTAGGAGTCGCCTTGTTGTAGTTGTAGTCATTGTAGCTAGGAGTTGAATACGACGGCTTGCTAGAAGATGAGTTGCTTTTAGAAGACGATGAGTTTCCATAAGTTACAGTTGGAGCATTGTATTTATAGCTAGAAGAAGAATAGCTAGAAGAAGAATAGCTAGATGAGTTACCTTTGCTTGAATAGCCAGAACTATATGAGGATCCACCGCTGTTTTTTGAAGACGATGAGTTTCCATAAGTTACAGTTGGAGCATTGTATTTATAGCTAGATGAAGATCCGCCATAATTCGGTGTGCTGCTAGATTTTTTGTTATCCGCTTGTGCAGATAGCGCCAACATAGAAACAGCAACCGCTAAAGAAAGAACATTGAACGTGTTTTTCATAATGTTACCTTTTTTGGTTTGGTTATTTTAGTTTTCTTGACCCCCGCTTTATTTGCCAAAAATGGGCAAATTGCAATAGCAATGTGACAGCAAACTTTACCTGACAAAATTCTTAACAGGTGGATTTTACAAAGGAAACTGGTGCAAAAACGACCAGGCACGGTGGAGTCATTTTGCTCGCTCATCGCTGCGATGATTATCCAATCAGAAAGACTCACGAATTAGCAAACAAATTGAGTCATTCCGAGAAGCGCTTGCACCAAGGTTTTGCGATGATCGCATAATGACACCAACCCCTGTGGTTTTCGTCGATGTCTCAAGATGATACAAAGTTTACACATTCAAAAAGTTATGATGCGAAACGTTTACAAAATTCGTCTCTGAAATTCAAATTCTCAGAACGAAACACGCGGCAACTATTAAACGAGTTTCCACAGGCATGCCTATTGTACCTAGCTATCATAAGAGGAACAACAATTATGAAAACACTAAGCTTATCTTTGCTTATCATCCTGGCGATCTGTTTCCAAAATTTCAATTTCGTAAATCTACTAGATAAAAAGTATTTCGTAGATGAACAAACTCGAGTCTCTCACGCTCGCGAAATTCTAGGAAAAGACTATAAGAAGAGTGATATCTCAAAGCTTGAAGGTGTTAAGTTTTTCCATGTCTATTTATATGACTTAGCCCAAAAGAACTTACCGGCAAAGCATAAGAAGCATTCTAACAGAATCACTAAGACGATTATTAAAGAAGCCAAAGCTCACGGTATTGACCCCGTATTTATCGCATCGATCATCCAGACAGAAAGCTCTTTTAATCCAGAAGCGCGTGGTTTAGCCGGCGAAGTCGGTCTAATGCAAATTATGCCGTCTACGGCTAAAGAGATCGCAGAACGCCTTAAAATCCGCTGGAGAGGCCCAAAAACATTATTGGACCCAGTTAACAACATCCGCATCGGAACAGCTTATGTGAGCCAATTACGCAGCTTTTTCGAGAACAAACCCTATCGCTATATGGCCGCATACAATGTTGGCCCGGGCAAGATCTTAAGAATTGAAAATAGTAAAGACGTACCTAAGTTTTACTCAACAAAGGTAATGAAGTATTACGAGAAGTTTTACAAGAAAGTCGCTATCACACAAGTTCCAGATAACTTGGCTGCCAATTAAACATCAGGTTCAAATTTAATATTAAACAAAAAAAAACGCGTTCTGGAGTTTCCCAAGAACGCGTTTAAAATTTTATTTTAAGTTCATCTACTCAATTAGCCTTTATGCCTGTGAGTGATGAGGCCGTGAGAAGGGTCATAAGGAGAAAGACCTACTGAAACTCTGTCTCCTAAGATTACCTTGATCTTGAACTTTTTCATTTTTCCGCACAGTCGAGCTGTGATTGTCAGCCCGTTTTCAAGTTCAATATGGTAAGTTCCGCCACCTGAAAGGTTAGAAACTTTACCCTCAACTGTGACTAAATCATCTTTAGCCATTAGTTAGTCCTTAGTTTTAAGAACAAACTAGTAACGAGGTTTACGGTCGCTGTATCCGCCACCGAAAGATTTACCACGTCCGCCGCCGCCGCCACCGCCGCCGAAGCCACGTCCGCCGCCGCCACCTTCACGAGGAGCCATTGGTTTAGCTTCGCTAACGTTGATTGCGCGACCTGATTGTTCAGTGCCGTTTAATTTTTCAATTGCAGAAGAAGCTTCTGATTCTGATGACATTTCAACAAAACCGAAACCTTTGCTACGTCCTGATTCTCTATCTGTAACAACTTTAGCTGATTCAACAGTTCCAAAAGCTGAAAAGATATCTGATAATGATTGATCATCGATAGCGTATGATAAGTTGCCTACGTAAATTTTCTTGCCCATGAGTTCCTCCTTAGGATTGGGTGGTCTTCTAAAGGAATGGAGCCTAATGCTATTCTCTTAAGACGGACGCGTACATTGAGCCTCTGTTTCTACACGTTTTTATTTAAAATGCTACAAAAAAACACAGGGCGTTGTGACCTTCAAATCACTATTACAGGGTATGGCGGCTGATTTTGTGTAAAGTTGTTATAAATTGGTTAAAAAGTTTATTGGGGTTCACAACCACCCTCCACTACAATTTACCTTCATGGCTAAATCTAAAAACGCGCTCTACTTGGCCTCTATTGGGACACTCTTTTAAGTAAACCTGATCTATTCTCAGAATGATCCAATTTTACAGATTTCTATTTTAGCAAATTTACCTATTTGCCGATATGGTAGTGTGGTAGCTATAAAACTTATAAAGTTTTTATCTTATTATTTTCTTATGATCTTACTGTCAGGCTGCGAAATAAAAGTAGATATTAGGGATATTCGTTCTAAGACAATTAATATTTTTCCTGAATTTCCAATTGCAAGTAATTTGCTTCAATACCATTTAACTGCTAGTTGTAAAAAGTGTGATGGTGGGTATTTATATAAAATTGGACCCAAAGAAACTTTAAACTGTGATTCATCTGATGGAGCAACACCGTCAAGTTCTGTAATAAATATTGATCTTACATCTGTACCCGATGGCAATATAAAACTTTGTTTGTGGGGATATTATAAAAAAGGGGTTGTGCTTGATAACTTAGCCGTTTTTGAATGGATTAAAGATACAGTAGCTCCGTCATTGAGTGGATCACTGTTAGAAGGTGACGGCTACTATAGCTCAACTTCAAGATCTCCGGTTATTAACTGGCCAGCAGCAACCGATGAATTAAGTGGAGTAGATCATTATGAAGTAGCAATGGGAACAAGTCCTGGAGCTACGGATACTCTGTCTTGGTTGGATCTGGGAAATATTCTATTTTATTATCAAGAAAATATACTGTTAGCTTCTGGACAAACTTATTACGCAAGTATTCGCGCCATCGATAAAGCCGGAAACATAAGCACTCCATTAAACGGCACCGGTTGGTATGTTGATCCCAGTGTACCGTTATCAATATCAACCTTTAATGATATGAATTTTGGAAGCTCCAGTGAAACCCCATTAATGGAATGGAGCCAAGGGCAGGACCTTGAATCTGGGGTAGATCACTATCAAATGGCATTGGGAACTGCGCCTGGATTAACCGATATCTTGAATTTTACCAATGTGATCTATCCAAATTCTTCTACAGATTTAATTGGCAAACTGACGGGGTTAAATTTGAATAATGGACAAATCTACTACCCAAGTATTCGTGCTGTTGATAAAGCGTCCAATCCAAGTACTGCGACTCAAGGAAATGGATTTCGTGCGGTAAATCAGTGGAAAAATCTTAACGCCAATTCAAACTCGTTTATCAACGGAGAAATAAAAAAAATAGCTATTCAACCTGATGGTAAGAGAATTTTAGCAGGTGCATTTAATATGGTGGGTGGAACGCCAGTTCCGGGCGTGTTTCAACTCGACTCAGCCGGAGCGCAAGATACAACAATGAATTTTGGGACTGGCTTTAATTCAAATCTATACGATATGGCTAGGCAAACAGATGGTAAGATCATATTTGTTGGGGGTTTTACTACCTATCAGGACGTTCCCCAAGGCAGAATTGCGCGACTTAATGTCGATGGGTCAATTGATAGTACATTTTCTACGGGAAGTGGTTTTGATGCGTCGGCATTTGCTATAGCCATTCAGCCCAATGGAAAAATTTTGGTGATAGGATATTTCACATCGTATAATGGTACAAATGCCCCAGGGCTTGCCAGACTTAATAGTGATGGCAGTATCGATACGACTTTTAATTGTGGTAGTGGATTTGATCAATTAGTTTCGGCAAAAATTCTTGTTCAAACAGATGGGAAAATTATTATTGGTGGATTTTTTAATTCTTTTAATGGAGCAGGTCAGGGCAGATTTCTTCGACTGAATTCTGATGGCACATTGGACTCTGCATTCATGTCTAATGTTGGTACTGGATTCGATAACGCAGTTAAATCTTTGGATTTACAATCAGACGGGAAAATACTTTTAGCTGGATATTTCTCAAGTTATAACGGCACTTCAAAATCCGCCGTAGCTCGTATCAATGGCGATGGCACAATTGATTCGACTTTTACTGCGGTAATATCTGGGGGAAGTTTTGTCTTGATGGATGTTGTCAAAGCTCAATCTGATGGGAAAATTATTATTGGTGGGTCAGCAATAATATATTCTCCTTTTGGATTTAAAAATGTTTTGACTCGAGTGAACGCTAATGGATCTGCTGATGGCACATTTTCATCGAGTATAGGATTAACTGGGTCAGTATATTCAATTGCACAACAGCCTGATGCTAAAATTCTATTGTCAGGAAGCTTTACGTTATACGCCGGTAGCACTAACAGTAAAATTACAAGGATTAATGTGGATGGGACTAATGATTCTAGTTTTAATCCAGGAACAGGACCAAATAATACTATATCTGCCATGCTTCTTGAGCCTACTTGGGGTAAAATATTAGTCGTTGGTCAATTTACTGCAGTAAACGGATCAGTAATTAATAATATAGTCCGAGTTAATATTGATGACTCAATTGACACTTCATTTTCTACAGGCAGCGGATTTGATGGCACAGTAATAGAGGCGCTTCTTCAGTCAGATGGGAAAGTTTTGCTCACAGGAGGCTTTGCTAAATACAACGGAAGCTCGGTTAGCCCCTTAGTTCGTCTTAGTTCAGATGGGACACTTGATTCAAGTATTAATGTGGGGAGTACATTTCCATCAGGTATTAATAGTATCGTTTTGCAAAATGATGGAAAAATTTTAGTAGCTGGGTTAAACACGGGCTCATATAAAATCAAACGTTACAATTCTGATGGCTCAATAGATAATTCCTTTAGTGTAGGAAGTGGTTTTGATAACGTTATAACTAGAATGGTTATTCAGATTGATGGAAAAATTTTAGTTGGTGGAAGTTTTACGACCTATCTTGGTGCGCCTCAGTCTCGCTTGGTCAGACTTAACTCTGACGGATCTAAAGATTCCACTTTTGATACAGGAAGTGGTTTTGATAACGTTATATATAGTATGGTTATTCAGGTTGATGGAAAAATTTTAGTTGGTGGTCGATTTACCTTGGTTAATGGTTCTTCGGCAGTAGGGTTGGTAAGGCTTAATTCAAATGGCTCTGTTGATTCAAATTTTTTCATAGGCACAGGATTTGTGAATGGAGCTGTTTATTCAATAGTAACTCAATCGGACGGTAAAATTATATTAGGGGGAAGTTTTGTATCATACAATAATACAAGTGCAATTTCTCTATTGAGACTAAATTCAAACGGCACAATTGATACTACTTTTAATCTGGGCGCTGGTTTTTATTCCGCAGCAGTGAATACCATTGAGGTAAATTCAGAAGGGAAAATTATAATTGGAGGATTTTTTACATCATTTGATAATAAACCTAGTAGTAATGAACTTATTCTTGGTTGGTAAATAGATAAAGAGCTGTTTCCATTTGTACTGTTTTTTAAAAATGCGACAGTTTAAAAGAAATAGAAAGTTTTATAATACTGTTGCTATATCATTTGCTGGCACTCTGCTGATGCTAGTCCGTTAGAGCAATTTGAATAATATTTTTAAGATCCTATCTAGATTACTCTAAATCTTCTAGATAGGTATAGCCTGATAAGCCTTCTTCGTAGTGCTTGATCAGTAGCTTTGCTTCTTGTTTAGAGATGCTGCCTTTTTGAATAAATTCTTCAGATGCCTGCCGAACGTTATCAATCAAGTTATTGCGGTCGTACTGAACGTAAGAAAGAACCTCGGTCACAGTGTCACCCGGAACGTAATGATCGATTGTGTAGCCAGCTGGGCCCATAGAAATGTGAACAGCATCAGTATCGCCGAATAGATTATGTAAATCACCCAAGATTTCTTGGTACGCGCCCGTTAAGAAAACGCCTAAATAATACGATTCGTTTTCTTTCACTTCATGGATTTGTAGGGTTTGTTTGTACTGACCTGTTTTAGAATCAATGAATTTTTCCATCTTGCCGTCAGAGTCACACGTTAAATCTGCTAGAGTCGCTTCATGATGAGGCTCTTCTTGTAAGCGGTGGATTGGCATAACCGGGAATAACTGTCCTACAGCCCATGAATCTGGAACCGATTGGAAAACAGAGAAGTTACAGTAGTAAGTATCGCAAAGCTCTTGGCGCAAAGTCGCTTCGATGTCTTCTACATCTGGGGCTGTTTTAGCGATTTGAAGCATTTTTGTTGCGATCGAGAAGTACATAGTTTCGCACCACGCACGTTGCTCAAGATTCAATACACCGTATGTAAACAATTGAAGAGTTTCTTGTTTTGATTGAGTTAAATCATTGAAGCATTCGTTGATATTATCGCGGTTAACTTTTTCGTAGATGTACTGAAGATCCTGCATAATTCCGGGATCTTTTTTAGTTACTAGGCGCGGAGGCGCACTTCTGTGCAAGTGGTTTACTCCCAGGACGTTAAATATTAGAACCGAGTGATGCGCAACGAGCGCGCGACCAGATTCCGTTACGATATTTGGATGGGGAATATTTTTTTCATCACAAAGACCTTGAAGGATGGAAACAACGTCATTTGCGTACTCTTGTTCAGAGTAATTGATCGATGAATCAGAATGGCCAGTGCCATCGTAATCCACGCCTAAGCCACCGCCCACGTCGATATATTTAAGGCCAGTCGCACCCATTTGATAAATTTCTGTATAGAAACGAGCGCCTTCTTTAAGGGATGATTTGATACTTTGGATGGAAGGAACTTGTGAACCGATATGGTAGTGAAGGAGTTCAAGGCAATCCATCATGTTTTCTGTTTTAAGAAGCTCAAGGCCCTCAACAATTTCCATCGCTGTTAAACCAAACTTAGAACGTGCGCCTGATGAATCTACCCATTTACCCGCACCTTGTGTGTTTAATTTAGCGCGGAACCCGATTTTTGGTCGCGTGTTAAATTTCTTCGCTACTTGGATGATCATTTTCAATTCTTCTTTGCGGTCGACAACGATGATCGTTTTTTTCCCAAGTTTTTGAGACAGAATAGCTGTTTCGATGTATTCGATATCTTTAAAACCGTTACAGATGATAACGCCATTTGGGTTATTCATTAACGCTAGAACGATTAGTAATTCTGGTTTTGATCCGCACTCAAGACCCAGGCGCGTGTCTTTACCAAAGTGAACGATGTCTTGTACTAGATGGCGTTGTTGATTTACTTTGACTGGGTAAACGCCGTTGTATTCCGCCTTGTAGCCGAATTCAGTAATGGCTTTGTTGAAGCAGTTGTAAAGCAATTCAACGCGGGCTTTGATGATATCAGTAAAACGAATCATGATAGGAACGCGGATACCGCGATCTAGTAAATCTTGAGTTAACTCAAAAAGATCAACCGACGGACCATTAGCGCCCGTAGGAGTGATTTGAACATTTCCATTCGGATTAACTCGGTAGTAACCATTTCCCCAGTTGTTGATTCCGTAAAGCTCAGCACTTTCTTCAGGAGTCCATGGCTCAGTTTTTAACGGATTTGATTTACTTTGAACAGGGAGAGAGTTTTCAGATACTAACGTCGTTTCATGAGTGGATTTGTTTTCCATCGCGTCCCTTCTTAAGACGACGGCGCGTCCGTCATCTTGATAATTTTCATTTTTTGTTAAACGAAATTGTTTGTATTTTAAAATCCCGGTCCCCGCAAGATTATTTCACGATCATATTTAAAATTTTGGCTGCTTTGTAAATAATTTTGTCAGGTGCTTTTCCACCCAGAGCATTGGTGACAGTCGCAATTTGCATCGCTAGCGCCACAGCTGAATCCTGAGCCTCTTCAGGGGTCACTTCGATCGTTCCGCGCATCTTGCCGTTTACTTGTACCCCTAATGTAATTTTGTCATCCTTACACAGAGCTTCGTCAAAGTTTGGCCATGGTGCTAGGGACACAAGACCCGATCCACCCAAGCGATGCCAGATTTCTTCGGCCAAGTGAGGCGCGAATGGCATTAACAGCTGCGAAAATGTCAGCATCAAATCTTTGGGACGAGTGTCTTGTTTGTAAATCTCGTTCACCAAAATCATCATCTGACTGATCGCTGTATTAAAACCCATTGTCTCGATGTCGTGAGTCACTTTTTTGATTGTTTTGTGCAAAGTTTTCTTTAGATCATCCGACATCGGTGTGTCTTTAGCGACGACATTGCCACTGTCATCAAACACTAAACGTGATACGCGTTCTAAGAAACGCTTCACACCTTCTACACCCGTTGGTGACCACGCTTTGTCTTTGTCCATTGGACCTAGGAAACAGATGAACGTTCGAACAGTGTCGGCGCCAAATTTTTCGATTACTTCTTCCAGAGGTTCCACGTTGCCTCGGGATTTAGACATCTTCTCGCCATCTTTACCTAAGATCATTCCCTGGTGAGCCAATTTTTTAAACGGCTCTGGGTGAGAAACTAAGCCAGCATCAAAAAGAACTTTTTGCCAGAAACGCGCGTACAGCAAGTGACCGACTGTGTGCTCTGGGCCACCGACATAAAGATCGACCGGCATCCAGTACTTTTGCGCTTCTTGAGAGAATGGCTCTGATTCGTTATGAGGATCTGTGAATCGCAAGAAATACCACGATGACCCCGCAGAGCCCGGCATCGTATCCGTTTCGCGCGTTCCAACCTGACCTTGAGGAGACGTGTAATTTACGAAACTAGGAACGCGTGCCAAAGGTGGTTCGCCTTTTTCAGTCGGCTCGTAGTCAGCTACGTCGGGAAGCAGTACTGGCAATTCATTCACGGGCAGCGCGGACAAACCTTTTTCTGGAAAACGGACCATTGGAAACGGCTCGCCCCAATAACGTTGGCGTGAGAACAACCAATCGCGTAGTTTGTACTGGATTTCTTTTTGACCTTTCTTTGTAGTCTCTAAATGTTGATTCATTTTTTGAATCGCTGATTTTTTATCAAGGCCATTTAGGAAATCGCTATTGATCAAAACGCCATCCCCTTCGAAAGGCAGTGGTTCATTGTTTGGACCTTGCAGTACAGGAACAATATCTAGTTTGAAGGTTTGAGCGAATTCAAAATCACGTTGATCATGAGCCGGTACAGCCATGATAGCACCTGTGCCGTACTCATTTAAAACATAATCACTGATCCAAATAGGAACAGGTCTCTGTGTTAAAGGGTGAATTGCATAGGCGCCAGTGAACTGGCCTGTTTTTTCTGTGTTGGCTTTTCTATCCACTTCAGATTTCGCTAATGTTTTTTTAATGTACTCTTGTACTTTTGGTAATTCAGCCGCGGACGAAATTTTTGGAACAATAGAATTTTCCGGAGCTAGCACCATGAACGTCGCACCAAACAAGGTATCTGGGCGAGTAGTGAATACAGTGATTTTATCTTTTGAACCTTGTAGTTCGAAATCGACTTTGGCGCCTTCGGATTTTCCAATCCAATTTCTTTGGCCTTCTTTTGTCCGTTCCGGCCAGTCAATAGTATCTAAATCACTCGCTAGACGTTCGGCATAGTCTGTGATTTTTAACATCCATTGTTTCATTGGCATCCGAATGACAGGGTGACCACCGCGCTCACTTTTGCCGTCGACGACTTCTTCGTTTGCCAGAACGGTTTTTAAGGCGGGACACCAGTTAACGGGAACCTCTTTTTGGTAAGCCAGTCCACGTTCAAATAATTTAGTGAAAATAAATTGAGTCCATTTGTAATATTTTGGCTCACATGTTGAAATTTCACGACTCCAGTCGAAACTTAAACCAACACATTGCAATTGGCGTCGAAAGTTGCCGATGGCTTTTTCAGTTGTGATAGCTGGATGGATTCCCGTTTGAATCGCAAACTGTTCGGCTGGCAATCCGAAGGCATCGTAGCCCATCGGGTGAAGAACATTGAATCCTTTAGCCCGTTTGTAGCGCGATATGATTTCCGTCGGCATATACGATGCTGCGTGGCCCACGTGTAGTCCTGTCCCCGATGGATACGGGAACATGTCCAGTGCATAGTACTTTGGTTTAGTCGACTTTGGGTCAGCTTTGAACGCGTTTTCTTTGGCCCATTGAGCCTGCCATTTTTTTTCGATTTCGTGTGAGTTATTCATGTGGGAATACTAGATTTTTCTCATGAAATCTTCAATCAGAAAATACCGGACGGAGGCACAGATTACGGGGACTTAGGCCGACCTGGATCTATTGTTTCGGGCCATTTGTGCCGTAAACTTAATAGATGTCCCAAGATATTGAACGTCCCGCGAAATCTAGAAAAATATTGGTAATTGATGACGATCCCCAAGGGATAGATGTCATCTTGGAACCATTGAAATGGGAAGGCTATAATGCTGTGGGTGTGGATTCGCTTGAAGAAGGAATTCGCGTCATTGATTCATGGATGCCGGCCATTATCGTTGTTGACTTTAAGGACAAAGATCAACGCATCCGCGCTATTGCTAAAATTCGTGAAATTCGTCCGTTTGCATCGCTGCTGCTATTGAGTGACGAGTCATCAACAGAATCTATCATTTTAGGATTAGATAGCGGTGCAGACGATTACATCGTTAAGCCGTTTGTTCCTCTTGAGCTACTAGCACGCGTGCGTACTCATTTACGTATCCGCGATTTACAAGAGCAATTGATGTACGCCAATGAAAAGTTGAAAGAACTTGCAGATACAGACGACCTGACGGGTCTTCTGAATATGCGTTCACTGTATCAAAAGCTTGAGTTCGAGTTGCAACGGGCTCGTCGTTTCGGACGTCAAGTGTGCGTGATCATGTTTGATATGGACCATTTTAAAGGTGTCAATGATGGACATGACCATTTATTTGGAAGTTTTGTTATTTCTGAAATGGGGAAAATTGTTCGAGCTAACACTCGTAATATTGATATCCCTGCGCGCTATGGTGGAGATGAATTCCTGATCGTGTTAACCGAGGTAAATTTTGAAGGCGCTTTATTTTACTGCGAACGGCTTCGTAAATCAGTAGAAGGCACAACATTCCGTAGTGGTGACGATGAAATCCAGCTGACAATTTCAGTGGGTTTCGCCGTAACAGACCCTTACGAGAATATCTCGCCAAAAGAACTTGTCCGTCGCGCAGATCATGCTTTGTACGAAGCAAAAGAAAATGGTCGAAACAAAGTGTGTTATTACAAAAATAAAAGCTCTGAAGAAGCTTTGGAACGCCAAAATAATAAAGCCAAAGAAGTCGCTGAATCTTCTAAAAAGAAGAAATCAGCCCCGGCTGTTAGCGCTACGAAAAGGCGAAAAAGCCGCGCGGGATGAGAATTCTTTTCTTGGCTGTTTTGTTCTGGCTGCCTGTCCGTGCTGATATCTCAGCGTTTGAAAAAGAATGTTATGAAAGCAAAAAAAGCCCTGCGTGTAATTCGTTTGTAGGCGAGCAGAAATAGCAGAATTCTAATTGAAAACTAAATGAAAACGAGTTAGTTCTGGGTTATGACCCACGAAAATCCAATAAAGAATCAGAAAATTACGATTGCGAAGCTAAATATCGCAGTCAGCTTTGTCGTGCTGGCATTGAAGTTTGCGGGTTATTACGTGTCGGGTTCCACAGCTATTTTTGGGGATGCCCTGGAAACTTTAGTGAATGTACTAACGGCGTTTACAGCATTGACGGTTATTTATTTTGTGGCGATGCCGGCAGATGAAAATCATCCCTATGGTCATGGTAAATTAGAATTCTTCTCGGCGGCGTTTGAAGGCGGCCTGGTATTTTTCGCCGGTATTTCTATATTAATAGAAAGTGTTAGAGCATTTAAATCGAACCAATCTGTTGTCGAGATTGAGCTTGGTATGGTTTTCATTTTCATTGCCTCTTTAGTTAATTTATTCATGGCGCTTGCGTTAAAAAAAG
Organism: Bdellovibrio sp. 28-41-41; assembly: GCA_002256935.1. Classification (GTDB taxonomy): domain Bacteria; phylum Bdellovibrionota; class Bdellovibrionia; order Bdellovibrionales; family Bdellovibrionaceae; genus UBA2316. The sequence goes on from NCGL01000018.1 coordinate 25,764, forward strand.
TAGGAGGCAAACAGAAATCTGTTACTTTGTTGGCCAGTTCCGTCCATTTGATGAGTGATGTATACACTACAGCAGGCGTTCTTGTCGGGTTGCTACTAGTTAGATTCACGCAGTTGATGTGGATTGATTCCATTGTGTCGGCGCTGGTGGGATTACATTTGTTAGTAGAAAGTTATAAGATTGTACGTAAATCAGTGTCAGGGTTAACAGACGAGATGGATTTGGAATCACTAGATGAATTAGCCGTCGCGATTAAAAAAAATGTTAATCCTGGTATTATAAATATCCATAATCTGCGATCGATTCGATCGGGGAATTTTCATCACATCGATGCTCATTTGATTATTCCCGAATTCTGGGATGTCGCTAAAGCTCACAGAGCGACTCATGATTTTGAAAAACGAGTGGTGGCTGATTACCCGTATGACGGGGAATTCGCATTTCATTTAGATCCATGTGGAAGAAAATATTGCGAAGCGTGCGATGTTAGCGACTGTCCGGTTAGACAGTCGCCATTTCTAAAACGGTTTAACTTTGCGAGTAATCACATGATCAAGTCAGTTACTGAGTCATACTAACAGGGCCTTTATTTTCTTTAATGAAAATAGATCCCACTACAAACGTAATCAAGGCAATCGTGATTGGGTAATAAAGACCCGCGTACATATCACCGGTTTTATCCACAAAATATGTACCAATCAACGGAACCATATCGCCCCTTAGCCCACCGTAGCGCCGATAAGGGACAAGATCACAAATTTATGATTCTCAGGTGATTGTTCGGCCACATCAGGCGAGTAAAATTCTGAGATTGTACGCTGCTATCCAAAGAAACCTCCCTGTAAAAATGTCAATTACCCGTATTGCAGACCAAGTTGGGTATTTAATCTATGTATTTTTTGGGTTTTTGATGATATTAAATCCCCACTTTATGCAGACACACGACACTCCAAAAAACAGCCGAATTAATCTGACGAGAAGCTTACCAAGACCGAATCAATATACGCTTGCTCTTGATGGTGAATTTGTTAAACATGCTTTTAATGAAGAACGAACTCCGTTGAACAAAGGTAAGTGGCGCGAAGCCTTCGCAAATCCAAATGCACCTATTGATCTAGAGGTCGGAACGGGTGCTGGCTATTTCTTCAAGCATCGCGCTTTAAAACATCCAGAACGAAATCTGGTGGGAATTGAAATAAAATATAAGCCGCTTATTCAAACAATTCGTAGAACGTTGGTTGCTGGTGCAACGAATGCAGTGGTAAGCCGATTCCATGCATTTGATCTGCCTTTGATGTTCGAGCAGGGCGAGATTAATAATGTATTTGTACACTTTCCAGATCCTTGGACCTCTCCTAAAAAACCTAAGAACCGATTTGTTCAGCTTAGAAATTTAGATATTTTATTTGATATGCAAAAACCGGGATCATTTTTAGAGTTTAAAACGGATTCACTGGTTTATTTTGAATGGGCACTGGAAGAAATCAAACAAAGTCGCTACAAAGTTGAGTTTTTAACTTTTGATTTGCATCAGTCCGAGAAAGCAGCGGATAATTTTGTCACCGGGTTTGAAAAAATATTTATCAATCAAGGTATCAAAATAAATTACGTTCTTTTACGGAAAGAGTAAGCAATGAGTGATGTCGTTCAGGTTTTGGTTTTTAGACATGGTGAAACAGATTGGAATTTGAATAAAAAATTTCAAGGCCACACAAATATTCCTTTAAATCAAAAAGGCCGTGATCAAGCACAAAGCCTGCAAAAAAAACTAGCGGCCATCAAGCTTGATGCGTGTTTATGTTCTGATTTAGACCGCGCCATTGAGACTGCAAAAATCGCATTGGCAGAGCATTCTGTTCCTTTTTTATATTCAGCGGCTTTACGTGAAACACATTTAGGTGACGTCGAAGGCCAGTCGCAAGTTCAAATCATTGAAAAGTATGGCGAAGACATGTTGGTTCAATGGCGTTCTATCAAGCCAGAGCATCAATCGATGGGCTTTCCAAATGGGGAAACAAAAGTTCAACATTTGAAGCGATTAAAAGAGTATTTGGAAACAGCATTGATGGCAAATCCTCAATTTAAACGAGTCGCTATTTCTACCCATGGTGGATCTTTAGTGCGATTGGTTCATGCGGCTGAAAGTTCACCAGAACAGGCCATTGTTATCCCTAATTGCTGCTTATATGAACTTTCGTTTGATAGAGTCAAACGCAACTGGCAGTACCAATCGTATCACGAATAATCAGGCGCCAATTTGAGGAGTTTTTCCGTTCCATGGGGAAACTTTTCCTGTCTATTTGGCCTTATATTCCTAACGAGCTTTAAGCTTCCGTCATAGGATTTGCATAGCTATTCGATAATATGAAGCCTTTCTTGTTTTTGTTTTTTTGTATATCCAATATGGCCTTTGCCGGCGGTGCGAAAGTATTGGATCCCATTGGTCCCCACTATGAAGTTTTCCGTCTGGAAAAAAGCGAAAATCCTCAAAATGTTTTAGTTATCTACACTCGTTTGGATGAACAGTTTCGGTTTCAGCTGGATCCTGAAAATTCGGTTATGCCTGTATTTGGTTTCTATTGGTTAATGGACCGAACGAATTTTAAACCGGTTCATTCTTTGATCCGTGGTGGAATCGCCGAACGACTACACGTGGACGTCCCTGCGAATTTTTCTGAGACGCGTAGTGCGTTCACTGTTTTGGTGAAATCTACATTTGATACGGAAGGACTAACCAAGCAGTCCTCGGCTCTAACTTTAGATAAAATTTATGCTGAGTCAGAGACCACTCTGCTGCCAACTTTTCCTAGGGTCATTATGTTAAAGCTGCAAGGGCAAAACGAAAAGACTGGATTGCCTGAAGTGAAGATATTTGAACAAAAAAATAATCAGAAAAAAATATTCTGAGTTCTTTCAAGGGGGAAAGTTCATGAGAAAAACCGTAAAAAATGAATTGGCTATTGTATCGGGACTTGGTGCCTTGGTATGTTTTCTAGCGCGACGACCAAAAACAGCGGCGGTAATGGCCGGGTTCTCAGCAGGGCTTTGCTTAACCTCAGGAACAAAACCTTATGGTTGGGATGGCAAATCAGTTTTTATCACGGGAGGCTCGCGCGGGTTAGGTCTGGCGCTCGCGCGCGAATTTTTGTCTCGGGGTGCAAAGGTAACACTAGCTGCACGAAAATTTGATGAGTTGGTCCGTGCGCGTGAAATTCTTTCGAATGAATATCCTGCCGGCGAAGTGTGCACAGTTATTTGCGATGTGACTAAGAAAAATGAACTGGCTTTCGCGTTGAAAGAATCTATCAATGCGTTTGGAGTGTTAGATGCGATCGTTAATAATGCAGGTGCCATAAGCGTCGGACCTCTAGAATCTATGACTCGAGCTGATTTCGAGGCGCAAATGAATCTCCATTTGTACGCTGTTATTGAAGCGACTGATTTAGTGCGACCATATTTTAAACGTCGAGGTGGCGGACGCATTATTAACATTTGCTCGTTAGGCGGAAAAAGTGCTGTGCCCCATATGTTGCCTTACAGCGCTTCTAAATTTGCACTTGCCGGATATTCGCAAGGCGCCGCCGTCGAGTTGCATCAAGATAATATCACAGTCACTACAGTTTATCCGGCATTGATGCGCACAGGATCGCCTATTCAAGCCGTATTCAAGGGCGACCATGATAAAGAATTCGCATGGTTTGATTTCGCAGATAATTTTCCGTTGTTGTCGATGGCGCCTACCACAGCAGCTAAGAAAATTTTAAGAGCCTCTTCCCTTGGCGATACCGAATTGGTCCTGTCACCAGTTGGTAAGCTGCGTGTATTGGGCGGGGCTTTATTTCCTGAGTTAGTAAATGCTGTAATGGTATTTATGAATTCATTAATGCCAAAAGGACAATCAGGTGTTCGACAAACTGGATATCAAAGCCGTACACATTTTGAAACATCGCTATTTACTAAACCCATGAAGTCGCGTGCGCATGAAGCTGAATTGAAAAACAACCAGTACCCAAGTGACGATGCCGAGTTTAATTTGGGTTTGCATTAATTTTGATCACCAGTAGCTGGTGTCGATAGTGATGTCGCCTAACACGTGAGTCTGACAACTGAGCCGCTCGGATTCATCTACGTTGTTTTTACTTTTCGTCTTAATTTCGAGCTCTGTTTGAGGGCTCAAATTACTTTGCCCATTTAGAACTCGAACTCGACATTTGCCACAAATTCCATCCCCTTTGCACGACGAGGCCACAGGACGATTTGCTTCTAGCAGCAAGGACATCAAACTTTTATTTTTTGAATCATTAGCAGACGTTGCAATAGGTGCCAGCTGCGGTTTTGTTGACGAGAAATAAATTGTCATACCGAGATATAGTATCTTAAGTCTGGGAAGTTGTAACTTTTGGTTTTCCTGCAGTTAGTCATTAACTTTGAAGGCAAATAGTTGTAGGATTTACCCTTCGAATCGAGTAAAAATCGATAGATAGAGGTTAATGATGATCCACGTTGAAAACGTTATAATTATTGGTTCTGGTCCCGCTGGTTTAACGGCAGCAATCTATGCCGCCCGCGCAAATTTAAAACCGCTAATGATCGAGGGCGAAGAGGCCGGTGGTCAGTTGATGATTACTACGGATGTTGAAAATTTCCCTGGCTTTGAACATGGTTTACCAGGTCCCGATTTGATAGCTGTGATGCGGAATCAAGCAAAGCGTTTTGAAACTCGATTCATAACAAAAAACGTAACAAAAGTCGATTTCAGCAAGCGTCCCTTCAAAGTTTGGATTCGTGATCAAGAATACCAAGCTAAAACAATTATTATTTCAACTGGCGCTAAAGCTAAACTTTTGGGCTTGCCGTCAGAGAAGCAATATATGAGCCGTGGTGTTTCTGCCTGCGCGACATGTGACGGTGCATTTTTCAGAAATGTAAATGTCGGTGTTGTTGGTGGTGGTGATACAGCGATGGAAGAAGCAAACTTCCTAACTCGTTTCGCAAGCAAAGTGTATATTTTCCATCGCCGTGAATCGTTCCGAGCTTCAAAAATCATGGTTGAGCGGGCGATGAAAAATCCAAAAATCGAAGTGATTTGGAATTCTGAAATCACAGAAGTTTTGGGTGATGGCAAAAAAATGAATGCCGTGATTGTTAACGACACAAAAACAAACGAAAAACGTCAGATGGCATTAGATGGCTTATTTATCGCCATTGGACACAAGCCAAACACAGATTTATTCCAAGGTGTTTTAGATATGGATGAAACGGGTTATTTAAAAACTAAACCAGGGTCAACGTATACGAATATCGACGGCGTATTTGCGTCGGGTGATGTTCAAGATCCTGTTTACCGCCAAGCAATCACTGCTGCGGGAACAGGTTGTATGGCATCTATCGATGCAGAACGATGGTTAGAAGCTAAAGAATCAGAAGCTCACGGATAGCATTGCAAGAGGCATAATGACTAAAAAAATAAATACCAAAGATTTAATCACGAAGATTGAAAAGATCACTAAAGCTAGAATTGCATCGCAAGATGTAGTTCCTTTGGATAAATTTCGCGAAACTAAAAAAAAAGAAGAACCTAAAACTATTTTGGTAATCGATGACGATGAAACAATGCGCGCGTCTATCAAACGCATTTTGGAATCTGAAGGTTACTTGGTAAAGCTCGCAGCACAGGCGAACGAGTTATCAGACGTCCTTGACGACACTCCGGTAGATTTAATTTTACTTGATATCGGTTTACCGTGGATTAATGGTTTTGAACTAGCTGAACTATTGAAAGAAACAAAAGATCTTAAAAAGATCCCATTGGTATTTGTATCAGGCCAAGCATCACAAGAAGATATGCGACGAGCGTTCGCCGTGGGCGCACATGATTATATTAAGAAGCCATTTGATATCGATAAATTGAAAAAGACGGTAAAGACTCTGTTAAAGATTTCTGCTGAAGAGTCTTAGTTTTTAACCAGCCTTTTCTTTTTTCTGGATCTGTTGAATATAGGAACTGATCATTTCCTCTAAAACTTTTTGGCTTTTTATGTCTGGATTTAAAAACACTAAACGTCTTGAATCCGACACGTCACCTACGCATTTTGAATTGAAATGAATGCGCGCTTTCTTTGGGTCTTTTTCTAGTTTATTAGAAATAATAACGCTAAAATCAGTCATTAGGAATTCTGGTGGAATGGGGTCTTTTAATTTCACCCCTGAAACAGAAATATTTTCGGATTGAGATTTAAATGTCTTACCTTTTTTTGTAATTAAAATGATTTCAATCGCAAAGTTATAACGAATACTTTCCCGGCGATCGGCAGGTACACTGGATTCTATTTTTACATTGGATTCAGCTGACGGTGCTTGGGGGGACGATTTCAAGCGACCTTTGATGCGAGTAATATCTAGATCGATATTTTCAGCTCTGAAATCAGGAAAAAAATAGCCATAATCAACCTTCGCGTTGGGAGTTGCGTTTTTGGCAACTTCAGTGAACGTAGGCTTTGATTCCTTTACGACTAAATTGTTGGGATCTAACGGAGTTAAAACAGTTTTATCAAAGTTGTCAGTAACTTTTGCTGTGCTGGTTTGCGTATGTGATTCGCGAAATCGAGTCAGCGTTTTAGTTACCGATGTTATATCAAGAGTTTTTTTCTTAATCGACGGAGGCACGACAAAGTAGTCTTGATCGACTTCTAAGAATGACTTTAGATCAACCCATTCATCCCAACCTGGCGTCCAAATATAGGCTTGAAAATTTTTCTTTTGGGCCAGATTTAAAATCAGCGCCTGAGCTTGAGTTAAATTCAACGGCTTGCTTTGTTTTTTATTTTTTGAATCGTAGAAAATCCAAATTTTTCCAGTCTGTACCATACGAGGTTTTTCGGTATTCCGGAGCGGAATCTTTAGAAATTGCTGGTCAATAAACTAAAGTCGTGTCATTTAAAGGGGCCTATGCGCATTGAAGAAAACAAAGACTCATTTGAATACGGAAAATTAAATTATTTAGACTCGGTCTATCAGCCTAACTTAAGTCCAGAGTTCTTGGCTTTAGCCGAGCAGGCCCGCGCGGAGTCACGTAAACTTAATAAAGAAGGAATTTCCATAGCTCTCAGCGAGGCTTACGTAATTTCAGAACAAGTAAAACAAGCTGGATGTTCGTCTTATATGGAATTGGGCTCCTTAACCGGTTACTCGGCGCTGTTTTTATTGCGTGGGTTGAAATCTGGCGGGACATTGTTTTGCTTTGAAAAAGACGCCCGTTGCGCGGACTTTATCGAATCACTATTTAAAAATATGCCTAACGTTCCAGAGCTAGCGGGAAAAAAGGGAATTGTTATGCGCGGGGATGCTAAAGAGGCGCTGGCTAACTGGAAACCGCCTAGCGATGTCGGTGGTGCATTTATCGACGCGAACAAGTCAGCTTATCCAGATTACTTAAAATGGATTGAAGCCCACTTAAAGGGATCGTATTTAATTTTAGCCGACAACGTATTTTTGAGTGGATCTGTATGGGGCCTGACTGATACGCCATTTTCCAAAAAACAAGCGTTAGGCATGATTGAATTTAACAAGAGCCTAATTCAAAATCCAAGCTACTCATCTTATTTTATTGCCACAAGTGAAGGCTTATTAGTCGCTCGTCGTAAAGATTAGCCATCGAGCGTAGGCGACAATTTCGTTTTCTTAACAGGTGTACCGACTTCTTCTAAGAACGGTTTTAATCCTGCGATATATTCATCTCTGAAATCTTTAAGACCATTTAAATGTCCGGCTTTTGGTAAGCTGAGTTTGCGCCAATCAAGATTAGCATGGCGTTCAAATGTGCCATCAATATGGTCGGGCGGAATGAGTGGATCTTTCCATCCGCGAATAGATAGAATTTTAAATCCTTTAGGAAATGTGTCTAATTGCGGGTGCATATCGCTGTGTAAATAGGGACTCCAGATCAATGGGGTCACAATTGTTTTTGTAAAACTCGCTATTAATCCGTCTTTTTTCAAATGCTGGAATAACTGAAATGCGGAACCTAAAAACTGGTTAGAGGGACCGCTATCGCAAATCATGGCTACTGTATCTGTGTTGTTTCGATCGGCCATGGCTTCGATCGCTGAAGATGACGGATTAGAGAAACTATAAATGATTTTTTTCTGAGGAATTAAATTGAGTAGATCGGAAATTTGATCAGCCCAAATATGTTTGATACCGGGCACTTTTTTTCTGCTGATAGGATTAATTAGAAACGCACTTTTGCTACGCAAATTAAAAGCAAACGCATCAAATCCTAAGTCATTCACCAAATCGATATGGCGTTTCATTTGGGTTTTAGACCCATCATAAAAATGCACGAAGAAAACGACCTCTTCGAATCGCTTTTTCTGACTTAAAAATAGCTCGCCATCAAACGGATAATTCATATTTTTATACCTGAATTAGGGTCTGTTTTTATCGATGCAATGTCAATTTGCATGATTGCAGTGGTATTGACTTAAACAAAACAAGGAATAGACTTAGGTCATGAGTACAGATAAATATCTTCCTATCAGCGGCCGCGAGTTTCCGCGCTTTTCAGCGATTAAAACATTCTTTCGATTGCCGCATGTGCCGGTTGATGAAGATTACGATATCGGTATTTTTGGTATCCCATTCGATGGTGGTGTTTCCTATCGTCCAGGGGCTCGATTTGCACCGTCGCATGTCCGAGAGTGTTCTTCCCTTGGAAGATCGTATCATTGGACACGTGGAACTAATTTATTTAAAAGTGTAAAGGTAGCGGACATCGGTGACTGCTCAACAGTTCCGTTGTCGTTAGATGTTACGTACGAAAAAATTGAAGCCTTTGTTTCCGCTCTAGCCAATAAGAACAAAAAATTTGTTTCGGTCGGCGGTGATCATTCGACGACACTACCGGTGCTGCGCGCGCTTAGGAAAAAACATGGACGTCCATTAAGCTTTATTCACTTCGACGCGCATTTGGATACCTATCCGGCGGCTTGGGGATGTGAATACCATCACGGTGCATTTGCTCGTCATGCTGTAGAAGAAGGTTTGGTTGATCCAAAGAAGATGATTCAAATCGGTATTCGAGGACCGTTGGCTGATGGTAGCGATTTAGATTTTATTAAAAAACACCAAATCACTGCATACACGATGGACGATATAAAAAAAGGTCACATTGCAGATTTTGTAAAAACGCTGCCTAGTTTTGGGGATGAACCGACGTATTTAAGTTTTGATATTGATTGCATGGATCCAGCGTTCGCGCCGGGAACGGGAACCCCAGTTCCTGGTGGGCTTTCAAGTTATGAGTGTCAGCAAATCTTGCGAGGTTTGAAAATTAAAAATCTAGTGGGCGGAGATTTAGTTGAGATCTGTCCACCATCTGATCATTCAGACATCACTGGACTTGCCGGAGTGGATGTCGTGTTTGAAATACTATGCCTGCTTTCAGGTAAATAATTTCTATAGATCGTAAAAATACGTTGATGAGATCAGCGTATTTGGGTTTAGTGATTCTTTCACTGGGCAACCTGCCGCGATGTTTTCTAAATTCAGTCTTTGATCTGATGTCAGTGATTTCGGTAGATGAATTTCTAATCGCAGTTCACCAATGCGACGAGGCTCTGCCGCCATAATTTTTTCTACGGTTCCATGAATGCCATCTAATTTGTAACCCATCGATTCTGTTCGAATCGCCATTGTCGTTAGAATGCATGATAGTAGTGACACTGCGGTCATATCCGTTGGAGAAAAGCATTCGCCTTTGCCGTGATTATCTTTGGGGGCATCAGTTTGTATTTCAGATTGTGAGGGTAGGTGAGTCAATAAGCAGTGTTTTGACCCTTGATAAATCGCTTTCATTTTGACCATAGATTCCTCCGTATACTATACAATTTAGAACAATAACTCTTAAGGAGAACTATGTCATTCAATGGATTGCAAACTTTAGCTCTGGCCGCCATTGTTATTATCGTTGGCCAGATACTGGTGAAACGTGTCGGTTTTTTAAGTCGTTATAATTTTCCGTCTCCCGTGATTGGTGGGTTGTTATTCGCGCTGTTATTTTTCTTCTTAAAAGAAGGCGTTGGTTTAGAAATTAAATTCGATAAAACATTTCAAGAGCCGTTGATGATCGCATTTTTTGCGTCTTTAGGTTTTGGTGCGTCTTGGATTTCTTTAAAAAAAGGCGGACGCGATGTTTTGTTTTTTCTATTCTTGAGTGTTGTATTCCTAGCGATCCAAATTGCGTTAGGAATAGGAATCGCCGTAGCGATGGGAATGCCTAGTATTTCGGGAATTTTAATGAGCTCTGTGGCATTAGCTGGCGGACCTGGGACATCACTTGCATTTGCACCTTTGTTTGAATCTAACGGTGTTGTCAACGCATCGACTTTGGGGTTAACAACGGCACTTGGCGGGATTTTGATGGGCGGGATTTTGGGAACTCCGCTAGCTACCTACCTAATCAATCGCGACAAACTGCAAGTATCTGGCAAGTTCGTAAAAACAAAAGAAGTTACAATTACAACAAGAGAAACTCCGGATATGCCGTTCGTTGATGTGGGTATTGAGGCACTCGAAAAATTTAGCCCCGATACGTTTATTAAGCATGTACTTGGGATTATTTTGTTTGTTGGTTTAGGAACCTACATCTCGCCGGTTTTTTCTCAAATTGGTGTGACACTTCCGATTTATATCGGATCGATGATTGTGGCGGCTATTGTTCGCAATATTGATGATCAAACAAATTGGTTTGAGTTACAAGAAAGCACGCTAGAAGAAATCGGCAATACGTGTTTGTCTGTGTTTATCGCGATGGCCATCGTGACGTTAGACCTAGGGCAATTGAAAAATGCAGCGCTGCCAGTACTCGTTTCATTAGTATTGCAGGGGATACTTGTTATACTAGGAGCTTTGTTTCTTGTGTATAGATTTATGGGTAAGACATATGAATCGGCTATTATTAGTAGCGGTTTTGTAGGTTTTATGATGGGTACAACTGCGAATGCATTAGCCAATATGTCGTCGTTAACGCGTAAGTATGGAATTGCACCGAAAGCATTTTTGATCGTACCACTAGTTGGATCTTGCTTCATCGATTTTATCAACGCTGGTTTTATTACAGCGCTTTTAAATATTTTAAAATAGAAATTATTTTTTTCGTTTCCACGAAAATTTAATCAGTTCAAGACGGCGGAATAAATTTTCTTCGTCTTGGATAAACAGTACGTGATTAAAGGGAACTACACCGATCCAGCTATTTTGGTCTTTCACATGACACGTATTGAACTTGCCAGCTGGAACTTTGATTTTCTCGACAGTTCCCATGCTTTTGATAAACGTACATTTAAACACGTAGAAATTTAAAAATAGATTTGGTAGGTATTGCGATTCCGGCTCCCATTTAAATACTTCTGTGGGAGTCGAACCGATGGGTAATAGTTTTTCACTGATTTTCAAGAAATTTACGAGTTTCCCGTTGGGATCGGCTTGTTTCTTAACTTCGACGATTTCTTTGATTAGGGTGCCCTTGATATAACTGGTAGCTGTTCGCTCTTCATAATTGTAAGCAGCCCACTCTCCGACACGAGTTTTAGCTATCGAAACGCTAGTATATAAAAACAAAAATGATAACAGCAGTTTCATATGCCTCTCCTATTTGATTTGACGGAACGTTAACTGGTTAAGAATAGGGGGTGGGACCTAATATTATCAACTGTCTTTCAACTATAACTCGTCGCCGAAATAAATTTGATAATTAGTTGCTGCTCAAGTAGCAGATCGGCATGATTCGCAATAGATTAGATCGAAGAGATTTCCACACTTGGAGCGACGTTAGACGAAGTCGCTGCTGGAGAGTTCTTCTTGTGGCAGGCATCTGAACAGCGAATCGGGATAATTATATTTTGCCCGGTTACGAGGGTACCGAGACGTCGGTGGTAACGTTCGCGCCGCAGATCTTTGAGTCTTTTGGATAATCTTAATCGAAATAAACTTTAACTACCGAATTCTTTTTTAAATTCTGAAATAGGATCTTTGTGATTCATGATCTTATCCCAATTTTCTTGAATCCAGGGAAGATTTAGATACACAGCGGGAACCGGGAAGATGCCTTGAAACGGACCAAATTCCCATTGCATGACGCTTTTGTATGAATTTCGATAGAACATCAGCGTATTGCCGACAATAAATTTATTTTCGTCCGCTTGTTCTTTTGTGGTGGTGGGTTCCGTGATGGCAAACTGAAAAGATAGATCAACATTCGTTACGATGCGATCTTTGATGAATGGCTTAAATGTTTGCTTACAGGCCGTTTTTAAAACACTCAAAACATATATTTGCATGAATGCATCATTGCCATAGATTTTAGTTTTTTCCCAATCACAGTCACCGCCGGAATTTAATACGAGTCGAGCATTTGTGACTCCTTGAATATTCCGTCTGACAAAGAAGCTCGGGAAAAACAGAGCGCCATCAACATAGTCATAGATTTTTTTATATAACAGGTAATCTTGAATGCGTCCAAAACTGGCTGGTCCGCTGCCCCAAGAGGCGTTATGATTGTCTGTATTCGGCGAAATATCGAACGTATCGCCATTATTGCCTAAAAGACCTTGTTCTCTTGTGCGAGAAGTGTTGGCAGAGGCGCTAAAGTCTAATGTAGGTTTGAATTTATCTAAAGCGGATTTGGTGGCGGATTCAGTGGTGGATCGAAGCGGCCGCGCATCGTTTGAGGCGACTTTTTGAGAGCGGGGTTTAGCATCTTTCTTGGTCGACGATTTAGGAATGGCATCGGCCGCTGAAGTTGGTTTTTCAATTTTATACTCGACCGAGACAATTTCTTTTTTGAGAGATGGTTTTTTGAAATACGAGAAAGAAGCGAATAATATTCCGTGAATGACCAACGAGAAAAATAAAAATCTTCCGAACGATACTCTCACTATATTTAAAACCCTGCTTTAATGTTTAGTAAAAACTAAATAGCTAAAATTTGACTCAATTGAACGTATTCTAAAGGACTACGTTTTTCTTTTGTCGTCGCTAGTTCAAATGGAACCTGCAATAAATTAGGTCCGTCCGAACCAATCAAGATATCGCAAAATCCTTTTGATAAATTATCAATCGCCGCGGCACCCATGCGTGACGCCAAAACCCGATCGACTGATGTGGGTGATCCGCCACGTTGAATGTGCCCTAAAATACAAATCTTAGGATCAATTCCTGATTTTTTTCGAATCGCATCTGCTAGATCGTAGGCACGGCCCGGCTTTTGGCCCTCGGCTGTGATCAAGATGCTGCTACGTTTGCCCTTTTTGATCGAATCTTTGATACGGTCGATTGATTTTTCAATATTAGTATTGCCATCTGGTACGAAGATTTCTTCAGCTCCGCCTGCCAGGCCAACGTGACACGCAATAAATCCAGAGTTGCGTCCCATGACCTCGACGATAAAGACGCGATCGTGGCTGTCTGCCGTATCCCTAATCTTGTCGATAGCATCTAGGGCTGTGTTTACAGCTGTGTCGAAGCCAATCGTCAAATCAGAGCCGAAAATGTCATTATCAATTGTTCCAGGGATACCAACGATAGGAATTTTGTGTTCATTCCACAAAGCATGGGCGCCACGGAATGAGCCATCGCCGCCGACACAGATAAGTCCGTCTATATTATGCGTCTTCAAAGTTTCTATAGAGCGGGCACGAACTTCAGGTTTATGAAAGTCAGTACTGCGGCCCGTTTTCAAAATAGTTCCGCCGCGTTGAATGATGTTGGCGACATCGCGAATATTTAGAGGAGCTACACGATTTTCGATCAAGCCGATGTAGCCCTGGGAGATTCCCATAACTTCGATGTTCATGGAGTGAGCTACTCGGACAACCGCGCGAATCGCAGCGTTCATGCCGGGGGCGTCGCCGCCACTTGTATATATACCAATTCTGGAAATTTTCTTTTGATGTTGCGCCATAGATTCCTGCTGTTCTAGAGAAAATGCATAAAAAAAAGCCGGCTTTGTGGGCCGGCTTTTTCTAGTCTCAGTTAAAATTACTTAACAACTTGGTTGTTAGTTAATTACTTAACTACATACTTGCAGTTAATTACTTAACTAGAGCTTTAAATTCAGCACCAGGGCGGAATTTAGGAGCGTTAGAAGCTGGGATTTTGATCGCTTTACCAGTTTGTGGATTACGACCAACACGAGCTTTACGTTTAGCTTTAGTAAATGTACCAAAACCAACTAATTTAACATCATCACCTTTTTTAACAGCTTTTTTGATGTTGTCGATTGTGCAATCTAAAAGAGTTTCAGCTTGAGCTTTAGACACTTTAGTTTCCATTGCGATCTTTTCGATCAATTGCGCTTTATTCATATCACACTCCTTATGAATATTATTTACGACCACAACCTTAGTAGTCGTTTGTTATAAACCAATCAGAATGCATAATTGAATCGGCGTCAATATCTTTTTTTGAACATTTTAATATTTTTGAAAAGTCGCGAAGGCTTACTGGTCTTCATTTTCCGGGAGATCGTCACCGGCTTGGTCGTCTGCAGAGGTATCAAATTCAACATTCTTTACAGGAATTTTATAAGATTCTGTGGCCCATTCGCCAAGATCGATCAGCTGACATCGCTCGCTACAGAATGGTCGATGCTTGTTTTCAAGAGAGTATTCAATTTTTTTTCCACACGTGGGACATGTGACTATCAATGGTTTCATAGCTTTGTTTAATCATCCAGCGAAAGATACTAATTGTCTATTAGTATCTTTGCAGGCGACCTTTAACAAAAATTTTGCCTTCAAATCCGACTTGGTAATCAAATGCTGACTGTTCTAATTTGCCTTCAAGCACTTGAAGTTGAATTAAGCTTCTATTGGCTACAGTTCTAGCATCGCCATAAGCGCGGGCTTCAAAGCCTTTCGAGTCATTGATTAGCGACACTACCATATTATCAATCGGAAGTGGGTTCAGCGTTATGATCGTCGCTGTGTACACTGGAAATCCGAACAGTCCGTAAAAGAAGTCACTTGCTGATGGCAATGAATAACCATACCAGTAGTAGCTATTTGTTTGTGGATACGCTGAAAATGTAGCTCGTAGAGCTGTTGACGATGTTGCCGCCATTTGAACATTGAGTTGAAATTGTCCAACAGACCATGAATCACAACTATAAATACCACCGTTTGAGTTGGCTTGATCGCATACTTGCATTGCTTTCTTTAAAAAGTTTTTGTAAGTGGCTGTGTCTGTGATTTTCACATCCTTATATTTATAGTTATCACTCACAAAGTTGATGCTTGATCCAGTATAACCATACTGTGTGCCAGTTTGGTTGTAGCAGAAACCATTGGTATAGACTGTACCTGCTGGGCATCCATTATTAGTTGCATACGGGTTAGTTGCTGTAGTTTGCTTGTTCTCTCCGCATGCGATAAGCAGTACGGTCAAGCCAAACGCAGATAGTACTAATGTTATATAACGCCACATAATTACCTCACCTAAAAAAAGGTTCTTCAAAGTATTGAAGTACAGGAAATGTGCCAAAAAAGATCTAATAGAATCGATTAGGGACGTTTCAGAATGAGACAGTGACTATTTTTGATATACACGTAAGGGGCGTTATATTTCCTGTAATTTTCTCCGGTCTCGATTGTATTACCTTTAACTCAAACAAAGGAGCTTATATGAAGTTTTCTAAGCTAATTACAATTGCTGTGATTTTCGCCGTAACTCAAGGATGTAAAAACAAGTCCGCGGACGATGATAATTCAAGCGTTAATGAGACGGAAGCGGTCGTAGAATCGGCTATGACAGCGGTTTCTGGTAGTCTAGATGAACAGTCAAATTCAAGCTTTGCATTTCTATCAGTTAAGCCTAACTCGATTTGGGCGACTCTATTAATAGACAAAGCGCAGGCAGCAGCCTGTTCTCGAGCTTACCAACAGTCATGTTCAAGTGGTGTTAAACAAATTGAATATTCAGAGTGCTCGACATTAAATGGCGTTCGGCAAATGTCTGGTAACGTGAAACTAGCGTTCTCGAATCCGAGTTGCACAATGAATTCAGATGGTGATTCTGTTACACGCACGTATAGTACAGTCATTAGTGGTCCTCGTGGTGGTGTTGTGTCTAATTCAAGTGATTCGGCATCTGACTATCGTGGTACATCTTATGGTGGCGGCGCGATGTTAACCAAAACAGCGGCTGGATTTAATTTGGATATCTTAGGAAAGCACAAACGAATGGATCGTAACGGTCGTCAGCTTTTCAATGTATCTATTAGAACCTTACAATCGATGGAAGTAACGGGTGGTGTAACTCGTGCGGCTCGCCATGTATCTAACGGTCAGCTCGAAGTGAACCATAACTTGGCGAAATTCTCATCGGTACTTACGGCAAGCAATATTGCCTGGGGCGAGTGCTCTTGTTACCCAGTGTCTGGATCAGTAAGCATCTCGTTCAGTGGATCTAAAACGGGATCGTCTACAGTGACATTTACTAACGAGTGCGGTGTTGCATCTTTAGAAGAAAATGGACAAACGTCAAAAATTGAGTTGAGCTACTGTGAGTAAATGAGCTCACAAATAGATAATGATTACGAATTACTGCAGAAAGTAGCTAAAGGGGATTCGAAAGCGTTCGAATCCCTCTACCTAAAACACAAAGCCGCCTTATTCGGGTTTTGTGTGTACCTGACAGGAGAGAACATGCGAGCGCAAGATATTTACCAAGATACTTGGATCAGAATTTCAGAAAATGCAAATACCTATCAAGCTCGTAATTCTTTTAAAGCATGGTCTTTTCAAATCGCGCGCAATTTATTCTTAAACCAAATCAAACGCGATAAATGGGAAGATAAAATCAGCGACGATGAGTTAAACAAGGTCGCGGATGCGGCAGAGACAGAAAAAGAGTACTTCGATAAAGAGAAAAATCAGATTCTAGCAGAAATCGTTAATGGCCTACCGGAAAATCAAAGGGTAGCGATCGTATTATTTCTGGTAGAAGATTTGGAGCATTCTCAAATTGCGGATCAGATGAAGCTTACCGTGAATCACGTTAAGGTGTTAATTCATAGAGCTAAACAGAGTCTAGAGAAGGAATTCAAAGGGAGATATCATGGAAAGACATGATTATAACGGATTCCAAGTAAATCCTCCGCCAGAGCTAGATGCGATGGTGTTTGCGAAAGTAGCACCGGTTTTAAAAGAAAACCGTCAGATTTATAATAACAAACGCTGGTTTCAAATTTGGATGCCAGTAGCCTCAACGGCGGCGTTAACAGCGTTTAGTTTTTGGTTCTTAAATAGAAAAGCGACGCAGTCTCCGATAGCGCCGATTGATAGCGAGCCCTCAGGAATGGCAGCTAATACTCCGGGCGAAGTTGATTTGCAGACATTTGCCGCGATGGATATGGATGAAGACAGTTTGGAATTGGCCAATAATTTCGAGCTGATTGAAGACTTAGAATTACTTGAAGCGTACTCTGAAGACGACGAAAATTCGTAAGGTGTATATATGAATGACGATGACAAAGAGTTTTTAAAAAATCTAGATATGTTGATGAATATGGAATTGATCCAAAATGAAAAAGATTGGGATATGATTCAACATATTGAGGACGCCGAAAAGACTGAAAAATCTAAGGATGAATCCGAAGATTTGAAGTTGGAAGAGGAGTAGCCTATGAAACGCCGTCAATTTGTTCAGCTGTTATCGATTGTTCCCCTGATTGGCTTGCGAGCCAAGGCTCAAGGCGCTGGTGCTAACGATGATGCTTTTTTAGAAGGCCAAAAACAAAAATGGGATGCGTTGTCGTCGGAACAAAAAGCAGAACTTAAAAAGAAATGGGAAAACTTCAAGGCATTAACGCCGGAAAAAAAGAAAACATTATTGGCTTCATTCCAAAAATATAAACAACTACCACCTGAACGTCAGGCAGAGCTTGTAAAAAACTGGAATCGCTATAAAAACCTGCCTGAAGATCGCAAAGCTAAGATTCGCGATAATTATTTACGCTGGAAAAACATGTCTCCAGAAAAGCGCGAAAAAATTAAGAATAAATTGAAAACATATAAAAGCTTATCACCGCAAAGACGCGATGCTATTCGCAAACGATATCAGGATCGAAAACGTAAATAGGTAATCTGTATGGGTTAGGAAGAACCAGGCTCGATGGCCTTTAATTCTTTTTAAGCATTACTTTTCCGAGCGTCGGTCAGACAGGCAAGCGGTCAAGCTGGCAGACAGATCCTGGCTCTGGCTGCAGGTTTGCTGGGGCCTTTGCTATGCTTGAAAATTTTCGCGCCTATTAAAACTCAATTATTTTTTATCACGATTGTGAGCAACTTAAATGCGCCAAACATCTCCGCGATCAATTGAATCGTGCTGCGAGTTCGATTTCGTTGAATCTTTAGTCAACTTCCGCAAATCGAAGACGATTTTATCACATAGCTTTGGGATCAACACGCGAATGTCAGACAATATTGGATCTTGCCAAGGTACCAAAAGAATCAACTATATCAAAACGACTCGACCAATTAGCCGCTCAAGTTTATAAACTCTGCAAAAATCAGAAATCATAACCTGGGGCAGTTTACTGGGCCGGGACCGGCGTGACAGTTTGCCTGTCTGCTTGACTGTCCAACCCCTTCTTTCTCGTCGAACTTTTTAGCTTATGAATAGAGATTATTGGGTAATTCAATTCGGATTTCTGCGCCCAGAACTGCTCCAGAACTATCCTTGATATTTTGAATCGAGACATTTCCGTGATAGACATCGCAAATAGTTTTGATAACGACAGAGCCTAAGCCGAGCGATACGCGGCCATTTACATCGGTATTTAATTTCCGACTGATGTTTCTTTGCCCGAAGGTATTTAAATCTTCCGCTTTAAAACCGGGTCCATCATCAGCGATGATCAAACGAATCATTCTATTGTCTGCATTTTCAAGTCTCACAGTGACTTTAGATTTGGCAAACGAACAGGCATTTTCAACGGCATTTCGCACTAATCGTTTAATTGGATGTTGGTCACCTGCAAAATCTTGTTTCTGGTCCTTTAAGTTTTCAACTAGCTCCAGCTTCTTGCCTTTTTGAGACGACATAAACAAACAATCTTCGGCTACGTCTAAAATTGTTTCTGGTAAATTAAATGTCAATCGATGATCAACGTAGTCTGGCTCTTTCAACTGAGCTAAAAATAATAGATCTTCAACAAGTCGTTCGAAATAATCAATCTCTTTTGTAGATAAAGTCAGTAGTTCATTGCGAGTGTCTTTATCTAGGCGTTCCATGCTGGATTGAAGCGTATCAACTAAGTTTCTAAGCGAGGCGAGTGGCGTTCTTAAGTCATGGGCAAGCTCTTGAAGAACTTTGGTGCGTGCTTGCTCGGATGTTTTCAATCCATGTACTAGTTTTTCGATCTCATCAGCCATCGTGTTAAAACGTTGCATCGCTTGACCGAATTCGTCTTTTCTTTTTACTTGGAATCTAGATTTCAAATTTCCACTTTTGATTTCAGAGATAACTCGATCGGCTTCAGTTACACCTTTTTTCATCGAATTAAAAATAATAGCCACCGTAAAACCGACGCCCAAAAATAAAGACATCAGAAGTGAGCCAAAACCAAGGAGGGGCCCATAGGCTCCGCCGGGAGGCATAGGCGGCGGGTTTCCAGCCGTGACTACTAAATATAGTGGCTCAGGATTGTTGAGTTTTATTATAGTGGGTTCCATGTTCAAAAATGGAGGACCGCCCGGACCACCGGGGTCTCCAGGGCCTCCGGGCCCACCCGGTCCACCGGGGCCGCCACCTAACGGTGGAAAGAAACCGAAGCGTGGTGGTCCCATAGGAGGTTCTGTGTTATTTTTTACAATTGTAAATTCATAAGTTTTTTCCGGTAGTGCAACTGTTTTCCAATCAATATCTAAGTGGCAGTTTCTAGGAAATAGACACTGTCCCGATTCGTTCACCAAAGATAGTGCTGGACCCATGGGTCCACTTTCCCACGATTGTAATTCTTCAATCGCTTTAGCTTTATCTGCTGGATTGATCCTATCTATAATTCTAGCGATGAAGATAGGGGCGATCGATTCGCGCTTTTGTGGACGCATCAATTCCATCATGTAATTATTAAAAGCTACTCCCAGAACAATAAACAAAAGTATCAGCGAAATGGCCATTAAGAAATATTTTTGAAATATGCGCGTTGTTATCACACTTTCTCCAATCGATAGCCAACGCCATAAACTGATGAAATTTTAATTCCATCGGCACCGGCTTGTCTTAATTTTGAGCGGAGATGACTAATGTGAGAATCAACTGTGCGATCAAAGATCTCGCCTTCTTTATCAAGAACAGTAAGAATTCGTTCGCGAGTTAAGATTGTATCTGGTTTCAGGCTAAGTAAAACAAGAAGATCAAACTCGCGTCGATTGAGTTCAACGGGCTTGTCGTTGATTTTTACAACACGTTGATCTTTTAAAATTTGCATTTCGCCAAATGTAACTGTGTTTTCAGAAGGGGGAGGCACGCGTAGTACTGAATTAATTCGTGCATGTAGCTCTCGATTACTAAACGGCTTCTTCATGTAATCGTTAGCGCCTTTTTGCAAACCTTCGACAACAGAATCTTCATCTGTTTTCGCAGTTAAAATTATAATAGGCAGTAGAGACCCACTATCGCGTACATGTCCAAGAAACGTTAAACCCGAACCGTCTGTCAATCCCAAATCTAACACGGCTAAATTATATTTTTCTTTTTCAAACAATTCGAAAGCGCGTTTCAATGTGCTTGCGTGCGATATTTTAAAGTTGGCTGACTCCAGAAAAACCTGAAGTCCGCGTGCTATAATTGGATCATCTTCTACCAGTAATAAATGCATATTTTTCTTCCCTTTTTAGGATCGACTAGTCTTGTTCCGCAGGCAAGTCCGGAACTACAATGCCGCATTCCGCAGCGGCCGCTTGTTAGAGTCATCATGACAAACAATTCTGGAAGGAGTGTGGATTCCCTATATGAGACACACGTTTGTTAAAAACCATTTCCATAGTCTTTCAACATTTAAATGGAACTATAAACTCATTAAAAGGGGGAATAATCGTGAAGATGATAAACCGCAAGTTTATAACTAATTTGATAATAATAGCAGCGATAACGGTCGTTGTAGGATTTCAAAACTGTTCTAATCCAAGTAGTACAGCGTCTAGCTCGGCAACGACCGACGCGGATACCGCTACTACTGTTGTCACAACGTCAGTGTATTCATCTCCTTCAGATATCTCTTCTATCACTTCACCCTCTGTGACCGAAGGTAGTTCAGTGAGTATCACAATTACGATGTCAGCTGTTTCCACCTCTGCGCGAGTCTATAAATATATGACTGTCGATGCTTCGGCATACTCAGGATACAACTACACCGAGATATCGGGTGAGATTACGATTCCTGCTTACAGCAAAACAGTTACGATTTCTGTTTCCACTTTAGATGATGGGCAAAACTATGGTGACACCTATTTCTATCTATATGTAGGTCAGCTAGATCTTACAGATCCAGTTTATGTCACTTCAACGATTGCAATTGTTGAATCGAGTTCGACTAGCTATCAAAGCATGGTAACCGGTACCTACCACACATGTGGTATTGACTCGAGTTCTGCCGTTTGGTGCTGGGGCTATAACAATCACGGACAAATAGGTGATGGTGGCACTACAAATTCAAATGTTCCCGAATCCGTGTCGGCATTGAGTTCATCTGTAACAGCTCTAGCAGCGGGAACGTATCATACCTGCGCAATCATGAATGCTAAGTTGTATTGCTGGGGATACAACAGCACAGGCCAACTTGGCGTTGGAAATAAATCTGATTACTATGCTCCAAAAAGTGTAACGAGTATGACTTCGGGAATCACAGCTGTTGCTGCTGGTAATGGTTTTACGTGTGCAATCAAAAGCGGAGCTTTGTACTGCTGGGGAGATAATACCTATGGACAACTTGGTAATGGAACAACGACTGCGACGATGGCTGCAGCCACAGTATCAGGCTTAACTGATTCTGTAACTCATGTTTCGACGGGTTTCAGTCACGCGTGTGCGATAAAATCAGAAGCTTTATATTGCTGGGGTCGAAACACAAGTGGTGAAGTTGGTGATGGAACAACGACGAATCAATCGTATGCCCAAGCTGTTTCGGGTATGGAATCTGGAGTCACGTCGGTATCGACGGGTTACAACTACACATGCGCAGTACAATCTGGACGCGTAAAATGTTGGGGACTTAATACGTACGGACAATTAGGAACATCAAATACAACAGCACATGTGGCTCCTTATTATATTGGTTTAAGTAGCGCCACTAAAGTTTTTGCAAACTTGTTAACAACATGTGCTCAGATAAGCGATGGAAGTTTGAAATGCTGGGGATATAACGGTTATGGCCAAGTCGGCACTGGATCAACAACTGGTGGAATCACGGCACCGAATGCGGTTTTTAGCTCTGGTGTTACCGGGGTATCTCAAAGTCATGGGTACCACACATGTGCACAAGTAAATTCAGCACAGTATTGCTGGGGTTATAACTATTACGGTCAGCTAGGAATTGGTTCCTATACGTCGAGCAACCTTCCACAGGCAATCAACTACTAGGAGACTTTTATGAAAAAAATTATTTTAGCAATTGCTATAGGTTTGTGTTTTCAAATTTCGTATGCAGATTCACAAGATTCAACTGGTTTGCTGGCAACTCTGAAGAATAGTTCTTTGATGAAATTCAGTCAGAAACCTTTGGTTGATTTATGGAAAAACTTAAAGCCTGTGGTGCAGGGGAAATACAAAGATAATGTTGATCAGTATTTAGCTAAAAATAAAAATTTAGAAATTCCCGAACTATCGGTGACGAATCTAAACAAATCTCAGGCTGTTAGTTCTGGATTTCGATTATTAATAAAACACCCGAAGCAAACGATGAATATCGAATTTATAAACGATGATAATATTGCGGCGATGGTGAACGGCATCCCATTCACACATGACGACTTGAGTTCGTTTGATAAGATCATGAATAAACTGATCAACGAATTTTACGCTACGAAAGGAAAGAAGGTCGGACAAGCGAATCAGGGCGCTTTGTATATGTGGTCACTGTTTCTAATTGGAAATGAATCTCACGCGAGAGGCGATGACTGCATCACAGTTACGGGTAAATTATGCTGGGATTTACTAGAAGGAAAAGCAAATAGCGACGCTGTAATGATAGTGAAGCGCCTGATGCGTGAGAAAAACATTTCTCCTAGCGATATTCAAAGTTATCTGAGTCAAGTTGATGCGAGTCGAACAGAATGCCGTCAAAAAAATAGTTCGTGTGAGCGATTAGAATGGCAGTACTCGGTTTTGAAATCTGTATCGGATGACTTGGCGAAAAATCGACCGGGAAATAGTGGCGGCAGTGGTCCTCAGCAATCAGCTCCTAAAATAGAAACAGAAGAAAAAAGCGCTGTATCAGAATTTTGGGATGATAATAGTTCATGGTTAAAACCAACGCTGATTATTTCAGGTATTGTTCTGGCGACTTGGGGATTGTGCAGTAAAGGTGTCATCGATATATTCGGTTGCGCTAAAGATAAATCCAGCAGCAGCAGCAGCACAACGCTGACTTCCGCCTTGCCAGAAGAGTCGACTCCGACATCGGCTATTTACACAGGTACGGCTACTAAATAATTACCATTTGTAAGTGATCCCGACAGTTGGGGTCATGAAGGCTTTAGAATATGTGACGTCGGTTTGGACACCTGAGACAAGTTTTTTGGTGGCGCCGCCACTAAAATAATTAAACGCAAAAACAACTTGGAAGCTTTCCGAAAGTTCGGGTGCGACACCAGCTTGGAATACGGGTGCGACACCAGCTTGGAATAAATAGTTGGTTCCGAGCCATTCTTCAGCGGTGCCGCCGGTATCGAAACTAGTTTGCGTACGGATGCCGTATACAAAATTTAAAAAATACCATCCGCTGCGGCCAAATTCATAGCGAAAGCTTGGCCCCATATCCTGGGTCGTATAGTTAGAGAACTGATTGTTAGTTTCATCTTTAGTGATCACGCTGTATACCGACCAACCAAAATAGAACGACTTCTTTTAATTGATCGAAAAAGCCACATTGAAAACATACATGGATTTACTTGATGATGATGATGTCGCCGTTTCAACCGTATTTCTGTCTGTGAACAAGATGTAGTCTAAACCCAGAAGAGCGCTCGCCTCAGAAAGTGAAGAAATTAAAATGCAGAGCAATAAGCATTTTGAAACGATTCCAGTCACAGTTGCCCCTTTATAGTTTAATTTCTAAACCTTCATAGGCAAAATCCCATTCGCACGCAGGAATTTCTTCGTTGCATTCTTTGGCGTGATCAAGTCGCCATTGAAAGTATTCATGAGTCTGATCTTTGATAGATTGAATTTGTTCGATCGTTGCGCCTGGATCATGATGCGCAAACAATACTTTTCTAATACCTTCACGAAATGCTAAATCGAGTCCGATTTGAGCCGCGCTGTGTCCCCAGTTTGCTTTCTCTGCTAGTTCAGGAAACGTGTATTGAGCATCGAAATACATTAGGTCGACATCTTCATAAAGTTTTAAATCTGGTCCCAGTTCTTCTCGGCTCACGCGAGTACCTTCAGTATCCACGCAGTGTGAATAACATTTACCACCGGCTTCGACCTTTAATCCCCAGCAAGGATCTGGATGATCAAGTAAGTAGGGCGTGATAGTCATATCACCAATTTGAAATGCTTGTCTTGGCTCCAGAACGTGAAAGTGAATTTTAGCAGACAATTGTTCAAATGCGACAGGGAAATAAGGTTTCTTAAAAATACCACGAATGAGCGCTTCGATGTCTTTTTGAACACCGTAATAATGAATTTGAGTTCCAGAAATAAAATGCGGTGTAAAGAATGGCAGACCCATTACGTGATCCCAATGAAAATGAGTCATGTAAATATGGTAAGGTCCTTTAACGTGTCCTGAAGTACCTGACATAGTTTTTTCACTGAAATTGCGAATGCCTGTACCACCGTCGATAATCAATTGGGTTTTTGCCGATTTAACTTCTACGCAGGTTGTGCCAGTTCCGTAGCCACCAATATCTTGAACCTTTTTATTTGATAAAAATTGGGCTGGAGCCGACGACGTATTCCCGATGCCATCCAAGGATGATCTATTAGCATCGTAGTTTGTTAGAAGGTTTTGGATGTGTGAGTTCCAGCCCTGCGGTGTCATACTCGCAGGTAAGGATCCTCTTACTCCCCAAAATTTAACATATAGTGACATACCTAAAGGGTTCCATGGACTATTTTGTGCATCAAGTGTTTTTTAAATATTTTAATTTTACAGTCTTTGATACAGGGAATGTCTGACATGTTCTTACGGTCTTTGGATGTGTGTCCGTTTCGTTGCCAGCTCTGACTCTTACGTCACCTTCAGTGACTTCGGCTTCGCAAAAAGAGCAGACACCTTCAAGACATGAGTAGGGAGCTGCAATTTGCGCGATCAAACACGACTCAAGTAGAGTTCGTTTAGGATCCGTGTCTATTTCATGTTCAACTGAATTAATTGTTACTTTGGTCTTCATATAAATTCCTTATTATTGTTTCTTTGCTGTGATTTGAAATTCAACAGAATAGCCAAGTACGGAAAGGATTTCGTATTTAGTTATTTCGAAATTTTGATTTTGCATTTTGGAAGCACTATAGAAAATCAATTGTTTCACGCGCCATTTGTCTGGGGTGTCGTCGTCCCAATTAGCAACTCGAATTTGAGCGTCGATGGCCGCTGATTGTGCTTTAACGTCTTTTAAAATAGTCGAGTCTGTCAGCAAGCTTAAATCGGTTTCAAATGGTACAATGTTCCCGGTGGCTTCACAGGCCTTCTGAATGTGGATTTCCGGATGCTCTCCGCTGTAACTGATATCCGGAGCTTCCAATGTTATAGCCATGTTCGGGTAGGTGGTGCACAGGTCATCCGCCTCGCTGCCGTTAGAAAATTTAACATTTTCAAATTTGAGTGACAGACCAGCATTCTCGGCTGAGTAGTTCCAATCTAAGCTTTGCAGTAGAGCTCGTTTGATTTGTTTTTTGTTTTCATTTCTGGATAGATCATTTTCGATCAGCTGAATCGCGCCATTACTATCCATTTTCACGGATGAAGGTTGGCGTAAGTTTTGGTGTCTGAATACCAGAACTCCGGTAGCGATCAATACGAAAGCAAATAATGGAATTAATATTTTTTTCATTTAATACTCGCACTCTAAGGATTTTTGATCAGTTGCTGAAAGCGACGTTCTGACGATATCAAATCCAAGTGTCGCCCACATAACGGTCGGTCTAATGGAGGCATGTTTTAATCCGAGAGCATGACCTAGTTCGTGAACGATCAAACTAACAAAGTGAACTTGTTTTGAATTTTGCGGCTCTTTGGAATAGTAAACAAAATCGTCTAAATTAATTTTGATGTCAGCACTGGTGATCAAGTTACCTCGAAACTTAACGATGGTGACAGCCTGCTGAGTCGTTTTGTCTTCATCCCAGTCCTGCAAACCCGCGACTGTGTTTCGTTGGTCTGATGTCGATAGCGGGCTTTCTAGATCGGATAAATTAATTTTCAAAACGGTCCTTCCTGCGGACGTGTTCCAAATCTCGGCGGCATCTGCGATGTCTTGACGAAATTCTTCTGGGATCGTTTTAGATACGAAAAACTCAGCGGGTAGGTTTTCTTTCCAAGCGACACGTTGGCCATATTCATTTTGTAAATAGCCACAATCCTCTTGGGATGCAGTGGCCAGGAATTCTGCCGACTCGGGTCCAAGGTAGACGCCTTTGCTGCAGCCCATTTGCAACGTCACAACGACGGCAAAAATCAGAGCTAAAACTGCATGTTTGATGAGGGCGAACTTCATGTTTTTTCATCGGATTTTGAGGTGCAAACTGAAACTAGAACCCTGTGTTTTTTTTAGGTTTGCCTAAAGGGTTGCCAGCAGATGGTCGAAGAGGGGCAAAAGGGCACCGCCAAAAAGTTATCTATCTATTTAAAATTACGTGGAAAAACATAAATTGTTTTTGGTGAAAATTGGTTTCTTTTTTGCAGACGTTCTTAAGCAGCACATGTAACTGGAGTCAAAAAGTGTTAGACCTAAGCCGATATCAAAACCTAGCCGCCTTTAACGCCGCCTCATTTTTGGGGACCGGGCCTGATGCGTTTATTGGTTTCCAAAGTGAAAGCTTGGAAGTAGCTAGACTTACGCCTGAGGTGTTTCGCGGTTTGACGAAAGTTTCATTAGCATCGTCGGTTATTCCCCAAACATTTGAGTCTAGTTTGTCGTCAGAAGATAGTAGTGAGCTGAAAACTTGGAATGACGAGGTTCCTGTTGTTGAAACAAAGAAAGCAAAAACTCAATTCAAAGCAAAAAGTTTAAATATCAACGTTACGCAAATTTGTAATTTGAAATGTACCTACTGCGCGGCCGGCGGCGATGGCAGTTACGGTGATCCTGTTAAGCGTATAGAGATTGAAAAGACTCTGCCTCAGCTGAGTTACTTTATTTCAAAACTAGATAAGGGCGAACGTTTCCACATTAGCTTTTTAGGTGGCGAGCCTTTGCTTTACCCAGCTGCCATTCGCGCGATTTGTGAATATGTTGACGGCGCGGCTAAAGAGAAAGGTTTTGTGCCTTCGTATAAAATTACTACGAACGGAACATTGCTGAATGATGACATTTTAAATTTACTTTCTACTTACAAACCGACGGTTGTCGTTAGCATGGATGGAAAACCAGAGATCATGGATCGTTTCCGCCCTCAGAAAAACAACAAACCAACATCTCAAGCAATCGAAACTACGTTAGCGAAGCTAAATACAGTTCGATCCAAGATTGGTCCGTTAGCGGTTCACGCCGTATTTACAAAAGATCACACGGCAGTGCTAGAGACATACGAATATTTTAGACAGTTCAATTTTGATTGGATTGATTTTATCTATTCCGTCAGTGATTTGGATGAAGCGTCTAACGAGCAGTATATGCTGGAAGTAACTAAAACCGCAAAAGCCGCATGGGACTTGGGCGGCGAGGTAGAACTTCGTAAGATTTATTTATTTGATAATTATTTTGATCGTCTGGATTCGCAAGAGCGTTTAGAGAATCATTGCGGACTAGGTCGTAGCTTTGCGGTGATCGATAGCCGTAATCAGGTTTTCAACTGTCCTTGGACCGTTGGCAGCGTTCAGGATCGCCTTGGTAGTGGGTCGGTACTGGATGAGGCTAAGCTGGCAGAATACGCTGAAGAGACGATTATTGAACGAAATAATTGTCAATCGTGCTGGGCGAAATATATGTGCGGTGGCGGGTGCTCGTTTATCCACCAAACAACGTCGAAAAAAGACACGTTACAGAAAAGTTTGCAATTCTGTGAAAGAACGAGATTTTTGCTGGCTCTAGCATTATACTACTATGCCATCGCCAGAGAGGAGCCAATTTGAAAGACGCCATCTGACTGCGTTGGATACGCCAAAAATCCGCTACGACGTACTGACGTACGCCTTCGCGAATTTTAGTCATATCCGCCTTGCATCTGGCACCTTTTAAATTGTCTCGTGTATATGGAATTAAAATTGAAATTTATTGAAAAGAGGTTTATATGTTTAACATCGAAGTAGGAATGATTATGAAATCTAAAAGCATCAAAAAAATTAAGCCAAAATCTTCATCTAAAGGTGGAAATAGTGAATCTGCAGCTATTAAAGCTAAAGGTGGCGAAGGCTGCTTACCAATAAGATAGAAAACTAATGGCACTACCGCCCTCGCTCAAAACCAATGATACCGGGTCCCGTTGGGGCCGAATAAAGTTTCTAGGGATCATGGTTTTCCGAGTGGCGCTGGCGACCGGTCTGGCTTTGTTTATTAATCAAATTAAGCTGGATTTTTTTGAGGCCTACCTTTACGACTTACGCGTTCGATATTCTCCCGCTCCAGAAACATCAGGGCATATTTTAATTGCCGAAATCAATCCAGAATCAGTTGAGTATTTTAAGGGCATTCCGAAGTTCAGTGATCACACCAAAGTGTTAGAAGAAATAAAGAAGCTCGGCCCACGTGGGATTGTTTATGACTTAAATTATGACGAAATCGGTGGAAATCAGAAAGAGAAAGTGGATTTTTCTAAATCCGCAGAGACTTTTCAGCAGTTATTTGTTCTGACCAATTTTCTAGAAATGCGTGGTGAAGAAGGTAAGCTTAAAATGAGCGAACCTTTTGAGCGTATCAAATTATTTTCCGGTCCTAAAAGCACAGATACAGCCAATTTTGCTAAAGACGGCGTGACTCGGCGGATGATGGTTAATTACCAAGATCAAGTCATGATCCATCCGTTTTTGGCTTCAACATACAATCCTGAAGTGGCAGAGAAATACAAAATTCGCGGTTTATTTAACTTTTTAGAGACCGATCAAATCTATGTTCATTTTCGTCCGACAAATTCCTATGACAAAATTCCATTTCACTATTTTGCGGAAGGGAAAGTGTCGGCTCAGGCAGTTAAAGATAAGATCATTATTATTGGTCAGAACTTAGAATTAACGGAAAAAGATTATATTCTGACTCCGTATTCGCGATCGTCGATTGCGATGACGACAACAGAAATGCACGCGAACATGTTTGATACATTGATCTTGAACAATGCGATTGTGCGTGCACCCGTATGGTTGAATCTAGCGCTAACGATTTTAATTTCTATTATTACTGTTTACATCGTGTTTGCGGTTCGCCCGGCTGTGGGTTTGTTAATTATTATTTCTTTGTTGTTTTCGTACGTAGCGATTGCGTACTTTGTGTTTTGGCCATTTGGTTTTTGGATTTCGATGGCGCATCCACTGCTGGCTATTTTCCTGTGTTATTATTTCTTTATTCCGTATCGTTTGATTATCGAAAATCGTCGCAGCTGGGAATACTACGAAAAAAACAGGCTCTTAAAGCAAGTTGAAGAACTAAAAACAAATTTCATTTCGATGATGTCACATGATTTGAAGACGCCGATTGCGCGTATTAAGGGAATGACGGACGTTATTCTGTCCGATGCTCAGAATGTCAGTGTTCCTCAACGTGAAGCCGTAGATACCATTCGTTCCTCTAGCGACGATCTATTGAAGTTCATCAATTCCATCTTGAATTACGCTAAAATCGAATTCCAGGGCGTTGAGCTGCATTGGCAGTCCAAAGACCCAAATAATCTGATCACCGACGTAATCAAGAAGCATGAGTTCCTGGCGCAGATTAAAAAGATGAAGATCCACTCGGAGCTAGAACCCCTATTCCCCATTAGGATGGATCCAGACCTAATGAGGCAGGTTTTTTCAAATATTTTGGAAAATGCGATTAAATACGCGCCTGAGCAGACGCAAATTAGCGTAAAGACTTATGAAAAAGACGGCTTCGTATTTTTTGTCATAGCCGACCAGGGGCCCGGAATTGCGGCCCAAGAATTGCCACACCTATTCTCGAAGTTCTATAGGAGCGCAAATGCGAAGAGTTCGCCGATAAAAGGGTC
Organism: Bdellovibrio sp. 28-41-41; assembly: GCA_002256935.1. Lineage (GTDB taxonomy): Bacteria > Bdellovibrionota > Bdellovibrionia > Bdellovibrionales > Bdellovibrionaceae > UBA2316. Next base: position 56,346 of record NCGL01000018.1, read on the forward strand.
AGGATTGGGCCTCTATCTGGCTAAATATTTTACAGAGCTTCACCAAGGGCAAATATTTGTAGAGTCGGACTCTGGTAAAGGGACGATTTTTGTAGTACAATTGCCGCAGCTTTAGACCTGGGTTTTCGAGACGTCGAGAACCCCAAGAAACGAACCAGTTTCAGGAGGCCTCGATGTTTAAAATTCTAGTGGTTGATGACGATGCGGGATTACGTTTTTCCATCAAATCAGCATTTTCAGCCCTAAAAAAATTCGAAGTCTCTGAAGCATTCGATGGGATCAACGCCCTTGAAAAAATAAAAGCAGCCACAGCTGAAGGTTCAAAGATCGATATCGTATTACTCGATGTCGATATGCCTCGCCTAAATGGTCTTGAAGCCTTAAAGCAAATGAAAGAATTCGATCCGGGTGTGATCGTGTTAATGTTAACAGCGCACGCGACGTTGAACGACGCGGTTATCGCGGTAAAAGATGGCGCTTACAATTATATCTCTAAGCCAGTGGCCGCAGAAGACTTAATCGCTTTAGTAGAAAAAGCGATTCATGCTCACTCTTTAATTTCTAATATCGCTGCTAGCTCGCCAGTATTGGTAGAAGCTGGTCGTAAAATTATAGGTAACACTTCGCAAATGCAGAAGGTGTTTAACATCATCAATAAGCTTGCGAAGGTAGATACTCCGGTTCTTATTCGCGGGTCATCGGGAACAGGTAAAGAATTGGTAGCCAAAGCGATCCATTTTAACTCAGCTAGGAAAGATGACAAGTTCGTAGCGATCAACTGCTCGGCAATTCCTGAAAATTTATTTGAATCTGAATTATTTGGTCACGAAAAAGGCTCGTTCACAGGCGCATCTGAGAGAAAAATTGGTAAATTCCAATTTGCTGAAGGCGGAACTCTGTTTCTAGATGAAGTCGGCGATATGCCGCAGCTAATGCAGGTTAAAATCCTGCGTGTACTTCAAGAAAAGTTATTTACTCCGGTTGGATCTAACCGCGAGATTCAATCGAATGTTCGTATCATTGCAGCGACGAATCGCCCGTTAGAAGAAATGATCAAAACCGGTTCATTCCGTGAAGATCTATTTTATCGTTTAAATGTTGTACCTATATTCTTGCCGGCATTGGCTGAGCGTAAAGATGATATTGAACGCTTAATCCAAATTTTCGTTAAGAAATTTAACGAAGTTCACAAAAAGAAAATCTCTGGTGTAACAGTGGATGCGATGAACATCCTAAAGAAATACAACTGGCCAGGAAATATCCGTGAACTTGAAAACGTTATTGAGCATTCGTTCGTATTAGAGACGTCGCACATGATTACGCTATCGGCATTGCCAGAAGCAGTTCTTGAGTCCGTCGGCGTAAGCTTATTCGATCTCGAAAAAATGATCGAAGCAGAAAAGAAAGCGGCTGAAACTCAAGCGTCTGGAGTAGTGCCTAGGGGTCCCGTGTTTATGGATTCAGGTGTTGATGTTGTTGAAGACGCTGATGGCGATTCTGACGACGAATCAGATATCGATATAGCCGGCGTAGGAATGAAAGTTACGTTCAATGGTGAACTTGATTTCAATGCTCAAAAAGAAACATTCGAAAAAGAATTCATCATTAAAGCATTGAAAACATTCAAAGGCCGCATCAATCAAACAGCTCTTCATGCGAATATCCCTAAAAAGACTTTGCTTCGTAAAATTGAAAAGTACGGCATCGTAGCTAAAGATTATAGCGGAGAATAGAAAGTCAGCTGCTGCCTTTTTGAAACGTAGCGCGGCAAAAAGAGAAATTTTTGCGAGATTAAAGACGACGTTCAGCTGGCTGGGCCGATGTTTTTGAATTCGACCATTATTGCTGTGTTTGCTTGGTTGCATTTGTTTTCTCTAACTCAGGGATCATTACCAAACTCCTTGTAACTTAAATCGAAATCGCTCTACAATTTGAGGGCGAGGTTACAATGGAAAATGAAATTGCCAGCGGCAAACGTTTAACAATGACTATTCTTATGACTCCTGATCTGGTGAATTTCGCCGGAAATGTCCATGGCGGTGCTATTCTTAGATACCTAGATCAAGCGGCGTATTCGTGCGCGGCTCGCTACTCTGGTCAATACGTTGTGACTCTCTCTGTAGATCAAGTTTTTTTCCGCGAGCCTATTCATGTTGGGGAACTGGTTACTTTCAAAGCCTCGATAAATTACACGGGCAAGACATCTATGGAAGTTGGTATCAAAGTCATCGCGGAGGACACTCGCAGCAAGACTACCCGTCATGTGATGTCGTCGTTCTTCACGATGGTGTCCGTGGATAAAGATCGTAAACCGTGCGATGTGCCGCCGTTAGTTTTAGAGAACGATATTGAGAGACGGCGAAATGAACAGGCGAAGATTAGACGAAAATTGAGGGCTGACTATGAGGCTTCATCGCAGGCAGTCCGCCAAGTTCCATAGATCCAAGACTCTGTGAAGTAAATATAGGACTGAACAAATCACTTTCTTTGAGTGCATATTATATTAATTTGCACATGTGTATAATAAATCAGACAGCTGCCCACCTTCTTCATTGATTTTACCTAATAAAATTAAGGGTTTATCTTTTTCTATAAATCGCCTTTTTGGTGGCGCGATTGCTTTTGTACCTCCTTTGAAACTCATAACAAAGGATAAACAATGAAGATCATTTTATTTACTATTATAGTGCTGCCGTTATTTCTCCAAGCTCAAGATTTTGGAGAAGTGCTAACATCGGGACCCAATCCGAACGAATTGATTATTGATCAATTCGAATGCGTCGGGAACGCGACAACAAATTGTGATTTAATTCAAAAGGAAATCTATCTTGAAGTCGGTGATAAGGTTAATGAAGACGAGCTTTCCAATGCGAAAATTCGACTTCAACTAAGAAATTTATTTAAGTCGGTAAACCTTTATTTAAAAAAAGGTTCTAAGAGAGGTAACGTTAAAGTCGTTATCGAAGTTGAAGAATCAAGTGCAGTTTATACAGAAATGACCATTCAAACGGAATCTCATGAGTCCTCGAAATCGACAAGAGATTCATTGTTCCTTACGGTAGGTCATAGGAATTTATTTGGTTTAGGTAAAGTTCTCCAGGTGACAGCGGAATTGGTAAAAGGAGAATTTGATAATAAGTCGAAAAATTTTAAATTAGATTATACCGACCCCAACTTATTTGGATCGAAAAAATTATATTTAAATTTAAATTTTTCGAAAAACTATGATTCTATAGGTGAATGCTACGATTGTGCTCGAAAAAATGAGGAAACCACTTATCAAGGTACATTAGGTTATCGAATTTTTGATTTTTCTTATATTTCTCTTTCTTCGGAAAGAAATCGATATGAATCGATTTACGAGTCTCCTCAAGAACAAAAATATACTTTTGAAAGTCAGACCGAGAAGTTTTCCTATGGATGGAATTCTGAGGACGATAGCTATTTTCCAACTCAAGGCGAGAAATTTAGCGTAGGTTTTTCTAAACTACGGTTTTTCGATATGTTTATGCCGACCCGGACTTACGGATATGACACTAACTACAGACATAATTGGCTTGCTAGCAAATCAAATCTCTTTGTCTTCAAATTTAATTTTAACCAACAAGATTCCGGTAATAGTTCCGCACCTTCACGTTGGTATTCGGTTCCGTTTCAATATGCATATATTTTTTCACCAAACTTAAAATCGGGCGTACTTCGTTCAAGAGCATTTCTGGAAGTATCCCCGAATTTTTTTGAATTACCTGTTAACAACGATGAAGTCCAGTATGCTAAGTCATTATTAACTTCAGTCGGCTACACTATGGAGCATAGAAGTTTAGGCATTTTAAGATTGTACCTGGGTTACTGGAGCAGTTTATGAGAATTATTTTATTCTCTTTAATTGTCTCTTTTGCTGCTCGGGGCGTTGGTTTTAGAGTCAAAGTTGTTAATAAGAATGTGGTTGTCGAAGCTAGAAAAATTGATTTTCCTGAAAACTTGAACAAGGCACTAAAAAGTGGTTTCACTAACATTCTAGTTTTTAAAGTTACACTTTGGAAAAATGGAAAGATTGAATCAGAATCTCAAGTATTAAATACGATTGTGTTTGATTTGTGGGATGAACTATATACGGCCAAGCGACATTCTGGTGCAACTGATTTCCAGGTGAAGTTCTCGAAAGAAAACGAATTGTTAGCCTGGCTTCAAAACGCTGAATTAAATTTAAAATTAAATTCAGACACTTTGACCGATAATAAATCAAATTATGAGATGGCGATGAAAGTAATTGTCGATCCTATTTCTAAAGAAAAAAGAGAAAAAATAAAAGTTTGGCTTTCGGAGAATCGAGTTAACATTCCCGGTGGCTCACTTAAAATAGATCCGGGGAGTAAATCTTCTGCGCGGGAAATTGCTAAGGATTCATCGACAGAATCATTACGAACTGACGTATTTAACCAGGTGCTGGATTCCGAACTAGGCAAAGACGAAGTTGCTGGATCATGGGTATTTCAATCAGAAAAAGTAAAAGTGAATATAGAGCGGGGGCAAATTGAGAAATAGAGTTCTTGTGCTCCTTCTATTTGCACTTCTTATTTCAAGTTCAATCATGTTGGTAGTTAATTATGTTCTTATAAACGACGTTCTTGTGACCCATCAAAAGATATACAAAACGAGCGATATCTCTAATGTTCTTGATGAATTTACTGCATCGCTCAAAAACCAGTCGAAGCTCGATCCTAAAAATGATGCCAAATATCATGGGCAGTTCAAGCAAGCTCAAGATCTGAAGCTAATCTACGGTGATGACTTGTACTTTACTAACGCTGTTAGAAGCGCAATCTTAAAATATTTTTTTATTTTATTTGGAATGACTCTGCTCGGAGTGTTTGTCGGAGGCGCAGTTCTAAGTTTTATTATTCATAGAATTTACGTTCGCTCGTTTGACGAGCTTAACAGAGAACGAGAGAAATCGCGATACCTCAGTGAAATGGCTAAGTGGCAAGATATAGCAAAGAAGCTTGCACATGAAATACGTCGTCCACTGCAACCTATGCGGATTTGGTTATCCCAGTTGAAGAAAGTTTCGTCAGTCGATACAACGATGGTCAAAGAAGCCGCTACGGCCATTGATCAAGAAGTACTATTCCTTTCGGAAATGGTATCTGGGTTTTCTGATTTTGCCCAAATTCCTAAACCCAAACTTGAAACAGTGGAGCTTGCTGACTTTATCCAGTCGTTTGTCGCTCAGTATGGTGATGTTTGGGCGACTGTAAAATTTAAGTTTCAGAAGCTGATCGATGCGCGTGTGGCACTAGATCCTAAAATATTTAGGACTCTGTTTACCAATTTGGTTGAAAATGCAGTCGAGGCCAACCCCGACACGAAAACCGATGTTCATTTTAGCCTGCATGTTGACGACGAGTTTGCCTACATCGAAATTTTCAATTCCGGCGTAACTTTAAATGAAATCGAACGTGAAAAAATATTCGATATTTATTATTCAACAAAAACGAATGCAAAAAATATGGGGCTTGGTTTAGCGATCGTGAAGACAATTGTCTTAGAGCACGGTGGTGATATCAAGTGTGTCGCCGCGGACGGCGGAGTTAAGTTTGAAATTCAGCTTCCCTTGGTGAAAGGATAAAATATGAACCGCAAATTAATTTACTTAGTCGATGATGATAAAAATCTGCGCAAAGGCCTTCAGATCGCATTGATGAATGAAGGTTTCGAGGTAAAAACATTTGCGGAACCATTCGCTGTGCTAAACGAAATCAAGTCCAATGAGCCGGATGTTTTAGTTAGTGACATCTGTATGGGTGAAATCAGTGGTATTGAATTGTTTCAGAAACTTCTTTCCGACGGCTATGATATTCCAGTTATTTTTATCTCTGGCCAAGCCAGTATTTCCGACGCAGTTAAAGGTGTCCAAATGGGTGCTTATGATTTCCTGGAAAAGCCATTTGCTCCCGAGAAGCTAGTTGTGACTATTGAGAAGTGCCTTCACTTGAGAAAAATTAAACAAGAGGTCGATGATCTAAAGTCGTCGGTAGTTGAAACAGAATTTAAAGGAAAATCAAAAGTTTTTACGGACCTACTATCCTCTATCAAAAAAGTGGCGGGCACAACAGCGTCGGTTTTGATCACTGGCGAGAGTGGAACCGGGAAAGAATTGGTTGCTAAAGAGATCCACAAGAACAGTCAGGTGGCTAGTGGTCCATTTATCAAAGTAAATTGCTCTTCTATTCCTGAAAATTTAATAGAAAGCGAGCTTTTCGGTTTTAACAAAGGCGCCTTCACTGGTGCCGATCGAAATAAAAAAGGATTCTTTGAGCTGGCTAACAACGGGACAATCTTTTTGGACGAAATCGGCGAAATGAGTTTGTCGGCCCAAGCAAAAGTGTTGCGTGCTACTCAAAATATGGAAATTCAAAAGCTTGGTTCGGAACAAGTTATTTCTATTAAAGTCAGGATTGTTGCGGCCACTAACCGTGATCTACAGGCCGAAGTGAAAAAAGGTAATTTTCGGGAAGATCTTTTCTATCGTATGAACGTATTTCCTATCTCTATGCCGTCATTGAGAGAAAGAACGTCGGATATCCCGATGCTAGCCGAGCACTTTTTATCCGAATATGTTCGTGTGAACCGACTACCTCAGAAGTTTTTGTCTCCTGAAGCTATGAAGCGATTGATGGAGTACCCGTGGCCTGGCAATATTCGCGAACTAAAAAACGCGATCGAGCGAATGGCGATTTTAGGTGGCCAAGTTTTAGATGAAAACTTGCTTTCGTTTTTGTCGGCAGAGTCCGTAAGAAATTCAAATTCAGATTTGAAGTCTTTGAAAGATTTTAGAAATGTTTCGGAACGGGAATATATTCTGAATGTGCTAAAAACTACTGATGGTAGTATCTCGGAAGCGGCGTCTGTCCTTCAAATCGAGCGGACTTATCTGCATAAAAAGATTCACGACTATAAGATTTCGAAGAAAGAGTATTTTTCTTAGGTGGCCCGCAAGGGCCCGGCGCGCGCTTTCGTTTGCTTGAGCCGGTAGATAAACTGATTGAATCGTTTTAAATACTCATCTCTTTGCTGATAACCAAGTTCTCGTTGTCGGTGATTGCCCTCGAAATACCCTTTTAAGCC
>NCGL01000019.1 GCA_002256935.1 Bdellovibrio sp. 28-41-41
GGATTAAAGTGCCAATATCTCCACAACTGTTGGCCTAGAACTTAATCTCTACGGCAGACTAATGGGCTTCGTCCCAATTCAACGCAATTTGTGAATTTACTTTTAAAGGTACTTTAAGAGTCACTATATTTTCCATTACATCTTTTATAATCGGTAATTCTTTTTGCAACGTCTCTTCATCAGCTTCAAATAGTAACTCATCGTGCACTTGAAGAATCATTTTAGATTTAATTATAGAATCCAGCTTAATCATCGCAAGCTTTACGATATCACTCGCTGATCCCTGAATAGGGGCATTAATAGCCGCTCGCTCGCCAAACTTTTTCAACGCTGGGTTCTTGGCACTTAATTCACTGATAATACGTTTACGCCCCAGAAGAGTTTTTACAAAACCATTCTCGTGCGCGTACTTAATAGTATCATCAATATAAGATCGAACTCCTGAAAATTTTGTGAAATAGTCAGCGATAATTTTTGTCGCCTCCGCACGCGGAATACCTAATGTTTCACTTAAACCAAATACACCCTGGCCATAGGCAATACCAAAATTAACAGCCTTCGCAATTCGACGTAAATCACTAGTCACGGCACTGACGGGAACGCCAAATACTTCGCTGGCCGTTGCCGCGTGAATATCTAGATCGTTTTCAAAGGCCTGAATCAAGCCTTTGTCATTGCTATAATGAGCTAAAATGCGCAACTCAATCTGAGAATAATCCACCGACAAAATTTTATGATTAGGCCCCGCTATAAATGCCTGACGTACACGACGACCACGTTCTGTTTTAATGGGAATATTTTGTAAATTAGGATTGTTACTTGAAAGTCGTCCACTCAGTTGTTTAGGACTGCCGATATTAAACTCTTCACCAGCTAGTTCATGAATACTTTTTTCTAAAATGACGATCTGTTTTTGCAACTCGTCGCTGTATTGGCTGAGCTGTTTTGTATCGACCACAAATCCTGCATTTTCAATTTTAGCCAAAACAGGAATCAATGGGTACTCAACGTCTCTTAATACTGAACCAAAATCATTTTCTTTTAATTGAGCTGTAACTAGGGTCCGCATTTGATTAACGCTCTCTAGGACCTCCAGCAACGCTAAATCATCCGCTAGCTCGGCTTGACCCATGGCTTTAGCGGCTTTTAAAAATGTGGACGCATCTTTAGACGTCAACGTATTCACATCGATCATCAAATCAGATTCTATTTTGATGCTATCCAAATTTGTACCCAGTTTTTTCCAGATGCTCTTTAAGTCAAATCCCGACCATGACCAACTCTTGAACTGGTCCGACCAAGATTTATCTAAATTTAGCTTCACCAAATTTTTTGACGCTTGGATAGAATAAACCTGTTCGTCCCAAAGAAAGAAAAAACTATTCGCGGGATCTAATTCCGCCGCAGTTTCGACGACTTTAATTGATTCTATATTTAACGACGTTTGCTCAGATTTAGCTTCCTTTACATAACGAATCGGCGGAACTATAGGTGCTTTGCTTTTCACTTCAGAGACTGTGCTCACAGTGGCTGTCGGCGCCGGATGCACCATTGGCGGCAATCCCGCTAAATCCGCAATTGTTTTTTTGAAAGTTTTGAAATTCAATTCATCTAACCAAGCATCCAAATCCGGATTGCTGTTTAACTTATAGGTCAGCTCTTCTAACTTCACATCATTTAGGCAATCGGTCTTGATAGTAACAAGCACCTTAGATAAAAAGGCGTTCTCTTTATTTTCGACAAGTTTAATTTTTAATTTGCCTTCAATTTTATCGATATTTCGGAATATTATCTGACGTATCGCCAACGATCGCTAAGTAATCGATAAATTGCTCTGGGGAAACGCCCCATTTTTCGACAACACCTTTTGCATCTATTTTGGTGTCCTTCATCGTGTCGTATAGAAAAACATTTGGCTTCACAAGTTGGGCAAAATCTTTATCACCGCTCACGATATAGACGGCTAGATCTTGAGTTAATCCCCATTCACTTAAACAACCGATGATATCGTCAGCTTCGAAGCCTGGGACCTCGAAGGCTTTGATGCCTAATAAATCAGAAACCTTTTTAATATGAGGCATTTGCTTTTGCAGATCTTCTGGCATCTCGGATCGATTGCTTTTATATTCTGAATAGATATCTTTTCTAAAACTGGGCTCTTTACGGTCATAGCAAAATGCTAAATAATCCGGTCGTTCATCTTTGATTAATTTTAAGATCATTGAAAGATAACCATAGATCGCATTAACAGGAAGTCCGCTTGGGGAAGTTAAAGGACGGATGGCATAAAAGGCTCTAAAAAATAAGGAACTTGAGTCGACTAAAAATAAACGTTTCATTTGGCGCACAGAATAGTGATGATGCGCCAATAAAGCAAAAGCTATTACATTATGTAATTACATAATTTCGATTTCATCTAAAGGAATTTGCGAACGAGATGACTTTTCTAATTGAGTTTCTGCAATTGGGCAGACATGAACTTCAAGAGAAATATACTCGGCTTGTTTTTCAATAAATTCTAACATTGGTAACTGATCATGATTCGGTTTCATCTGACTCAATTCCCAAGCATTAACTGTTTCTATGTTGCACTCTAAGCGCCGTGCTAAATCGCTTCTGCTCCAGCCCAAACGTAAGCGTAACGAGTGTATTCGGTTAGCTGTCCATTCAAACTGAGATTTTTCAATTTTCACAAATCCCCCGGTCTAGAGTAATATATCTAATTTTGTAGACCCAAATTGTCCAGTCAAATTTTGCTATTTTTTATCAAGATTCCATGCGGATCCAATTAATTTGTTTGCTCTGTTGGAAACACAAAAATTAGGTCGTTCTCTTCTACTAAATCTAGCTTTTCAATAGCTTGGCGCTCAATATAAAGTGGATCTTTCATTTTAGCAATGTCTTGATTAAGCCGTGCGATAACCTGTTGATTTTTTTCCATTCTTTGTAACATTTTTTGGTACTCGTTATTTAAATTCCATAGCCTGTAAATATTACCGTTAATGACAAAATTCAAAAAGGCGAAGGCTAAGCATACGTAAAGCATTACCAGAGGTCGATTAATTAAACTGCGTGTCCACGAGAATGGCTTTTTGATAAACATACTTTTACTTTACGCTTGTTTATTGAAAAAAAATATTCAGACTCGACCTTTGACTGATGTAATTTTGTGCATTTGGTGCGATCCTCAGGTCCATGCACTTTCGATTTTCAATTTTCCTTAGCCTTATCCGCAGCTTATTTCCGCGCTGGGATTTTTTCGATCAAATCGCATTCTCTTTTGTGGTTTATTATAAGGTGTCCACAGACACGGAATGGAAAAAACTCGCATTTACACAGTCACACAAATCTTCCCGGTTAGTTTTTAACCAGGCGGTGAATGACACACTTATGCAGTCCAGTGTCGTTGAACAGTTTGCTCGCGACATTCAAGAACTAGAAAATAACACCCCAAACTTTAGCAAATCCGATATAGAAGATCTCACAACCTACCAACTATTGTGCTCACTGTTGGAGGTAAAACTAAAACAGAAAAATTTGAATAATACGGAATTCCAATTTAAAATCACCGCACACAACACAAGTGAACAAATAGATATCTTCACATCCGACAAACTACCGCTGGTGACCGTATGACATTAGAAGCCAGTGTTTTGCTGACTACACGCCTGCTATCATTCACGATGCTAATTCAAGCCATCGAGATTTTTGTTTTATCAAGACAGCCAAATTTCCAGCACATTTGGAGTTATAAAAATATTAAGCGTGATCTAGAACAAGGTTTGCCACTAAGTGCAAAATTAATTCAGAAACTATTTTCGATTCCATCTCTGCAAAAAATAGCAGCGATACAAATAGCGCTCGCTGCACTAGCCGCGTTTCAACCACTAGCGATTTTTTTTATCGGATTGTTCGCAACTCACTTGCTTATCTGCATCCGCTTCAGAGGTGCCTTCAACGGCGGCAGCGACATGATGACATTCGTAATACTAACGGGCACAATCATCGCCACGCTAGGATTTACAAAAATAGGATTAATCTACATAGCAACCCACACACTGTATTCCTATTTCAAAGCCGGCCTAGCCAAAATAAAATACAAAGAATGGAGAAACGGCCAAGCCATCCCAGCATTCTTAGCGAGAAGTATTTTTCCTGATATTCAAAACACAGCGACAAAACTAGCAAAACAAAACGCCATCAACACACTTCTTGGATGGGGAACATTAATTTTTGAACTATCCGCCCTCGGTTTACTACTCACATCCAGCGCCAGCTATTTATATTTCGCACTAGCGGTAGTTTTCCACTTAGCCATCTATTTCAGCTTCGGCCTAAACCGCTTCTTCTGGATCTGGCTCACCGCCTGGCCCGCAACTCTGTTTTCGCTATCGCTGCTTAACCAATAAACTGAAGTCCCACCACAAAAAAAACGGCTACGGCGTGGTTAATTTTTTGTAAGCGATGATCTTTCTTTAATTTCAAGGTTTCAAGGTTTGCATCCTCTTATTTAGTTAACAAAGCCCGGAGGCCTAAAAAGCTCAGATCCAATTTGTCGCAACTGACAATCTGGGATTCCTTAAATGGTCACCTTGTCTAATTCTCTACAGGTGAAAAAAATAGATAGATGAATTATATTGTCTTATCTGTGTTAAGGAGAGCAAACACACGGATCTCTCAAGTTTATGAATTTAGCTTCTGTAAACATGCCGGGACCTGCGCCTCCGATGACTGACGACGGACTCGCCTAGCGCCCATCTGTCTCTCGTCTTCCCTATCCTAGCAAATAGGTCGACAGCCATAACTTTTAAGGTTACGGAGTTAACATCCATTCATCTCACCGATTCGGCCTGCTTACTCGATCCTTGCCAGCTTTGGAATGTCGGTTGCCCTTCACCCCATGACAAGCTCTTCATCCCCGTCTGCTCCGACATTTGGATGATGATATTTAAATTTCACACGCTCCTTTCACACTTACCTTGACGCACGCGAGGGCAAATTAAACGCAAAATTCCGTCAAAAAAAGTATCTCGTTGGTGGATTTTCACGAAAATGGATAAGTTGGATTATGTTTCAACGGTTTAGGGCCCACCAAGGTTCTGTTTAGAGAAGTTGTGCAAAGTGGAAAACATGAAGAACTAGCTAAAGATAAGCGCGGAATTTACTATCGATTTTTGCAAAAAAAATTTCTGAGGAGTAGCCTTCAAAATTAGCTGGCCTTGAACCAGCACGATGGTCGCAGTCCAACAGAGAACGCTGAAAGTCTGGTGCAATCAAGACTCTGTGGTTCCCCTGTTGGATTATTCAAAATTAGTAAACGTATTTTAACATGACATCAAAACTTTCGATTTGCGATTTTTGGCCAACAGTGACCGCATTACCCTCTTCATAGACGTCTTGGGATAGTTCGGCCTGCAGAGACAGTGGCTTGTCGATGTCGTACCGGTAACCCCCGCGCAGCGTTGTGATCTTTAGTTTTTGAGCATTTCCGTAGTCAAAATATAATGCGTTTGTATCGTTAATGCTGTAAGTATTCTCGAAAACGATTAATGATTCGCTTGCATCAGTTCCAACAAAACGTTTATCAAGACTCATGGTTTCTAAAGTAACGTCCCATCGTCCAAAAAACTTGTACCCTACACCGACATCAAAAATCCCATAGCTGTTTCCAATTTGTTCCGTAAAGTCCGCCCCTCGTCCAATAAATCGGGCGTCGCTACGTTTGTGCCTTTGTAATAGAAAAAAATGTTTTCATGAACGGCTGAACCACGGTTCATAGCTGGAGCATTTTCACTGGTATCAAAAACTCCTAAGACAAAAATTTGGTCCTTATTTAATGAATAGGTCAATTTTGCGGACGGCCCTGCTTGCTGAGAGACCGCGAAAGATCGTCCATCTCGAGTAGGGGCTGATGGGTCCGAAGTCGGACCAAATAACTTCATGTATTCAATCGAAGGCTGAATTGTGTGATCACCTGGGTATCCATTGGATTTTAGTCCGAACAAAAATGGCTGCGCCCCGACTGAAATACCAAAATCACTGGCCCCAATTTTTTCAATCTCAACGAATGTGTCTTTGATTCCAACGGATGCACCGTCGCCTTTTCCATCGCTAAGAACGTCGGCGGCAAAAAGCCCGACAAACTTGTAATTATCTTGAACGGTGGCCGCAACACCGACCGCAAACTGCGCTAAACCAATTCTATCATAGCCTTGAAGCTGGCCATAGCGACTGCCGTTTCCGTAGGTGCCTCGCATGTATCCAAATAAAGAACTTTGAACATCAAATGCGGCTCCGAGTGCAAAATTTTGAACAAGTAGAAACACCAGAGTCAAAAAAATTCTCGTAAACACGCACACCATCCTTGAAAGTTAATTTAATAAATGGTGACAGTAGCAAACGTTAAAGTCAATCGGATAGGGTGAGGCGGACGTTAGCTTCCCATGAACTCTTCCATTAATCGGATTTGTTCATCCATAAATATTTGAATTTTTTTTCAAGTTCTGGGTGCATTTTTAACTCCTCGACGTTTTGATTAGAGGCATTGATTAATGTTATAGAAAACGCGATAAAATACTCGCCTACCAATTCCCATATTGAAGTAAAAACATTCGAGTCAGCTGACTTCGTCATGATTCAAATCACCGATTCAGGAATAGGCATTTTAGCGGACGAACTGAAAAAAGTTGGACAAAAGTTTTTTCGATCACAGTCGGTTCCTGAGTCGATTAAAGGTACCGGTTTTGGACTTTTTCTTGTAAAATACTTTGGCGAACTCCAACTAACCTACGCAGGTCTTTAGCTAGACCTTTGCCTGGATTCGGTAGCAAAAAATCTATAACTCAACATCTGGTAATTTTCTCTAAGTAACGCCAAGTGCGTTTGCAACATGGGTAAGTGTTGATATTTTTGGATCTACGAGACCATTTTCAATCTCACCAAGAGTGATGGAATTTCTAAGCGTGGTCACCGCGACCAGACTAAAGATATTATCCGGACCAGTTTCTGCTGGCCAGAGCACAGGACTTTCCAGCTGAATTCCATCTATCACTTGCCGTATTTCTTTAAAATATATACATTTATTCAGTATTCGATATAGACAAATTAAAAAAAAGGGTTCTTGTATGAAACGAACAGTATTTATTATTTTTCCTGTTATTTTTCTTGGAGTAGCTTGGGCTTCATCAGACTTATCTGATCTAAAGGCAAAGTATGCTCGCCCCAAATCTATCCCGTACTTAGATGATAATAAATATACCGAAGAACGTGAGATTCTAGGAAAAAATCTCTTTTTTGATCCGCGCTTATCGGGATCAAATTCCATTTCCTGCTCAACATGTCATAACCCATCTTTTGCATGGGGTGACGGTCTTGCAAAAGGAGTCGGGCATGGACATAAGGTATTGGGTCGAAAATCACCAACAGTGCTTAACTTAGCTTGGACTGAAAAGTTAATGTGGGACGGTCGTTTCAATTGGCTTGAAGGCCAGGCGCTTGGCCCAATTGGTAGTGAAGCAGAGATGAATATGAAAATGGAGGGGCCAGGTGGTCTCGTTGAAAAAATCAAAGGAATTGCTGGATACCGCGAACTATTCGCAAAGGCATACCCTGGGGAAGAACTCAAACTTGAATTGATTGCAAAGGCAATTGCTGTCTATGAAAGAGGAATCATCTCAGGCGAGGCACCTTTTGATCGATGGATTAATGGCGACGAGAAGGCGATTTCAGATATTGCAAAGCAAGGATTTCAAATTTTCAACGGCAAAGCCAATTGCGTTGCTTGCCACAGCGGTTGGAGTTTCACCGACGGTAGCTTTCATGATATTGGCGTCAAAGACAATGATATAGGGCGCGGCAAGTTTCTGAAGTTAAAATCCCAACAGCATGCATTTAAAACACCCGGCTTGCGAAATATCACTCTGCGTGGGCCCTACATGCACGGCGGTAATGAAAAATCCCTAGAGGACGTCGTTGAGTTTTACAACAGGGGTGGGAATGTAAAAAGGGAAAGTCTGTCGGCCTCAATTAAGCCATTGAATTTATCAGCGGACGAGAAAAAAGCTTTAGTGGCTTTTATGTCGACTCTTACAAGTAAAGATAAACCTGTCGATCTACCCATTTTACCCAGATAAAGAAAAGGAGTACTTATGAAATATGCAATTCTTGTTTGCTTAATGTTTTCTGCTCACGTCCAAGCCGGTGAGCACACGGTTACCCAGAAGGATAAGAAATTCAGTCAGACTGAAATCAAAATAAAAGTTGGCGATAGCATTAGTTTTAAAAATGATGAAAAGGATGTGACTCATAATGTTTACTCTTTGGGGCCGACAAATGAGTTTGAGTTGAAGTCTCAAGCACCCGGAGAAGTCAGTAAAGTTGAGTTCAAAAAGCCGGGGACGACTGATGTCGAGTGTGCGATTCATACTGGTATGAAATTGAAGGTCACTGTTGAAAAATAGGGCCTTTTGATTTTCAACTATAGGTAGAACCTGTGGGCATTGTGAAAGGGCGTCTCCGTGTCTTGTTCTTGGGTGCACCGGTATTGCTGTGGGGTCAGTTTTTTCTTGAGTTCAACTTCACTTGGTTTTATGTAGTCAGCCATGGTTCTTGTCGCTCCCATAAGGACCACGATAAGAACAGCAATCCAAATCTTTTGTGAAGGTTTAATGTCAAAACTGCAAACATGCAATCCTCAATTGCCGCCAAGATTGGCCGGTTCAAATTATTTCTTAAGCGACTTAATGTAAGCTATGACAGCCCATCGGTCTTTTTCTGACAGTGATGCCCATGGAGGCATTGCTGTACCAGGCACTCCCTCAGTGAGGGTTTTGAATATTTCCTTAGAAGTTTCGCCGTATTTGTATTTGCCCTCGATAAAATTTCGCGGCTTTGTACCAGGAATAGCGACGGCTGCAGGGCCTCTGCCATCACCTTTGTCTCCATGACAGGCAATGCAGTTTTCTCGGTAGATTTTTTTTCCAGATTCAATTTGCAGTTTTAGATCTTCCGCAAAGACATTTAACGATAGGGAAAAAATCAATGCTAAAGACAAGTAGAAATTATAGTGCAATTTCATGCAGCACTTCCGTGCTTCGCAAAGCTTGGATCAGCAATTAAGCTATTTGAGATATCGCCTGAACTGGTTGTTGTCGGGCCACTCCGAACTCCAAAAAATAATCTAAGTTCTAAAACCTGTTGATCGATGCTTTCAGAAAATTCTTCAAGATGATTCGCAGTATCTGAATATTTATCAAATAATGAGTTTTGAGATTGTGTGGCTTGCTCAATGTACATGATGGCCTTGCTCATCGTCTCTATTCCGCTAGCCTGCTCCTCAGATGCATTCACAATTCCGTTCATGGCCTCTTGAACAGAAGAAACCTGTTTACCAATTTCATTGAGTTTCTCATGACAGACACCTGATTTTTCAGCGCCGCCCGTGATTCTCAATTGGATATCCTTTGTGACATAGGCCATAGACTCGGTGGCGTCTTTAATAATATTTTTAACCTCATTGGTGCTATTGCTTAATAACAGGTCAATTTCCTTCGCGGCAGTACCGCTAAGATTAGCAAGCGTTCCGATTTCTTCTGCAACCACAGAAAATCCTTTGCCGTGTTCTCCTGCGCGGGCCGCTTCAACCGAGGCATTGAAAGAAAGCAATTTGGTTTGAAAAACGATCTCATTAATTATTTTGGTCTTGGTTTGAATTTCAGACATCATCTTTGTAATGCTCGTCAGTCTCTGATTGTTCTCGGCGACCTTATTAACCATTTGTTGACCACAAAGATCGATTTCGCCCATTGCGGAACGAACTGCCTCACCGGCGACTTGCCCTTCTTCTGATCGCGCAAGACACTTTTCAACCGTCTCTAAGGAATTCTGGGCGGTTGATACATTGGAAGCCGTCGTTGTCTTAATTTGCTCTATAGCGGAGGCAGTTTCTTGGGTCGACGTTGCCGTTTGTTCGCTGGCCTTGCCTAGTTCAACTCCGCAACTTGTCAGAGTTCTGCTGGATTCAGCCATCGCAATTGAGGTCTTATATAGAGAGATTACCAGTTTTTGAATTGCTAGATTTACTTTCGATACGGTGAAGACAATGAGGCTAAAGCCTAATATGATACTAATCGGAAAGCCAAATAGAATAGAAAGTCTGACCCTATTAGAGGCCTCTATCTGCTCATCGCCGAGCTTGACCATTCTATTCGTCTCATGGCTGAGGGCTGTCTCAACTTCGCTGCGGATCTTATCGGTATATTCTTTTCCCTTACTTTTTCTAAAGATTGCATTGAAATCGTCTGCAGAAATCATATTTCTAGTTAATTTTTTACGCGCCATCATCTCTTCAACAACTGGGCCTGTAATCCAACTCTTTTTGAATTCGGAGATTGAAGTGAGCCTTTTATTTTGTTCGGCATCATCAGCGAGCAATTCCTGGGCAGCTCTGGCTTCTTGGTCAAATTTGGCTTCATTTTGGTTAAACGGTTCCAAATAGGAATCTTCGCTACTGAGTAGATAACCGCGAATGCCAGTTTCTAAGTTGATCGTAATAGTAAGGAGGCGATTAAAAGTCTGAACAACTTGTTTTGAATGCTCAAGTTCTTTCAGGATAAGATTTTGTCTTTGTTGGCTGAAAAAGACAATAGCACCACAGACAACAAAAAGGCCGGACCAAAAAATACAAACACCAATAATTTTCATTTTGAAGGTTAAGTTCACAACCACCCTCCGGGGTTTCTCTGAAAGTCATCGGTTGGGAAACAACTATTCTTAAAATTAAAATGCAAGGCAATAGGTAGCAAGACTTAGGTCCTTAAAACCATAGGCAAAACCGTTTATTTCGACTAATTTTTAGACATAAAAAGTGACCCTTTTGGGTTCCTAATTCCGTGCAATCACAGTTATTTGAAGGCCGCATAGGGTTTGATATTTGCAAGATCACCAGTAGTTGAAACAAAAGGACGTATTGTGACCACAAAACTAATCTTATCTATTTTGGTATTCTCAGCTGGTGTATTTGCTACGGAAGTTGACGGAGTTGAGAGAATCTCAGCTGAAGCTGTTGAATCACAACAAGAAATTCAAAACCAAGCAGCCTTAGACAAACTATCTATGAATATTCAAAAGTTATATTCATCAGGAAAAATCACTTATGTGAAAAACCCATGCGCTGGCAAACAAGGATATCGATTAAATCAATATCGTGGTTTTGCGTTTGATAAAGGCGAAGTCGCGAAGTTTCAATTAAATGGTTGGTTCCGAGCAGAACCAGGTAAATACTATTCTTTGGGAGATTTTTTTAGAAAACGTGGACTATGCCACCCTATCCATAAAAAACTTCCAGCTCTTCAAAACGTGGGTATTGAATCACTGGAAATTTGGTAATTCGACTATAAATTATTTAGAGAACGCAAGCTTGTCCCAGTACCAACCCGCTTCTCCTAATTCTTCTTCGATTCTTAGAAGTTGATTGTACTTTGCCGTTCTTTCCGAGCGGCATAGGCTTCCTGTTTTAATTTGATGGCAGTTAAATGCTACAGCAAGATCTGCGATGATCGAGTCTTCTGTTTCACCACTTCGGTGAGACATCACTGTCTTATATTTATTTCTTTGAGCTAACTGAATCGCTTCAGACGTTTCAGTTAATGTACCGATCTGATTTACCTTCACAAGTAATGCATTTGCTGCTTTCTTTTCGATACCTTGTTTCAAACGTTTTGAATTTGTAACAAACAAATCATCACCAACAAGTTGCAATGTTGATCCTAATTGTTGTGTGCTTGTTTGCCATGATGACCAGTCGTCTTCAGAGAAACCATCTTCAATACTGATCAATGGGTATTTTTCTGACCAAGACTTGTAAACATTTTGTAAGTCGCCCGTAGAGATTAAGCTTTTCTCCCATTTGTATTTACCGTCTGAATACATTTCAGTCGCCGCTACATCCAAAGCCAAGAAAACATTTTGTCCTGGCTCGTAGCCCGCTTCCAAAATTGCTTCCATTAGCAAATCCATCGCTTCTTGATTTGATTTCAACACGGGCGCAAAACCACCTTCGTCACCAACTGCTGTCGACAGGCCTTTTTTGCTCAAGATTTTTTTCAATGTGTGAAAAATTTCTGAGCCTGCACGAACAGATTCTGAAAATGAATTTTTAACTGTAGGCACAATCATGAATTCCTGAATATCAAGACCGTTGTTCGCGTGGGCGCCACCATTTAATACGTTCATTAATGGCACTGGCAATTTGTGAGCCTGCGATCCACCGATGTAACGATACAAAGGCATACCGTGTTCCATGGCCGCCGCACGAGCCACTGCTAATGAAACGCCAAGGATCGCATTGGCACCAAGGTTAGTTTTGTTTTCTGTTCCGTCTAATTCTCTTAAAAATTTATCTAAATACACCTGATCATCAACATGAAGACCTAAAAACTCGGGAGCAATTCTCTCTTTTACATGAGATACCGCTTTCAATACGCCCTTTCCTAAATAACGATTTTTTTCACCATCGCGAAGTTCACACGCTTCGTGTGCACCGGTTGAAGCACCCGATGGAACAGCGGCACGACCAATGAATCCATTTTCAGTAGTTACTTCAACTTCAACAGTTGGGTTACCACGACTGTCTAGAATTTCTCTTGCATGTACATTTTTAATTACTGGCATTGGCTCTCCTAATTAATTTTTCTTTTGTAATTTCCTTAAAGCTTCCATACTTTCCAGTATGGTAACGGGATACTGAGACTTCACGTGATCCCAGTCAATTCGTCGCATGATCTCTTTGATTCCAGAATTCATTTTTAT
This sequence comes from Bdellovibrio sp. 28-41-41, assembly GCA_002256935.1. GTDB lineage: Bacteria > Bdellovibrionota > Bdellovibrionia > Bdellovibrionales > Bdellovibrionaceae > UBA2316. Next base: position 12,808 of record NCGL01000019.1, read on the forward strand.
TTGGCCAGTTAGCATCGTGATTAACTGCTGCGCACGCACCATGTAGTCATGCAGGCGAGCCAAATTTTGACTGATTTGATTTAAATCAAGATCATTGTTAACGATAATTCTTAATTGAATCTGTTCAATATCTGTTGAAGGCACAGGATTGTTCTTATTCAATTCCTTTTGTGCACTCAGAAGTTGTACGTTTTTTTGCATCAACTCACGATTTTTTTCTTCCAGATTTTTCTGATTCGTTTGTAGCTCTTCGATAATGTTTTGCAAGAACATTGGGCTTAGATGGGCTGTGACCGCATCACTCTTAACTAGGGTTTCACTTTCACTTGGCCAATTAATTTTAACATGGATATGTTGCCATGAACATTGGCCTAACGATTTACCTGTATAGAGTGGCAACGCTTCAAACGCCGACATCAAATATTTTGAAACCAGCGGGTACTGTTCTGCAATTAACGGCAAATCAAACGCAATTGAATGACTGGTGCGAACTAAATTTTCAATCGGTGGTTCTGGAGAAATAAAATAGGAAATAAAACGATCGGGTTGAATAAATACTTCGCGAGGATGCGAAATCATTTTCAGAACGCTATCCAAAACACCCCACGCATGTAGGTCTGGAGTTTGATGTCCGACGTCTTTTACTAAGTCTAGCGTTCGTTCTTTGAATGGGTGATTTACAATTTTGGAAATTAAAAATTCCAAATCAGGCGCTGACATCCATGCCGACGGATCCTGTATAAGATCGATCGGAAAATCCGCAGAATCATAAATGAAGGATAAATCTTCATTTCTGTTCTCGAGATATTTAATAAATGCATTGGATATTTTACAGCTAAATAACACAGGGGTATTTAATCTGCCGACCCAGTCTAAGTCTATAGGATTTCTTTAATTTTCGGAATCTTAACGCAATTCAAATACAGCCTATTTGGTAGGCACAAACAAGTCCTTATCAAATAAAAGGTTGTTATCGACAATCTCTCCAAAGAACGACGGCTTGTTTTGCGTTGGCTCAAGCACACCCTCAAGCTTCTCGCCTTTCTTAACAAGACGCGGAATCTTGAACAATGGCACTACGTTATAAGATCCGTCCGGTAAAAAGCCGCGAACTTGGCTGATCTCGGTAACTCGACGAGAGCCGTCAGACAAGCGGTTCACTTGAATGATGATCTCGACAGCCGATGACACTTGTGATCGTAATGCTTTCTCGCTGATATTGGCTTCGCCGCTTTGAGCAAGAGCTTCCAGACGGATGATAGCGTCATCAGGGGTATTCGCATGCACAGTTCCCATGCAACCTTTGTGACCCGTATTCATAGCGTTGATCAACTCTATCGCTTCAGAGGCACGAACCTCACCCACGATGATACGATCAGGTCGTAATCGCAGAGACGATTTTAATAGATCTTTCATCGAAACTTCGCCTTTGCCTTGAGCATCGGCCTGACGGGTTTCAAAGAAAACAACATGTTCATAGTTAATTTTTAATTCATTAGAATCTTCAATACAAATAATTCGCTGGCCCGGAGGAATATGCCCGCATAGCAACGTAAGCAGTGTTGTTTTTCCCGATCCCGTTCCTCCGCTGACGATAATATTTTTTCCAAGACGCATGCAGATCGCCAGAAACAACGCCCCTTTTGGAGACAACGCGAGCTTCACATAGTCATTCCAAGAAATTTTAGCTTGAGTAAATTTACGAATACTAACGACCGTACCTTTTAAAGAACACGGTCTAATAACGGCCGCGATACGCGATCCATTTTGCAGCCGAGCATCTAATCTAGGATTTTCTTCGTTGATTCGTCGACCAACACTTTGAGCAATAGAATTAACGGCCGCTAACAACACATCATCATCAGGAAATTGAGCTGGAACTCGCTCCAGTTTTCCTTTCTTCTCAACGAAAATTTCGTTGGGACCATTGATTAAAATTTCCGATACCTGCGGATCTTCCATGAAAGGCCAAATTACGGCCATGTTCTGTTTAATTGCATCATCGAAAACGTTGCTGATGGTTGACACTGTTTTCCTTACTTAGAGCTTGTTGCGAGACCTCTGTCAGAGTTAATAATTACGACTTTGCCTTTTAGTTCTGTCTCGGGACAGTGAAAACTAAAAATGCCATCTTGTTTTGGCTGAACTTGGAAAATTTTTGGTTTACCAAAAATCGTACTATGATTTTCTGCGAAAGCATCAAACTTGAAGCTAATATTTTTGTTTTTCTCATTCACGTTCACAACGTGAAATCGATACACTTGATTTTTTCTAAGCGTAATTGTTTCAGGAACGAAGCCTTTTTCCGTATTCAAGATAACGATGTCTTGAGTAGAACCCGTCGCCTCGAACATAGATTCAAACACACTTGTTTCTGTATTTAAGTTTTTCGCCGACTGATCCACTTCTTTAACTTCAGTGAATTCGAGCTGTCTACGAGACATATCGATTTCCCAAGCTTTAACATGGATCGTGCCAAAGAAAACTAATACACTAGTGAAGATTCGAACGATCTTGATACTCGCAGAATTCACGAGCTACCTCCATGGCTAAGTACTGTAATATTTTTTCATCCATCTTGCCCATTTCCTGAAGCAAGGCATTGAAGTCATGTGAACACGAGTTAATCGTTTTGAAGCCGGTATAAACTGAATCCATATGATTTTCGAACTCAGTCGTCATTTGTTTCCAATCTTTTTTAAGAACTGGATCAATAGCGCCCAAAGTATATAGTGCATCAAAAACGTTTTGTAGGTTACCTTGTAAAAACATAATTACCCCCGAACTCCTTTCAAAGGATTTAGTGATTCTTAGAAATTTTCGACTGATTCCTTCAGTGCCAATTTCTTACCTACATCACAGATCGGATTTTTGAAAAAAAACTTGAGTCAAAATGAGACTGAATTTTTACCCACATGCCTAGACCTTTATCGATACCACTATCGCATGAGCTAGCATTTAAACTAACAATTTCGCTACTACGGATTGGCCTCTTTAGGATTAGCATCGTTCACTTCGGATGCCGGCACAGGGTCTTCAACTTTTACGGGAGGCGCTTTTAGTTTCTCTTCAAAGTCTGACAATACCTTCTTAGCGATAGCACTTGGCGATGCACTCTCTTGCATCAGTCTGAGCTTACGGTCTTTCTGAGCATCTTTTGTTAACTCAATGTCCGCATCCGCAATTTTCTTGATGATCTTGTACTCAAACGCGTCCTTCTTCAAACCCGGTTTAAATTCAGAAATTATGTTCTCTAAAAAAATAGCGTACGTAACTTGCACTTCTTTTTTAAAATTCTTTGTGTTTGTTAATGCATTAGTTGCTTCAGTTACCAGATCCGAGAAAACTTTCTCAGTAGCATCTTCTTCCTCTAGCGCCGATCTTAACGGTGGAGAGATTTTCTCGATCATATCATCGCCATTTGGTCGGCTGAATATGGCTTGCAGACCTTCTTTAATAGGCACTACTTTGCCAGCATCGGCACTCTTTGACTCTTTAAGTTTATTTTTAACTAACGAGTTCATTTGATCTAAATCTTTTACAGTCAGTTGATTGTAGGTATACAAAAGTCCAGCATGCAGATTCAGCGACAATATTATCGTTACAAAAAATACTCTCATAGCGTTTTTCCCGGTTGTTTCTGTTAATTGCCTAGGGTTAACACTGACTCATCGGTATTTGATCGTAAAAATTAAGGATAGTTTTGGCGTAAAGACTTTGGGCCTGAAAGTTTGGCGCGATGATTCAAGTCTTTTTGTTTCCTAATTAAAGTGAAAGATGCAAAACTATTTTGAATGAAAAGTTCTTATAAACCGGAGGATAACTTGAAACATTTAATGAAACTGGCCTTGGTATTCGGTGCATTTGCTTTAGTGCAATGTGCTCCATCTGCAAAACAACTTAAAGAAGCTGTTGAGAAAGATCCATCAATCATGTTCGTAGCGATTGAAAAAGATCCTGAGAAATTTATTGAAGTCGTAAATAAAGCGGCGCAAGAAGCTCAGAAAAAACAACAAGAAAAAATGGCAAATGATGAAAAGAATCAGCGTGATACTGAATACGCTAATCCACTTAAGCCGGAAATCGATGAATCACGCGTATTCTTTGGTAAAAAAGATGCTCCTGTTACTATCGTTGAATACTCTGATTTCGAGTGCCCATACTGCACTCGTGGTTACCAAACTGTAAAACAAGTTAAAGCTGAGTACGGCGACAAAGTACGCGTACTGTTCAAACATTTACCTTTAGATTTCCATCCAATGGCGGAACCTGCCGCTCGTTACTTTGAAGCGATCGCAATGCAAGACCACGCTAAAGCTGAAAAATTCCATGATCGCGTATTCGAAAACCAAGGCGAATTGAAAACTGGCAAAGAAGGCTTCTTGAAAAAAGTAGCTAAAGATGTTGGCGCTAACATGGCTAAATTAGAAAAAGATTTGAAAGACGAAAAAATCTCTAAACGTATCCAAGGCGACATGGAAGAAGCACAAAAATTCGGAATCCGTGGGACTCCAGGTTTCGTAATCAATGGTATTTCATTACGTGGGGCACTTCCATTTAATGAATTTAAAGAAGTTATTGATAAGCATCTCGCTAAGAAATAATTAACGCTCGATTCTGATTTTGTTATTATGGGAACCCCACAGTTGTAAGACTTGTGGGGTTTTTCTTTTTCTGGGCTTTGATTGGGATCTTTCGGTTTTTCGGAAGGGGTTTGGGACGCGGAAGCTGTTCCTGTAAAGTTTAGGTTTTGGTTATAGTTTTTCTGCTTAACGAGTAGAGAATTGCTCCTAACTGGTTCGTTATCTTTTTAATTTCTGGATTTTCTACTTTTTCTAATTCCAATATCGCTTGGCACTCTCTTAGGCTTCCTAGTGCGATTGCATAAAAGCGACGCTGGTCTGCAGCCGTTGGCTTTCCAGATCCTTCAGCTAAATTTAGTGTAATTGATGAGCTCGCTCGATGTAGTTGATCTTGCAAAAATCTAGGCATTTTAAGGTTTTTACAAAGCCAATAGTACTCTTTGGATATTTGATAAGCTTCAAATTTTTCAAGCATACATAAGCACAAAGCGAAATCACAACCATAACTAAAACCAAAACCTTACCGGAACAGCTTCCACGTCCCAAACCCCTTCCGAAAAACCGAACGGACCGGCTCACTAGTAATTAATCTGCGACGAGTACAAAACTCCAATTTCATTCCGATCAACCGCTGTATCCTGAAACGTTCGATAGAAAGGTCCAACTCCCCAATCGAATTCTTTTTCTGATCGACAGAATCCTACAGACCATTGGAATTCACTTCCGTTATTTTGCTGATGCCGGCTGAACCCCGTAGAAACTCTCCCCCACGATCCGATGTATTCAAATCCCGCCTTGAGTGCGTGAGTTCCTTCAAAGAAATAAGTGTCCGATACCGAATACGTGAATCCTTTTGTTCCAAATTTCACTCCGAAATCGAGTTCGAAATTAGAGCTTAAATCATAGGTTTGATCTGCATCGTCTTTGACGACTTTGTTTTGCGAAACTGAGTAATATCTTGATTTCAATTTTCCATTTTGTGCGACAAGAACTTTTGGTGATTTCAAATGAGTTCCCATAATAAATGAATCAGACTCGATTAAAAAACCGAATCCAATCTGGGAGGAATAGGCTTCCTTCTGGCTTTCTACAAATCTAATGGGTCGATCGACATCCGTTGGACTCGCGATCAGTTCCGTTTTTAATTTCTGATCATTGTTCAGAGTTAAGCTCCAGCCGATGTTCCACATCGGTGATAACTTTAGTCCAGAGCCCAGATGAACTTCGATAGACCGCAAGTCCTCTGTACTTTCCAATTCATCTGATTGTAATTTTATTTTCTCGACATTATTTCCAATGACAAATCCCCAACCGCCCCAGCTTTGTCCAAGCCCTGAAGACAAAACACGTGGCTCAATGGCCACCGGCGATCGATCCGTTTTATACTCTGCAAGATTGGGCTTATACGACAAGCGGCTCAATGCATTGAGTGATCCAGAGAAACTCATTCCGTGCTTAAAAGACCCAAAATTCGCAGGGAATTTTGTGATCTCGCCCGGCGCCGTGATGTCGCTGTAGTTGAAAAAATGTTCTGTCGCGAACACGACCGAACTCAAAACTAAAATCGAAAAAAATGATTTTACCATTGGATCGGAAGAACTTTGTTAGTTAGTGAAACGGATGACGAAGTCACATCACACACGATGGGTGTAATACGCACTCCGGCGTCGTCGGCTTGTTTTAGTAAACGCGCGTACTCTGGATCGATATCTTTTGCGGGTTTAAAACTATCAACATCGTTACGCTGAATAAAGAAAACGATCTCGGCGCCATGACCTTGTTCTTTTAACAGCATTAATTCCTTCAAATGCTTTTGTCCGCGGGTAGTTTCGGCATCAGGAAACTCAGCCGATGTTCCATTTTTTAATGTTACATTCTTTACTTCTATAAAATGGTGTTTATCACCTTTGCTGATCCTAAAATCTAGGCGGGTCTCAGCATTCAATTTAAATTCAGGTTTGACCTCAGGAAATTCCTTCCAATGAGCGAGCCAACCCGCCTTTAAAGCGTCCTTGATCATCTCGTTGGGGGTCCTCGTGTTAACACCCACGAATCCGGTAGGGGTTGAGACGATTTCCAGTGTGTATTTTAACTTTCGGTTCGGGTCGTCACTTTCGGTAAAATAACAGTCTTGATCGGCAAATAAGCAGGATTTTAAGCTCCCGGTATTCGGGACATGCGCTGTAACTAGTTGATTTTCATAAAAAATATCTGCAAAGAAACGTTTATATCTCTTTTTAAGCATACCCTTCGTAGTTTTAAGCTCTAACTTCATATTTTCACCCTTCTGTAACACCCATTTGGTTAAATGCTTTTTTAACAAATTTTACAAAATATTTTTCCGTCGCATTGCCGAATGAGGTGCTTTAAGCTACATACTCTACTAATTAGAGCAAATACCTAGTTTTGTTAAAAAAAGGAAATGGAAGCATGCGCGCACCAAAACCGTCATGGCTCAAAGTGAAAGCTCCGAGCGGTGAGAATTACACACGTATTAAAGACCTATTAGGCGAGTTAAAATTAGCAACCGTATGCCAAGAGGCCAAGTGCCCGAACATGGGCGAGTGTTGGAGCGGTGGAACAGCGACATTTATGTTAATGGGAGAAGTGTGCACACGCGGTTGCCGCTTCTGCAATGTGAAAACAGGAAATCCAAAAGGCGCCATCGATCCATTTGAGCCAGAAAAAGTAGCCTATTCAATTTCCCAAATGGATTTAAAATACGTCGTTATCACAAGCGTGGATCGCGACGATCTAGAAGACCAAGGGTCGTCTCACTTTGCACGTACGGTTTCGACTATCAAAAAATTACAGCCAGATTTAATCGTAGAAATTCTAACTCCTGACTTCCGAGGGAATAAAGAATTAATTCAACAACTGGCAGACAGTGAACCCGATGTATTCGCTCAGAACATTGAAACCGTTCGACGTTTGACTTCATCTGTGCGTGACCCACGCGCGGGTTACGATCAAACAATGGGCGTTTTAAAAACAGTAAAAGATCATAAACCAAATATGTACACCAAATCTTCATTGATGCTTGGCCTAGGCGAAACTGATGAAGAGATTATGGAAACACTTCGCGATCTTCGCGCTGTTGGCTGTGACGTGATTACATTTGGTCAATACTTGCAACCGACAGAACGTCATTTGAAAGTTATCGAATTTATCACTCCAGAGAAATTCAAATACTGGCAAGACGTCGCTGAAGGCATGGGCTTCTTATACGTAGCCTCTGGCCCTTTGGTTCGCAGTTCGTATCGCGCTGGTGAATTCTTTCTCGAAGGCGTGATTCGTAAAAACAAAAAAGAAAATCAAGAAAACTTAAAATTAGAAAAATCAATTTAGTAGCTGCTACATAGCACAAGGAGAGAACATGTCATTTGACTTAAAGTTACCGGAACTAGGAGAAGGTGTAACTGAAGGTGAACTAATCAAATGGTTGGTAAAACCAGGAGATACAGTGAAAGCAGATCAATCGGTTGCAGAAATCATGACCGATAAAGCCACTGTCGAAGTTCCCACCACACGCCCAGGCGTTGTTAAAGAATTAAAATTTAAATCCGGTGAAGTGATCAAAGTCGAATCTACTATCCTTACGCTTGAAGAATCAGGCGCATCAGCAGCTAAGACAGCAGCTCCAACGAACGGCCATGCATTCAACCCTCCAACGACAACAGTTTCTTCTGGTAGCGGCGGCGGAACCTACGAATTAAAACTACCTGAACTAGGTGAAGGCGTTGCTGAAGGTGAATTAATCAAATGGTTAGTAAAACCAGGTGATGTAGTTAAGCCGGATCAATCTATTGCCGAAATCATGACGGATAAAGCAACAGTTGAAGTTCCAACAACAAAAGGTGGAACGGTTAAAGAATTAAAATTCAAAGCTGGCGAGGTTGTAAAAGTAGAATCTGTAATGTTAACTCTAACAACTACCGGTGGAACTCAAACAGCATCGGCTCCAGCCGCTACGCAATCCGCTCCTGTACAAACTCAAAAAGCTCCGGCGTCGGCTCCTGAACGTACAATGTCTGCAGCAGCCTCTCAAAACGGCGCTTCAGCAAGCACTTCGTTCTACCCACCAGTGATGGATTCAAAAGTTTTGGCGACACCGTCAACTCGTCGCCTAGCTCGCGAAATGCAGCTCGATATCAACAACGTTACGGGAACTGGCCTTGCTGGTCGTGTAACTCGTGAAGATATCTTAAAACAATTAGACTCGGTTTCTATCGGCGCGAAAGCTCCGGCGACTTCAACTGGCGTTGGTCCGATCTCGTTCCCTAAACCAGGTTATTCATCAACGATGGCTAATGCGGAAGAACGCGTACCTTTAAAAGGCATCCGCAAAAAAATTGCTGAAAACTTACAAATGGCAAAACACATCATTCCTCATTTTACATTGATGGATGAAGTGGACGTAACCGAACTTGTTCACTTCCGCGAATCAATGAAAGAGATCGCAGAAAAAGCAGGGACGAAAGTTACCTACTTGCCTTTCGTAATGAAAGCGATGATCGCAACTATCCGTGAATTCCCAGCATTCAATGCGTCCATCGACGACAACGCACAAGAAATCGTTTATAAAAAATATTTCAACTTGGGTTTCGCTGCGGATACTCCAAATGGATTACTAGTTCCGGTGGTTAAACAAGCCGACAACAAATCGATCTTGGATATCTCTAAAGAAATTATTGATCTTTCGAAACGAGCGCGAGATGGAAAATTAAAATCAGATGAAATGAAAGGCGCAACAATCACTATCACGAACATTGGTTCAGTCGGTGGTACATACGCAACTCCGATCATCAATCACCCTGAAGTCGCTATCCTTGGTATGTATAAAATCCAAGATCGTTTGGAACTAAATGCAGAAGGCAAAGTTATCAGCAAGAAATATATGAACTTCACAATCACTGCGGATCATCGTTTAATCGACGGCGCATTGGCTGCTCGATTCTTGAAGGCTTTCTTGGCTCGTATTCAAAAACCAGCATTATTAATGCTAGAAATGCACTAAGGACTTTAAAGGAATTATTATGCAAAAATTTGACGTAGTAGTAGTTGGTAGCGGTCCCGGTGGTTACGTAGCAGCGATTAAATGTGCGCAGCTCGGTTTAAACACAGCGATCGTCGAAAAAGAAAAACTAGGTGGCGTTTGTTTAAACGTTGGCTGTATCCCATCAAAAGCGATGATCACAGCGGCCCACTGGTTAGATAAAGTCGAACATGGTTTCCCGGAAATGGGGATTGAAGTTTCTAAACCAAAGATCGATTTCAAAAAAATGGTCGCATGGAAACAATCTGTTTGCGATAAAATGAGCGGCGGCGTGAACCAATTATTGAAAGGTAACAAAGTTACGATTTTCAATGGTACAGCTGAATTTGTTTCTCCGACGCAAATTGAAGTACAATCAACTAAAGGTAAAGAGCAATTAGAAACGAAGTACATGATCTTGGCTTTAGGTTCTCGCCCTATCCAAATCCCTGGTTTTGAATTCGACGAAAAAAATATCGTGTCATCCACTGGCGCGCTAGATTTAGACGCGATTCCAAAACGCATGGTGACTATCGGTGGTGGATACATCGGTCTAGAGATCTCTTCGTATATGAAGAAACTTGGGACTGACGTAACAATCCTTGAAGCTGCGGATACATTATTAGCGGGCGTTGCTGATCCCGATTGTTCGCAAGTCGTAGCTCGCAAATTGAAAAAATCCGGCGTGAAAGTGATCCATCAAGCAAAAGCTAAATCACAAAAGAAAACTGGCAGCGAATACGAAATATCTTATGAATTGAACGGCAAGACAGAAACTATGAAAGCTGATAAAATTTTGGTAACAGTTGGTCGCCGTCCCAATGGGGATCAACCCACTCTGAAGAAACTAGGTATCCAAATTGACGAACGTGGTTTTGTAAAAGTAGATGCTCAACGCAGAACAAATGTTAAAACTATTTTTGCGATCGGCGATCTATGCGGTCAGCCAATGTTAGCTCACAAAGCATCTTACGAAGGCGTAATGGTAGCTGAAATTATTAAAGGTGCTCCAAGAGCGTTTGATGCGAAAACAATCCCGGCTGTTGTATTTACAGATCCAGAAATCGCATCAGCAGGAATGCTTGAATCCGAAGCGATTGCTAAAGGTTACAAAAATCTTAAAATCGCGAAGTTTCCATTCGGTGCCAACGGCCGCGCGGTTTCAATGATGGAAACTGATGGTTTTGTGAAAATGATCGCGTCTGAAAATGATGTACTAATTGGCGTTCATATCGTAGGCCCGGAGGCTTCGAATTTAATTTCTGAAGCGGTAGTGGCCATTGAAATGGGTGCACGCCTGCAAGATGTAGCATTATCGATCCATCCTCACCCAACGTTGGGCGAAACTATGATGGAGGCTGCTGAAGCCACATTGGGACATGCGATCCATATTATTCAAAAACCTCTTCATACTCCGGCTCCAGCGCCGATAGCTGCGAAGTAGCTTAAATTGAAACCATACGAAGTAGGTAAAATGAAAACCATTTGGATTTTTCTTTTTGCGATCATTTGGGTAACAGTTTCCTGTAGTAACCGTATCCCTAGAGAAAATCCAGATGGAACCCCAACCACACCATCTGTCATTATGCCGGAGGCAATAGCCGTTAATGAAATTGCTGTCGCAGTAACGGACTACATGGGCAATGTGGTCAGAAAAATAAGTGGTCATATTTATTGCGGCGAAGGCTTAAGCCAAAGACCGGCTAACCGCGCGCGAATCGATCTAATAGATAAAAAGAAAATACTTTTAACTGTCACATCCGATATGGATGGAACATATTCCCTTAGCTATCAGCCCGGGATAAAAGAAAATTTTCAGTTTTCAATTACCGCTAGTTGCGGATCTATAAAAGAATCGCTCAACAAAGATTTGATTAAAAATAGCACTCCGGTCGATTTCTGGATCAAGTAAGGCTGTATGCAAATGGAAATCCAAGATTGGGGTTTGATTGATTACTTTGAATCCAACAAACGACAACTAGAATTAGTGGAACGAGTCCATGCGGAAAACGTACCTGGTATTATCGTTTTCTGTACTCATCCTGAAATCGTAACCCTAGGACGCTCGACAGAAGAGGGCGACGTGTTTTCATGGGACGGCCCGATCGCTGAAATCAGCCGCGGTGGACGCGCCACATATCACGGTCCTTCACAGTTAGTGATTTACCCGATCATCAATTTAAAACACGCCAGTCGCCCCGCTCACGAGCAACAGAACGTTGCGGGACATTTACGTAAACTAGAAAATGGAATTATTGAATGGCTAAAAACATTAGATGTTAAAGCCGAAGGCAAGACACTGGATCTTGAAAATCGTAAGCCACAACAGGATTACAAAGGCCACGCGGTCGAAGAAACGGGTGTTTGGGTGGACGGACATAAGGTCGCCTCTTTAGGCATCGCCGTTAAAAAATGGATTACATACCATGGCGCTGCGATCAATTTATTCTCTGATAAAACTGCTTTTCGTGGAATGTACCCTTGCGGATTTTCGCAATCCGTAATGACGGATGTAGAAACGTTAATTCAGAATAAACCAGATATTGTTAAAGCGAAGTCCTACCTTCAAGACTACTTTCAAGCTAATTTGTAAATCGCAAAAATCATCTACGCCCGATTTCGATTGAAACTACCAATCACAAATTTCTTAAATAGCGACGGGGTGTACTTGTTCATCAGTAGACCAAAACGAGTGGCTCCTTTTGGCATTAAGTAGGTTTCATCCCGCTTAATGGCGTCAATTATTTGATTCGCATACTCTTCTGCGGAAATGTAGTCTGCCGGTGAATCAAAATATTTACCGTACGATGTTTTTATTTGATCAAACATATCTGTCTTAATTCCAGGGGTAACAAGAGCCAGCGTTCCAACCCCGGTGCCCATCAATTCAGTTTCAAGACATTCAGTCATCGCTAACAATCCACTTTTCGCAGCCGCGTAGGTAGTCGCACACGGAAATCGCATATAGGCGGACACACTGGTATTGTTTACGATTTTTCCACCGCGACGCTCTAACATCGAAGGAAGTACTGACTTCATAAGTAGTGCCGATGCCACCAGGTTTAACTGAAAAACATCGATAATATCGTTATCATTTTGTTTCTCAAGAAGCTCGCCCGTCAATATACCGGCATTGTTGACCAAAATATCAATATTCTCTTTAGCGAGATCTTTTCCTAAATTCAAAATGCTATCTGTTTTAGTTAAATCGCAAGTCCATCTAACAACTTTAGTTGCACCAAGCTTTGTCAGCTCTTCAATCTTATTCGAATCCCAAGACCGTTGCACTAAATGTAGAGCCGCGTGTTCTTTCGCAAATGCCCTAGCTAGCTCCCAACCGATGCCTCGGCTTGAACCCGTGATCACTACATTTTTATTTCCGACTTCCATCTGCCTCTCCTTACTTCGAAACACTCAATCTCGAAATAATTATCGAATGTATAAGATATATAAACACACCCCAAAAAACTCCATAAATAAGAAAAAATGATTGGTTAGGGATATTGACGATTCCGAATGAAATTCCCGAATAGTAGCTCAACGGACCAAACACCGATGACAGAGCTGAAATAACAAATCTTCGATCTTTAAACTGCGAAATTAAATACGGTGCTACCCAAGCAAATAACAACCAAAGCGCCAAAAGCCATTTCGGCAGAAAGAAAACGTCATCCCCATAAAAATTAATAATACTGTAGCGACCACAGAGAAAATCAAACGCGCAACCAATGATTAATATTAATATCGAAACAAATCTAAGGCGCAGACTCGCCCTTCGAAAATCCCAAAGAAAAAGCCCGAAAAACCCAAGTAGTAGATAGTTGACGTAGTCCGTTTTTGCCATAAGAGCGGTTAGAATCCATAAGAAATTAAACGCTATGAGCCTTATCAAAAGATTCGACATCAAGTGCCTTCGGGCTTGGTTGGACTTTTTATTTTATATTCAATAACCACGGACTGCGGCTTATCCTTGGCCGACGGCAAATTAGACAGCCCTACATATTTCTTTAGAATCCCGCTCTTTTCATCATAGAATATTTTTATTTCTTTAACAAAAAGACTAAGAACCAATGACGGCTTTATTACATACTCGCGATCAGAATCTGCACTAAGCCCCTTATCTATAACTTCAAATCGATAATAATCATGCCGAGGCATAACTAAAAAATGTACCGAGGATTGAGTGACTCTTTTTCGAACCAAATTTTCTTTGATGTAATTATCAAATCCTGAGCCGGAAACCAAGTCGGTTTTATAAGATAAATCCGTCGCTTTAATGAGCTTTCCGGAGTCAAATTCACTAATTTTGTAAATGTCCTTATCTCCCTCTTTTGCAATTTTCCCTTCGAAGACTCGATTAAATCGGAAATCTTCAAATTTAGAATCGGGCGCTGCTAACTTTTCTGCAAAATCCGAAGTCATCTTAGCGATTGTTTTTCCTTCACTATCGAAATAGACCGTTTCAATTCTTTTTGCGCGCCCCTCACTATCACGATCTATTGAATGCTCTTCAGTGTATACGAATTCGCCGTCAAGGTTTATAGCCTTTCCCACAAGCACTTCAGCCAACGATATACTCGACAAAAAATATATAAAAATTAGTGTCTTCATTTTCTCGCTATTTTTTTTCAATGGCTAATGAAACGTCACCCAAGTGAAATCCCCACTTAGACATCCTAGTCTTATTAATCACTAATTTTTCATTCACTCTATACATCCAATCATCCATTCTAACATTAATCGTTCCATCATCAATTTTTAGTTGAAGAACATAGTTCATATTAAAAGCAAATCCAGCGGTAGAAATTTTAGCCTCACCAATCACATCACCTGCCTTGCCTACGTAGTTACCATCTTTATCTTTGGTAATTTTCCACGTACGGCTTTCTTTAACACCATCTGAATAAATGAAATCTTCGTAAATAGAGATTTCGTCTCCTTTTTTCTCGGCTCTCATCTTACAATTTATCCGCTTTATTACTTTTCCAGACCTGTCCTGGAATACTCCATTAGCCTCTAAGTTTCCTGAAAAGAACTCCTCAAAGTTAAAAGCCGGCGTTTGGTCTTTGTATTCATCGACCGTTAAACTAGAACATGAAGTAACCGCGATGGAAAAAAATACAACTAACAATCTCAAAACTCGTCTGCTTTTAATATACATTATTTTTTCTCCATTGAAAAATGGGCCACATTGATTCTGTTTGCGCAAAATGCACCTTCACAATAAGACAAATAGAAATGCCAAAGTTTATAAAATTTTTCATCAAACTCGGGTAACAAATTTGAATGAAACGAATTTTGGAAACGTTCACGCCACCGCTTCAAAGTCTCTGCATAACTAAGGCCAAATTCAAAGGGTGCGACACTCGCTAAATCACGCGCTTCACCGTTTTTCTTTACGGCATCATTGGTAAGCAACATTCCACCAGGAAAAATATAGGTGTTAATAAAATCGGGAGTTTTTCTATAGGTTTCAAATCTATCTTCTTTTATCGTGATCGACTGAATGAGCGCACGGCCTTTGGATTTCAAAGACGACGATACTTTATCAAAATAGGTGGGCCAAAACTGATAACCAACGGCCTCGATCATTTCTATTGATACCACTTTATCGTAACTACCTTTAATTTGACGGTAATCAGTTAAATTCAACTCTACATGATTACCCAAGTTCTTTTTTAACAGCAGTTCCTGATTGAACTTATTTTGGGCCGGCGAATTCATAACTGCAGTTACTTTACATCCCGTTCGCTCTACAGCCCGAGAAAAAAAACCACCCCAACCACAGCCTATTTCTAAAACATGATCACCCGATTTGATTTCCAGTTCATCGATGATGCGATCATATTTATTATTTTGTGCCTCAGAAAAATCTTCACTAAATTCCGGACTGTGAAATAACGCCGAAGAATAACTCATAGAAGAATCTAGCCAACTTTGATAAAAATTATTTCCTAAATCGTAATGGGCCATAATGTTTTTCTTGGCTCCCGAGATAGTATTAGGTCGCAAAAGTGCTTTAACTCTGGACATCAACGTACCTATAAAAGTCCCATGGATCGCCCGGCTTAGCTCGTCATCATTTCGGCAGGCCCATTCAATAAACGCAGCTTCATTAGAAATATGCAATTCACCAGCAATAATCCCTTCAGCAAGAGCGATGTCTCCGCCCAGGGCAATATCACGAAATACTTTTGAGTTCTTAATCGTTATTTCGGCCACTAGAGGACCTTCACCGAAGAATTCCTCTTTCTGATCTTCGATCATGATTTTAATTTTGCCAAAACGCGTTTTTTCAAGCGCCTTAAATATTATCTGAGTTGAATAGTTTGAATTTATCATAAAGTGAATTTCTCCTGCGGAGGATTTGGTCGTTTATAGAATGTGGCACCTTGCAACCAAAGCTTCAGTGCCTGCCAGTGGATTTGAAAAATGACAGCCAAAGTGAGCCACTTATAAGTCTTTAAAAGACTCCATTGGCCTTTTTTAGATAACAAATCTAAATTTAGAAACAATCGGGTATCTAGCTTTAACTTTCCAAGTTCAGACAGTTTAATTTTGATATCACTCAGTCGATCCGTTGTCGCAAACTCGAAAGAGTAAACACCGGCTATGGGAAAAAATGGAGAAACATGAAAATGCTTAGGTAAAGTATGAACGGCTTGTTCCTGACCATCCTTAATTTTAACATAGTAAAAATGGCGATCCCCGAACGTATTGTTAACTTCACACAATACGCCATCAATGCAGGTGTCAGAATAGCAGAACCAAAAGTTAATGGGATTAAATGTATAGCCAAATATTCGGGGCAAAGTTTGAAGCCATATCTTATCTGGGACAAACCCTAGGTTGTTCTTTATAAACACTTTTGCGTTTTCAAATAAGTCCCCGTCTTTTCCCTCAAGGTAATCTTTAGAATTAACTGACAAAAACGAAAATCGATCTAAGCTTTTAAACGCCGTAGGCTGATGAAGCGGGAGTAACAAATTAAAAATAGAGTACTTGAAATAATTTTTCTTAATTCCAAGGTCACGGTCAGCTGGGCGTCCGTGAAAAACCCACCCTTCACCAATCAACGTCTCTGAATCTGAAGATACAAAATACTTATTTAATTCCATGGCGGATTACACCCCAACAAATGGCCCACATTGACCGCACTTAAAATGCCGTCTTCATGAAACCCATATCTCGTCCAAGCACCTGCAAGGAAAATTCCACCCTTACCTTGGATACCAGTTAATTTTTCTTGAGCCTCAATGGCTGCGTAATTAAATTGAGGATGACTGTAGCTAAATGTTTGATCGACGAACTTCAAAGGACCTGGATTATTTAATGTAATGAAATAGTCCTGCGAGGTTTTTATGGGCTGAAGTTTATTTAAGTAATAGGTTAATCGAATACTCTTTTCATCTCTGATTTGATCTTGTGACCTGACATTCCAAGACGACCAACACTTGCGGTTTTTGGGCATGACCGATGGATCGGCATGGAGCTCCACTTTATTTGGATTCGTTTTTAACGGGTCAAGCAGATCAGCCATCTCTGGGCAAACTGTTTGAACCAAGGCTTTAGATATCGGTGCGTGGGTAGCTAATACAACTTTATCGAATTCCCGTTTTTGTCCATTTGAAGAGACAACCAAATGTCCTCCCATTTGCTCGATGTGCTCAATAGGCGAGTTCAAATATACAGACTTCAAACGATCTTTGACTTTATTCACATAATTTATAGATCCGTTTTCAATCGTACGCCACACAGGTCGACCGTTAACTTGCAATAGATGATGATTGATACAAAATGTAAGAAACGTTTCCGCTGGAAATTCCAATGCCTGAGCATAGGACATAGACCATATCGCCCCTGTCATAGGCAGTAGGTACCATTTAAGGAAATTCTCGCTTAAGTTTCGAAATTTTACCAAATCGGCCAATGACCATTTTTTTTCGCGAGATAGAATTAAATTTTCTTCAGCCTGCCCGTTAAAAGAAACAATTTCTCGAAGCATCATAAGAAATTTAAAATTAAATATATTTTTTTTCTGAGCAAAAACTGTGGCCAGACTTGTCCCTGCCCACTCGAGTCCCTGGCCCGTTTGTATCGCTAAACTCATATCAGACTCAACAGTCTTTACGTCCAGGTAATTTAGAAATTTTGTTAAATGAGGATAAGTTAAAGTATTGTAAACTAAAAATCCAGTATCGACAGCCACATCTTCACTACCCAATTTTGTAAGTTTCACAGTATGGGCGTGACCGCCTAAACGATTTTCAGATTCAAACAAACTCACTTCGTGCTTAGAAGATAAAATTAATGCTGCGGCCAACCCACTTATCCCACCGCCTGCAACTGCTATTTTCATATTTCACCCTTTACATTTTGTTCGACAAAAATGTTTCTAAATCGCGAATAGTAGCAAATTTTAAAAATTTTCTACCCGACTTGATGGCCGTATCAGAAACTTTAGCGGCTCCTCCGCAAAGGAACTGAATTTTTTTAGGCGCTAATTGATCGAGCTCACCAATGAAATCACTCGCGGAAATGAATTCTTGTTGAGCTGGTAAATTGGCAAGACCCAAAATAACAGCATCTATTTTGAATTGTTCACAGGCCTGAGCGAGATCACCCACGGGCATATTGGGCCCAAGGTAATAGGTCTCAAACCCGTGAATTCGACACAAAATGGCAGCAAGTAGAATACTAAATTCGTGAAGATCACCCTCGCGCGTGGTAAGTAGAACTTTTTTAGAGTTCAGCTTTTTCTTGTAGTCATACGGAGACAACGATTGATACAAATTTCCCAAGTGGTCACGCAGTAAACTAGACAAAAGATGCTCTTGTGAAATACTCAAGTTTCCATCAGACACTCTAATTCCAACTTCCCTTAACAGCGGAAGGATTAGATCGGTAATAATAGCCTGAGGACTTAACTCAAATCTGGCTTTTTGCAAACTATGTTGAATGGATTCCAAGTTAAATTTTTTCAACGATTCAATAATTGTATTTAAATGAACTTGTTCTTTTAAAACCGGAAGTTCAGCAGAATCAGCTGAGACGTCGAAGTGTCCTTCACTATTGAGTTTGTCATTATCAAGCTTTTTCAACTTCATTAACGACATAGTCGCCAATGTCCCAATTAAATACCCCTTCTGAACCAATTTCCAAAGTAGCGAAATTTTCTCTACGTCCTTTTTAGAGTAAAGTCTCCGTCCGTCTTGTGCTCGATTTGGAACAACCACTTTGTAGCGTCGCTCCCAAGCACGCAGCGTGTTCTCATTAATTCCCGTCATTTGGACTACGACTTTGATGTTAATATTTTGCATTTTTACCCTAAAATTGGTGCACAACTGATGCACAGTCTTTACATTATACATTTATTGTGCAACAATCAAGACGCAAGGTAAAAGGCTTTCTATCATCTAAATTTGACATAATCAGGAGTTCATAATGAGACTTAACAACCTACTACTTTTTTTCTTGTGCGGATCGTTTGCATGGGCTCTGGATGGCCGTGATCCTAGCGTCATTACCAATTTAGACATCAACAAGTATATGGGTCAGTGGTATGAAATTGCCCACAATCCGAATTTTTTCCAAAATTTGTGTGAGCGTTCAACAGCTCAGTATGACCTCACTCCAAATGGAAAAGTGAGCGTCCTAAATAAATGCTTCCGAGGAGAAAAAGAATTTACCTCTATTTCAGGTACTGCCGAAGCAAAGAATCCCCTGGTACCAGCAAAATTGGAAGTCGACTTTGGATTTTTCCGAACCGGCGATTACTGGATTGTGGATCTAGAAGAAAACTACAGATGGGCTGTCGTTAGTGGACCAAATATGAAATCTCTTTTCATTTTGGCTCGAGAAGCACCAATGGATAAATCTACTTTAGATACTATTTTAGAAAGCTTAAAATCACGCGGTTTCAAAACTGGTAATTTAATTTACGACAAATATTAGGGCGATCTGTGAAAATTTTAGTAACCGGTGCCAGTGGTTTAGTAGGCAAAGCTCTAATTACTGAATTACAAATCAATGGCCATGAGGTTTTTGCTTTGGTACGCAACCCAAGCAAAATTTCGGAATTGGATCGGAAAAATATTTACAAGTGGGACGAATCGCAATTGCCCCCTATTGAATCCCTTCGCGGGAAAGATGCCGTTATAAATTTAGTCGGCGAAGGAATTGCCGATAAACTGTGGACGGAAAAAAGAAAAAGAAACCTACGCGATTCTAGATTGGTAAACACTATCAACCTTGGCAATGCCCTTAAGTCACTGGCATCTGCAGATCGACCAAAAATTCTTATCTCTGCGTCAGCCATTGGGATATATGGCCATAGTCAGGATAAAGTATTTGATGAAGCCTCGCCAAAAGGCCCCGATTTTTTAGCTGAACTTTGCGCCGAGTGGGAAGCCGCAGCCAATTTGGACGCTAGTTTAAATATCAGAATTGTGAACATGAGGCTTGGGATTGTATTATCAAAAAACGGTGGCTTTCTTGGTAAAATGGCTCCGGTTATACTTGGCAACGGCCAACAGTGGACAAGCTGGGTACATATTTCTGACGTAGTCAGATTTGCGCAAGAAGCTCTGGTTAACCCAAACGTTCAAGGTCCTTATAACATTACAAGTTCGTCCCCAATTAAGAATGTAGATCTCACTCAAATCTACGCAAAAAAAATGGGTTTCCCAATAGTTGCTCGAATCCCTGAAACACTGTTGAAATTGGTGTTAGGTGAAATGTCGACGGCAGTATTGTCCAGTCAACGTGTTTTGCCTAATCGCTTACTTAGCACCGGTTTTAATTTTCAGTACAATCAATTCAATGATGCCATCGATGAAATTTACGGAAACGATAATTTCCTAGATAATTATCACACGGTTAACCAATTTATCGCCGCTACGAAAGAAAAGGTTTTTCATTTTTTTAGTCTGGCGGAAAATTTAGAACTTATCACTCCTCCGTGGCTTAATTTTAAAATCACGAAAAAATCTGCCAGTGAAATTACCGAGAATATTTTGATCGATTATAAATTAAAAATTCACGGTGTGCCGGTAAAATGGCGGACAAAAATTTCTAGCTGGCGACCCGATGATCAATTTGTGGATGATCAACTCAAAGGCCCCTACACCAAATGGCATCATGTCCACCTATTCTATAAAGTTGCTGGCGGAACTCTCATTCGCGACGAAGTCACATTTCGAGTGCCAGGCTCTTTTATTGGAAAATTATTTCTTACGGCGCTAATTAGAAAAGATGTAAATACTATTTTTTCCTATCGCCAAAAAGTAATTAGCGAACTTCAACAAAGCGGAAAACTAGATTGATCGTTTTAAAAAAAAAACCTATTTCTGAGTGCTAGAGTATTTCCAAAACTTGGGTAAAAACAATGCCGTTAATATGACGGCGATAAAACCGATCAGCGGGCCAGACATCTAAGAAATCATTTCGATTCCCGACAGGCGCCCTCGCATTTCATTTGGTACGGTTTGATTCCAAAAATGTGATCACATCAAAACAATAGGCTGCGGAAAGACCAAACTGCGCGATTATCAAACCGGCCATTGAAGGCCCGGCAATAGCGCTTACAATTTTTTGAGTCATGGCTTCCATTGCCGGACGATGAAATCCCAGAACGGCTTGCATGATGGCAACGAGTGCAAAAATTAAAACAATAGATGGTTTTTCTTGCAGTGAATTTATTAACAGCCCGATAACAACTGAACACTACCGAAAAAAGAAATAAACTGATCTAAAAATAAATTTCTAAAATCAGGGTACTTCTTTAATGGAGTTAAATTAATAAACATTTGTTTATTGGTAACTAACTAACAGCAGATGAAACCATAACGATAGCTTCACCCTTAGCGTACACTTCACCATTTGCTTTTTTAGCTAAGGTTTCTACAGTAGCGATACCTTTTTCTTTGCGCATCGCCGTTACTAGAAATTCCATATGGATTGTGTCGTTGATGAAAACGGGTTGCAAAAACTTCAACGTTTGGCTTAGGTAAATTCCGCCACTACCCATGTTATCATTCAGGGCACGAGAGAATAAAGCTCCTACGATCATGCCATGAGCAATCCTTTGTTTGAATCGAGTATTTTTTGCGTACTCATCGTCCAAATGGATAGGATTAAAATCACCGCACATGTCGGCGAATTTTCGGACCATCTCGTCAGTCACTTGGACTGACAAGTTGAATTTATAACCTTTATCAAACTGAATATTGTGACCCATTTCAAATCCCGATCTTATAAAATATTTGCTGCTAACTCAGCTAGCTCTGAACGCTCACCTTTAGTTAGCGTTACATGGCCGGCAATGCCGTGACCTTTGAAACGTTCCGCTGCGTAAGTTAAACCGCTATTCGCTGAATCGACGTAGGGATTATCGATTTGGTAGACGTCTCCAGTCAAGACAACTTTCGTTCCACGACCGGCCCTTGTCACGATTGTTTTAATTTCGTGAGGAGTTAAGTTCTGCGCCTCATCCACGATCAAATATTGTTTCGGAATAGACCGACCGCGAATATATGTTAATGGCTCGATATTTAGCATCCCTTGATTGATTAATTCTTGAGCACGTCCCGCTGCTTTTTTATCAGCACCCATCAAGAACTCAACGTTATCGAAAATCGGCTGCATCCATGGATTAAGTTTCTGTTCGATATCGCCCGGTAAGTATCCAATATCTCGGCCCATCGGGAAAATTGGTCGTGAAACGAGCAATCTTTGGAAACGGCCTTCATCCAAAGTCTTATGCAGTCCGGCAGCGATCGCCAGCAATGTTTTACCAGTTCCGGCTTTACCAACCAAAGATACAAATAAAATCTCGTCATTTAATAAGCAATCTAACGCAAATGCTTGTTCAACGTTGCGAGCATGAATACCCCAGATGCTGTCTGATGGAGTTAACAAAGGAACAATTTTTTGTTCTGCTACTGAGTATCGTCCCACCGCTGAATGATTTGGATTTGTTGGGTTCTTAATAATTAAATACTGATTTGCAATAAGCTTGTGACCAGCCGCTGGAGCGAATTTCTTGTCGCGGTAGAATTGATCGATTTGCTCTGTCGTCATCTCGATTTCTTGGTAACCTTCGTAAAGATCCGCTACGTCTGCATTTGTTGGCTCGTAATCTTTTGCGATAATGCCGTAAACGTCAGCCTTAATACGTAAATTGATATCTTTTGTGATCAATTCCACTTTGTGACGAGGATGTTGCTTTTGTAGGCCAATCGCAGTCATCAAAATTCGATTGTCCGCTTTTTGCTGATCTAACTCAGTGCTAAGTCCATGAGTCATCAAATCGATGCTGACGTAAACAAATGTTTCGCCGTGACCGTCAATTTGAACACCTTGTGCTAAAGAACCTTTTTCTCTAAGAACGTCGATGAAACGGCTGAACTGACGCGCATTTCGACCGTTCTCGCCTTGATCTCTTTTAAAGCGATCGATCTCTTCGATAACAGACATTGGAATATGAATGTCGGCTTCGCCAAACTTCATTAATGCTTGGGAATCGAATAGAATTACATTCGTATCGACTACGATCTTTTTCTTTTTTGGATTTGAATTATTGTTATTGCTACTATTATTACTATTATTTTTGCTCAATGTGTACAACCCCTCTTCAGATTAATCCTAAGAACAACGACTGCTGTTCATAGGATCATCTTAAGAAGGTTGCAGATCAAGATATATTTGAAACTTGAATGTCACCGTCGTCAGTTTTTAAACTTGCGCTTACGGTTTCGATGAATTTAACGAAATGATGTAACGCAACGTCATTCAACGTGCCTTTCATGAAGTGAGTTCCGTGACGAACAACGCCTTCACTAGGAACAAAGCGTGAATTTTGAACTTTCACCACGAAACCAAAATAAGTTTTATAGTTTAGATAAACTCGCATTGCGACTTCTTCGTTTTCTTTAAAAATAGGCTTTTCAGTGTCTATATCAAACGCCACACCGTTGTCTGAAATGTCGTAAACAGAAACTTTTAGCAATCCTTGATCAGGAAGGATCACGAAAGCACCGATAAACTCCGTCAAAATCGTACGTTTTACCGTTCTACGCTCGCTGTTAATCATCTCTTTTCTGACTTCAGTGATATCCATAACTGGCGCCTTGCTTTTGACTGTTGTTGGCGACCGTTTTGTTGACTTGATGCGATCTACGATGTCAATTACTTTTCCCATAAGATACCCCCGATTACTCACATATAAAATGTTCATTTATTGTATCATTCATCGTCATTTTTGTATCAAACTTGAGCCATTTTAGTAGAAAGTGGGTCCAAATTGTTCTAGATTGAGACGAATGAGAGCGAAACAGTACCTGCCCCTAGCCTTAGCTCTGAGCCTGATTTTCCACTTAGTTTTGGTGGCGATCGTATGGCTTGTGCCTAAAAGCTATTTGCTTAACCTCGCCCCACCTTCAGGTAGTCAAGTCCCGGTCGAAAAGCCGTCTTTATTAGAAGTCATTCTTCAAGAAAAAACACCCAAGCAACAAATTGTCCGTCAAGCCGATGCACCGGAACGTATGCAAGACGATACCAAGGTTTACGATCCCGCACGCTTTTTGT
The DNA here is from genome assembly GCA_002256935.1 of Bdellovibrio sp. 28-41-41. Lineage (GTDB taxonomy): Bacteria > Bdellovibrionota > Bdellovibrionia > Bdellovibrionales > Bdellovibrionaceae > UBA2316. Next base: position 37,012 of record NCGL01000019.1, read on the forward strand.
CCGAGAAACGCCAACGGGTAATTTTAGAAACGCAGGCAAAAGAAACCGGCAAAACTCAAAATCGCAACAGCAATATTCCTCGCTACCAGCGCGAACTTTTAGAAAACAAAATTAAGCAAGAATTGCAATCCATCTCTGAAGAAACTGATGGCGACGTGATTGTAAAACGCGGCGGAAAAAATAACGAAGATTACCAACCGATGAAGCTATTCCCCAAAGAGCAATACATGAGATCCACCGTCGGCGAATCGCTACCACAAGACGTTTCCGTTGGAGATTTCACAGCGCTAAATACCGATCAATACCAGTTCTACACTTTCTATGCCCGGGTCGAAGATTTAGTTAGGTATCGATGGGAAACGCACGTTCGCAATGCTATCGATCAATTTGATCGCCGTAATGTTATTCAAAATATCTCTAAAAAAACTTGGGTTACACAAATTGAATTTTTGATTGATCCTCAAGGACACTTACGTAAAGCCATTCTATTAAAAGAATCTGGACAGACTCAATTTGACCAATCCTCTATCCGCGCGTTTGAAGATGCGAAAGTATTTCCAAATCCACCAAAGGAAATGGTTCAAAGCGATGGTTTCATTCACCTGCGCTATTCATTTCACGTTTTTTTCAATCCTAGTTTTTTAGCTCGCTAATTGTTTTAATTCGATACGGCACCGACTTTCGTCATCGTTTAGATTCAACTATTTAAACCGATCTATAGATCATGCCAAAAACTAATTCAGTGCAAACAAACCAGTTACTTGATTTCTTAAATTCAATTTCCAAATCTAATCGACCAAATTTAAAAGAAGAAACAAAAAGTACCTTGGATGATTTTCAAAACAAAGAAGCCAAGTTACTTCGAGCGGAAGCTGAATTGAAAAAAGAATTCGTTGGCATCGACGATCAAATTGAGCGAGTCATAAATTTAGTTCGACCTTGGTATTTAATGCCTAAGGCAATTAGAAAATCAATTGTGATTGGACTGTGGGGAATGACGGGAGTTGGGAAAACAAGTTTAGTAAATCGCCTGGTCCATTTTTTAGAATTTGAAGAGTTTTTCTTTTCAGAAGACTTAGGTAGATACACGAGCGATGATTCCGCTATTCAACAGCGCATTCATTTTAGCAGTCTACCCCGCCTATCTGGCCAACCGTCTATCCTGTTGCTTGATGAAATTCACAATGTTCGCACGATCGATCACTACGGCGTGGAATTGGACCGTTCGGCTATGCGCGACTTCTGGCAGTTGTTAGATAATGGATTAGTAGCCCGAGACATGGAACGCTATCAAGAAATGATTATGATGATGCAAACCGAGCTCGCTTACACTGCGGCCGGTATGGATGAGCCTGAAAAATATTTAAACGAGCGCTGGGAATCAGTTCTTAGCACCTATATGTTAGACAAAGTCATTATTCAGCTAGAACTTCCCGTTGTGACGGCTCATTTACAAAAAATGATTGCGCTCGATATGCGTGGATTTATGCAATGGTTGATTACTGAATACCAATGGTTTTGCAAATATTCAAAAACTATGGATTTCAGAAAATCGATTATTTTTGTTGCTGGAAACTTGGATGAAGTATTTGCTGATTCTAACAAAGTTAATCCTGAAGACCTGACCGCAAATGAATTACACGAAAAAACAACTCAAATCGGAGTGGACACTGTAAAAGAATGTCTACTGGGTCGTTTTAAACCGGAACAAGTAGCTCGACTGGGTGGATCTCTTTTAGTGTTCCCGAGCCTTTCGCGCGAATCTGTTTTGAAGCTCGTTGATAATCAACTGCACGAACTGGCTGTATTCTATAAAAATGAATTTGATTGGACTATGAACTTTCATAATTCAGTAAAGGACCTTATTTTCCGCGAAGGGACCATAGCGGCACAGGGTGCACGCATCGTGCTGTCGGCATTAAGTGACCTAGTCGAATCTCGCTTGCCGACGTGGCTTGTCTATTGTTTAAAAGCAGAAGTAAAAAATGTAACTGTCAGTTTCTCTATAGCAAAAAAGACATTTGATATTACCCATGGGAAAAAGAACGAGCTTCTGTTTTCTGAACCGGTAACATTACGTGAAGATCGCCTGCCTGAAATTAAATTGTCCGAAGCACATCGAAATGTTCTAGCCGTACACGAAGCTGGCCACGTTGTAGTGGGAGTTGCTTCGCTGGGTATACTGCCTATCAAAGTTTTAGCTGGTCCTAGTTCGTGGCATCGGGGTGGTCCTCGTGCCGTGTTTCCACCAATGGAATTAAAAACAAAAGAATTGATGTATCAACTTATTCACGTCAGCTTCGGTGGCCGGGCCGCTGAAGAGCTTGTGTTTGGCGAAAACAGCGTGAGCGCTGGTTGCAGTCAGGATATTTATAAAGCGACTTACCTTGCCACACAAATGCTGACTCAACTGGGAATGGGCAACCACATGGGAATGTCACAACCAGATCCAAGTTCACCATTTTCATTGACGTCATTCAAAAATGACGACGACAAAAACAGTGAACGAATATTAGCTGACGCTTATAAGCACACAAAAGCAATTCTCCAAGAACAGTGGACATTACTAATGGCTATCAGTGAAAAACTGCAAACCAACGACAAATTAACGATTCATGATTTTGCAGACCTGGTTAAAAAACATTACAAAGGTTCCAAGGCTGAAATTGAAAAAATCGTTTCGCGCAAAGAGCCGCGTGCGCTGGATTCTATTATAATCTCACCAGCCTCAAAGCGAACTGCGTAACAGTAAAAACCTTGGTCGAAAGTCTTTGGATTTCGGTCTGTGTTCGACCCTAGACCACCGGGAATTTAAAGACGCTTATTGAAAATGAGCATATAATATAAGTATGCGTATACTTATATTATTATTACTTTTGAGTCTAAAAAGTTTTGCGTTTTTAACGGAGGTTTCCGTTTCCTACGCGCAGAAAAAAACCTACTTTAATAATTTGAATTATAACAATACCGAATCCACAACAGGATCGGTTTCGTTCTATTTTATGGAAAAAGTGGCGGTAGAGCTGAGCTATACCGATGCTTCGGTACTTCGTGAAGAAACTATCTTCAATGGTACTGGATTTCAGCAGCAAACATCACTTCAGAAAATGGCGGTCTACGGATCCGATTTAATTTTCATGTTGGCGGATAGAAAAGCAGTGTTTCAGCCCTACGTAAAAGCAGGCGTGGCCCAAATTCAAAAAACTTTGACTACGAAAAATGCGGGCGTGTTTGTCTATGACACCGATCCCATCAATTCTACATCACCCAGTTATGGAGCGGGCATCAAGATTTCATTGTCCGAAGCGTTTGGTATCAAATTCAGCTATGATGCATGGAGAACTGAATCGAAAGATTCCAATGGAAACAAATCGAATGTTGAGGATACATCCCTGCGCGCTGGTATCACATGGATGCTCTAAAGATTCTTCTTGTTCTTACTTTGGGATTTATAACCACCAGTTGTCAGATCGGCTACCTTGCTAAAAGTGCATACAATCAACTCAGCTTACTCAATCAGCGCGTTCCCATCGAAGATGCGCTGAATGACCCAAAACTAGAACCAGGTGAAAAGCAGAAGCTTATACTGTCCCAAGACGTCAGACAGTTTGCGGAAACTAAACTAAAACTCAATGTTAAGAAAAACTATTCTACCTATGTAAAACTTGATCGCCCTTATGTAAGTTACGTGGTTAGTGCTTCGCCAAAATGGAAGCTAGAAACTCATCTTTGGGGATTCCCCATTGTTGGCAAAATGCCATATAAAGGATTCTTTGCTGAAAAAGATGCGAAAGAAGAAGCAGAATCTTTGAAATCAGAAAATTTCGACGTCTATATTCGCGGCGTATCAGCGTATTCTACTTTGGGTTGGTTTAAAGATCCCCTGCTATCCAGTATGCTACGTTACAAGGATCACGATTTGGTTAATACAATTATCCACGAATCTGTCCACGCCACTTTGTTTATCAAAAGCGAAGCCGATTTTAATGAACGCCTAGCCACTTTCCTGGGAAACAAGGGAATGGAGCTCTACTACCAACAAAAAGAAGGCGAAAATTCCGAGACACTAAAACTAGTTCGCAATGAAAACATCGACGAAAAACAGTTTTCAGAATTTATCACCGCAGAAATTAAATCCGTGGAAACCTGGTATTCGGTGCAAAAAGAACAAAAAGAAGAACTTCGTCAGTCTCGCTTTCAAGAAATAAAAACCAATTTTGTGGAAAAAGTAAAACCGAAGTTGATCACTGATAGCTACTTAAAATTCGATACTATTGATCTAAACAATGCCCGTCTTATCGTCTACAAAACATACCTTCAAGATATGAGCGACTTTGAAAACTTGTATACTCTGTGCGGGAAAGATTTTGAAAAATTTATGAATACTGTTAAGCAACTCGAAAAACACGAAAAGCCATCTCAAGGCTTAAAAGGTTTGGTTGCTGAGATGAAAAAAGGAGCTACGCAATGAAACCCATAGTTGCTCTATCATTGTTGTTGATGTTTATTCTGTCGCATTCAGCCAACGCCCGACTTCAGCGTCCAGAAGAAGCGAGTCATAAATTCATACAGGTCAATCAGTACTACCAAGTTAAAAAGACCGGTCACTATAAAAGTGTGGCTGAATTTGAAGTTGAAATTTTAAACGAGACCGGTCGACGCGAATTCGGATTTTATAAATTCACCTATGCTCCTTACCTTTCAAAAATTACTAGTATTGAAGCCTACACTAAAAATGGCGACAGCATTTCTAAAGTCGAAAGTAATTCCATAGAAGATAAACCTTTAGCTTCTAGCAAAGATGGCTTTGACAATGACAATCAAGTCTCGATTGCGTTTCCTAACGTGCAGGTTGGATCGATACTATATTTCAAAATGAATATGGAAACCCATACGCTTTCCGTAAACAACTATTTTGGTACAATTGAATATTTCGGCTGGCGTGAAAATTCAATTAAACAAAATCTATACATTGAAAGTGAAATGCCGATATTTTATAACGTAAGCGATAATTTAGACTCCCTGGCCGTAGAAGCTAAAAGTGAAAAAGGAAAGTTCTTTATTAATGTCAGTCAGAAGAAACCTATCTATATTAATCCTGTAGAGGAAAAAGATTCTTATCTAACTCGTAGGCTTGTTCCACACGTAGAAATTTCAACAGAAAAAGTTTGGTCCAAAGAGATGATGAAGTCGATAATCGCTAATCATGAACTGGTTTTAAATGAACCGCTTCCCGATTTGCACGAGAAAATCTACCAAGATGCCAAAAAACTTAAAAGCGATGAAGATCGCATGGAACTCATCATTGAACGCTTGCAAACTCACATACGTTACCTAGGCGACTGGCGCAGCGTAAAGGGTGCGATGATACCTCGCCCACTCGCAGAAATTGCTCGCAGTGGTTACGGCGACTGTAAAGACTATTCGGCCTCATTGGCTGCGATATTAAGAAAGCTGGGTTACAAGAGCAATGTTGCTTGGGTTTATCGCGGCGACACAATGCAGTTTGAAAATCCAAAATTGCCAAGTACTAAGGTTCAAAATCATGCGATCACTTACGTAGAGGTTCAAGGAAAGCCTAGGTGGCTCGACGCCACGAATAGCATGGTGTATATTAAGGAACCGTTGCCTGATATTTCTGGCCGCGTAGCTGTGCTGTTAGATCCTGAGAACCCAGGTGAAAAAGATATTCCTCCCACCGACTACAAAAAGAATCGCGCTGTTATTCAAGTTGAATACGCCGACGTGAAGAAACCTTATGTGCAAGTTAAAACAAAACTGCATTTATCGGGAGTTGCGGCAACAGAATGGACAGGGGATCAATTGCGTTCGTCTTTAGATTCACTTCAATTTCGTTTACTCGAATGGACCGCTAGTAATGTAAAAACGGTTACGGATGTAAAATTCACACCCTTTTCCCTGATGTCTCGTATCTCGAGGGACCTAGATTTCAGCTATGAATTTAAAGAAATGAATTCGTTCTATGAATCCAATCAAGGGGTTGGGTTCTTACTCTGGGAAAACCAGGCTCTATCCCAAATTGCCGACCGAGTTGACAAGCGATTTACCGATCTAGGCTTGAACTACCCTAGGGTATCCGAATACATCGTTTCGTTCAAAAACACCTCTAGCCAAGGCACGAACAAGCTTAGCTGTGGCTTTAAATCGCCATGGATCGAGTTAGACCGCAAAGTAACTCAAAAATCCAAAGCTATTCAGATTCATGACATCATAACGGTCCTAAAACCGAGAGTGCTTAAGGAAGAATTTGAAAGTCCCGAGATGACCAAATTGCTTGGAGATATTCGCAAATGCGTGATTCATAAGTTGATTATCCTTAAGTAATTTTTTCCAACCTGTCATTACGTAATACAATTACAATTTACTTCGCGCTATACGTGACCCCACTTTGGGGTCACTATGAAATATTTTTTATTCGCCATTTCGATGTTGGTTATTTTCTTCTTCGGCATTTCAGATGCTTTCGCAAACAACACGTCACCGCTGGTAACTGACACAGTTGTAAAAATCAAAGAGGATGATGACGGCAAAATCATCGTTTTAAAAAATGCATCACAAGTTTTGTACTTAAATAATAAAACTCCAAACTTTGAGGCGGTACTAGCTACGCTTACAAAAAGCCAAAGCCTGAAATCAGTTGTCAAAATCACTACTGACAACAAACTTAACGTTTTAAAAGCAGAATAGAAATAAAGTTTATTTTTCAGATTCGTGGGGGATCAATGTTCGTACGTATTTTCGTCGCTGTCACTGCATTCAGTTTTTCATCGCTGGCACAAACTGCTGCTGATTTAAATAACTATTTCTCTTCTTCGGCAGCACCAACGTTTTTGAAAGCAGCCTACAAGGCCAGAAACTTTGAACCCATTTTTTCTCGGGATGGACACTGGACGATTTCTATCAATGATCTTGAAGCCATCAAACAAGCGATCAAAACTCACGGTCTTAGTGGCGGTGATTACAAAATACAAAACGTCATCGAGTTAGTTCAGCAAAATTCAGCAACAGATTTAAACACAGAATTATTTGTTGCCGAAAATCTTGTAAAATCGGTAATTCATACAGTAACTGGCCGAATTGATCCGCGCCAGATCAACGACGATGTTAAGTACACTCCTAAGGAGTTTACTCAATGGAATTTATTAGCGACGGTTTCAGCTTCGACGTTTGCCAACCTGTACAATCAAGTCAGTCCGAAAAACAAATTCTATTCAACTTTAAGAAAAATTTTAGCGCGACTAAGTGATATTGAAGATAGAAATCTTTGGGCTAATATTGAAAAGCCCGCAACGGCGGTTCAATTAGGCCAGTCTCACCCTTCGATTGCGGCGATTAAAGCTAAGCTAAATTTGCTTGGCTATGGAATCTCGAATGAAAGCGTCCTATATGATGCTGAGTTTGACGGCGTATTAAAAGGCATCCAATTAGACCTATCAGTTCCTTTTGAAAAAGGTTTAACTAAAGACTCAAAAACATGGCGTTTAATCAATTCAGAAATCCGCAGCCGCGT
>NCGL01000105.1 GCA_002256935.1 Bdellovibrio sp. 28-41-41
GAGGATAGGAATTTTAAAGCACGAATTGATCAGTCCCAACAGCTAGGTTTTCCTTGATCTTGGTAAAATTGTGTAATTGGGATGGGTCTTTGGCAACGAATTTCGCAGAAATTTGAAGTTTTCGCTGCGGAATGGACTTATCAAATAGGATTTTTCAGATTTAGAGCGAGCGGATTTGTTGCGACTGATTTTTTCAGTCGTTGAATTATTGAAAGTCTTCGAAATGCTGCTGGAGAAAGTCATCTGTGAAATGACTTTCAAGTGAAGGTGGCCCTCTGGCAGGTTGTAACGGCGGTGGTTTTGCATCAAGGCCCATATGCTCTAGGATTTTTCGAATTACTTTGGGGTCTTCAATGGCGGCAATGATTTTCATTCTGCCACCGCATTTGGAGCAGGTTTCGACGTCAATGTTGAAGACCCTTGCAAGCAGCCTTGCCCAGGGAATGTTTTTCTTTTTCAGTTCCAGTTGCTTCGGTTCGATGATTTCCTGATCCTGAACTATCTTCAGTTCTGGTGGCTTTGGAATGATTTGTTTTCTGTGTTTATAATGAGGTGCCAATACGCCGTGAAAGCGTGTCAAATGAACTCTTGGCCTTGGAACCAGCGCCACAAGTCGCTCCATCAACTCCATCGGCGTTAGCTTCATAGCAGTTGTGCCGTCGTCCCATGGCTTTTTGAACCTGTAGATCACATCACCTTGATCGTTTGTTGAAAGCCGTTCTTCAGCGACGGCAGGTCTTGCGATGTAACGGCACACTTTTTCAAGCCGATCCCGTTCGTGAGCTTTGGTGGCAAGTCCTGCATGCAGTGAAAATCCAGAGTTCTTTGCAACAAGGCCTTTGGTTGCATTATGGTCGTTGTCGGTAACTGACTTCAGCACCATTGCTTTTTTGCCTTTGCTTTTTCCAGTGGCAAATCTGTAGGTAACAGATGTGGCTTGGAGTTTGGACAAAGTATCTTCGTCGGGAATTGGGATTTGGAATCCACCATTGTCATCATCGCGGATGATGATTTTTTGTCGCTCCATAAATTTGGTAAGTTTACTGATGATTTTTGTTAGAACTTCTTCGATCTCTTTAACTGTAGGTGGACTTGCCACCCAGAAGTCGATGGGTAGTTTTTGTTCGTTAAGTTCATAGCAACCATCAACGAATAGTTGGTGGAAGTGGATGTTCAGGTTCAGGCTGCCGCCAAAGCGCTGGATCAGTGTGACTGCACCTGATTTGGAGTTGTTAGCAGTAAGTCCTGCTTTTTTGCGGTAGTACTGGCCAATCACCAAGTGTGCGATGTCTAAGGCTCTAGACATGACTTTTGGCCTGACTGCCAAACACAGTCTGATCGGCACCGGGAACGTCAGCACCCATTGTCGGATGTTCTTGTAGGGAAGAACATGGTCGACTAAATGAGCTGCTGTCTCCGACATCCGCCGGGCACCGCAGCTTGGACAGAATCCGCGTTTTTTGCAACTAAAGGCCACCAGCATCTCGCGGTGGCAGCTGGTACACTGGGCCCGCAGAAATCCGTGCGCCAGTATCCCGCAGCGTAAATACTCTTCGAACTCTTTGATCACGAAATCTGGTAGCGGATATCCCAAGTCCTGTTCAACCTGGCTTTGGAACGTCAGCCAGTTGGCCTGAATCAGTTTGTAGAGTGTTGTTTTTTCGGGTTCGTGGCGTTGATAGTGATAGGTTTGGGCATTGGGTACAGACATCGACAGAGGCTGTATCTGCAACAGCCATGGTCATTTAGGATCGCTTTATTGATGGCAATGGTGATGCTGCGGTCCGGAAACACGACTGCGGCTGTTTTGTTGTGGTAAGTATGATCAGGTAGGTGGACCTTGTGCTCGTTCGTTAAACCCTCGTTATGGAAGGCTCAGCGTCGCTGGACAATGACTGCCATTTATTCATTTGCCTTTGAAACTGCAAAATTTTCATGAGTGTCAAAATCATTACAGTGGAAACAGTTTAAATTCTTTGATAAATCCTACCTACATGCAAATTATCACTCTTTTTATTTATCGAATTTTGGTTTTATCAGTTTTTGTGTTCACTTCTGGTTGTGCTACGGCAGCTAATGCCACAGACTTACAATCTTGTTTTACCAATCCTAATCGTCAAAAGCATGAGTCTGACGCCGAGAGACATTCAACGCAGAATTGAAGTTGCAGAGATTTTTGCGAGAGGTTGTATAACTTCTGCGGCTGACTACGGGGCTGCTGCTACAATTTACCAACATGGGGATACAGCAGATCATGCTTATCAAACATTCCTTTGGTCAAAAAGAGGTGTAGATTTAGGGGACCCAACACAAAAGTGGTGGCTAGCAGCTGGATTAGATCGATACCTTGTGAGAACTGGGCAGAAGCAGCTTTTTGCCACACAATTTTCTAAACATGGTCAGGATTCTTGTTGGTGCATGGAGCAAGTTGAAGAAACTTTCAGCGATATGCGACGAGTGGAGTTTTCCAAAAAGAATTTAAACCAAGCTTTAGATTTTTTGAAAGAATTGAACAAGAATATGCCGTCTTGTGGGGACATAAGATATTGCACGACCGATTTGAAATCATCTCCTGCAGGCACAGTTCCAGGTTTTTGGTGATCATAAAACCCTTATTAAATCGCCAAGAGCTGAATCGAAAGATTCAGCTCTGCTGAACGGATACAAAATTTCTTGAAAAGAAAAGTCTGCTTTGTTGTTCATTGTCGATTACTTCTGTCGTTTCTTTCTATTAATATACCCTTCAGGATAAAGTCCCAAAAAGTAATCGGTCTCTATAAAATCAGGAATTGGCGTTGCAACAATAGCCCAGGCTCGAATCAGCGTTGGATTCACCTGCGATTTTAACTTTGGTGGCCCCTTGCGGATTGGTAGTTCCAATTTATTATTTGTTCTAGGATCAACTCTAAAAAGAGCGTGAACTTTTTCTGAATGGCTTTTTCTAAAAAGCCCATTGTACATGATCTCTTTTGTATTTGGTGTTTTCACCTCATCGCAGGCTTTAATAAACTGCAACTCGGGCATGGCTTGTTTAAATTTTTTAACAGCTCCTTTGATTCGGTCTTGAAACGAGTCCCGTGAAATCTTCAGCATGTCCGCCGCATCGGAATAAGTCATTGGAGGCACATCAAGATACACAGCCTCAAGCGCTTCTAATTGTTTTTCAGTTAGGCTTTCATAAGCTTCTGAAAAACGTTTCCAAATTGATTTTATCACCCGAGTGGTTTCAAAATTAGTCAGGTTTTTAATTGCCGCATGGTCATTCACAGATTCAATCACTGAATCATTTTTCATAAACCAAGTTTTTAAAATTTCAACTATAATAGATTTTAAAAGAATTTGGTCTTTTTTATAACGATGAAATGAATAAGTTCTAAAACTCTTTTGATAGGGCGTATTTTCAAAGGCTTTGTATTTCGCTATTATAAATAATTTCCTGTCAAAAATAGATTTTGAGAAAAAATAAGCACAAGGAAATAATTTTTCAATTTCAGGGTGCTCGCTAAAAAAATGACCCTCAATCATAAGTCGGGCTATCTTTTCCTCAATGGACCAAGGGTTTCTGCGAAATAAATTATGGCTTACAGGTGCTGTCACCTTTGGCCAATCTAAAACTTCAAACTCTTCTGACTCTTTCCACTCAAGGCCCTGATCTTTTATTTCAGATAATTGCTTTAATGGAGCACCACCATTTTTCTTTGTATAAATTTGAGTAAGACTTTTTGGATTTAAATTTCGATCAAGTTCGATATCTTTTTCTTCACTCGGTAAAAACATCTCTGACTCGAGCATTTCACGGGACTCTTCAAGCCATAGACCCTCTTCTTCAAGTTTCTTAGTAATTTGCGCAAGGTATCCTTGAAAATCATAGTGGTTTGGATTTTTTGATTGCAGAGCAAAATATAAATTTACCGGCTGTCCAACTTCGCCCTTCTTTTTATAATAATTACGAATGATTTTATCGACTTTTAAATCAAATATACGCTTTTCTTCTATTGAAAGCGCATTATAGTCATCAACAGCCTTTTCAAGCTCTGGATCATTTAGGCACTTTGGAACTTTTGATACGAGAAGTCCTCTTTGTGATGGGCTCATTAATTCGTGCTGAGGCAAAAGTTGGTCTTCAGAATTGCTATTCACATTTTCTGAATCCTGAGACTCAAGTCTCATTAAATCATTGTCGTGATTTCCCTCAAACCCCGCCATAGATTGAATCTTACAACATTGACCCAAAATTTCAGATCAAATTTTGGGTCCCTATAAAAAAGACAAAAATTATAGAAATTCAATTACTTAAATCGTCGCCAGGCAAATCACATACCCCTATGGCTCTTCCTATATGTAAAGGAGGACGAAATAAAATGAAGGTTTATAGCAATGACTATCAACTCATCGTTCATAAATGCAAACAAAAACTAGGAGGTATCAAAAATAATTATAACAACAATAACTTTTAACAAGGGAGGTGCAGATTATGAAAACAAAATACTTATTTAAAAATACAGAACGAAAAATTATCGCAATTTATAAATCGAACTTAATTACTGAAACAAAGGACAAAAATTAATGAAAGAAAGTAAAGATAAACAAAGTTACAGCGACTACCAACAAAATGCACAGCTTGGAATGATCGGTCTGGTGGCAGTGGGTGCTGTGATCTGGAAAAACGAAGATAAAATCAGATTATGGTTTTATCAGAGTACAATCTATTTGGTTCTGGGAGCTATCGGCCTACTGGCGCTTGTAGGACTTTATTTGTGGCACAGGTTTAAAAAGAAGGAAAAAGCCTACTTTGAGAACTTAAGAAAAATGAGATCCGTTGAGGCTAATCAGCCAGTGAAAAATTACTACCAACGAAAGGGGCCGAATGAGCGAAATATTAATCGGTAAAACAAATGACGGAATTAAGATCGCAGTTCCAAATCATTTAAGATGCGGTCATGTTCAAGTTATCGGTTCAACAGGCCGTGGAAAAACTGAAAGTGTTATTATCCCATGGATGATGCAGGATCTGTTTCAAGGCAATCGAACTATTTTAATTGATGGTAAGGGCGATAAATCCATTTACACTTTACTTGAAGCTGTAAACCGCGAAGAAGGATTAAATGAAGAAATATGTTATTTTGATATAGCCAATCTCAGGGAATCAATGTCGACGAATCCTCTAAAGCACGGATCAAGTCAGCAGATTGTGGATAGGATTTTTTCAAGTCTTGAATTTGATAATTCCTATTTTAAGGTGGTTTCAGAAAAAGCCTGCCACTTTGTGGTAAAACTCATCCACGCTCAAAAAGATTTTTGTAATCAGGAGGTTAAATTTAAAACTCTTTTTGAAGCTTTAACGGATGATAACAAACTATCAGAGCTATTCTTAGGCGTGTCGGAGAATTTAACAAAAAACTTTGAAGGTGAGATGTCTCAGTTTTTAAATCAAAAGTTTTCCGATCGTCAAGAAAAGTTTTCTGGGTTTTTGGCGCAGATGGCACCACTTGCGTGCGGTGAGCTTTCGGAAATCCTGAACGGACCAGTTGAGGGAAAAGATAATTTCTCACTCAGTGAAATTTTATGCCCTAGCATTACTAAACTAAATACACCAAAGGTAGCAGTCATACTGCTACCTACTCTTTTATATCAACAGTCTGCAAGTATCTTAGGGAAAATATTTTTACAAGAAATCGCATGGAGCATTGCGCGTCGTGAGGTGCTTTGTGACAAAGAGTTTTCAAGTTTGTTTTTAGATGAGTTTGGAAGCTTTGTGTATCCTGGCTTTTTGGGGCTACTTAATAAAGCAAGGAGTGCAAAAATTGCGGTACATATTTCCCATCAAAGTATGGGAGACTTGTCAGCCGTGAGTGATTCTTTTGCTCAAGCCATTCATACAAATACCAATATCAAGTGTATTCTTGGTGTAAATGACCCCGTGACAGCGGACTTTTTTGCAAAACATCTTGGCACGTTAGATATTATTGAGGCCACAGAGCGCGCAGAAAAAGATTTATTCGGAGACTATGATAAATCAGGGAGTCTTAACATCCGTCAAAGTGAAGCTTACAAGATCCATCCGAACAATCTTAAAAACTACTCGCAAGGCCGAGGTGTTATCAGTTTCATCAATAACGGTGACGCCATTGTAGAAGAGATCCAGTTTTTAAGATCACCATTTAGGATACAGGGGTAAACGAAATGCAAAATCTAAACAAACAACCATCCGTGATTCTCACGGAGCGGGATCTTTTTATTTTGAAAGGGCTTTATGATTTTACTTTGATGAGTTTTCCACAACTGGCGAAAGTATTTTTTGTAGGCAACGCGAAACCAACGATCATTAATCGATTGTCAAAATTGGAGCAATGCGGGTTTATAACGAAAACAAAACTGCCAAGATTTATCACTGGGATGGATAAAAAAGTAATCTCGGTGGTTTATCAAATCAGCAGGCTTGGAATTCGAGAACTTCAAAAAAGATTTTCAAATGTTGAGTTTCATCCTGAACCCGTTAGGCTTCAACCATTTTCAATTGAACATGATTTACTTTTAGTGGATGTGCTTTTGTCTTTGAAAACTCAAAAACCTGACATGGGTTTTGTGCTGGGTGAACATTTTTGTAGATTTAAGAGTCATTTAAGTGTGAAGCCCGATGCCATTTTAATTGATATGAGTGGCAAGTTGGTGGTAGCGCTGGAATTGGAACTCACGGCAAAGTCAGAGAAACGTTATCGGGAGTTAATCTTAAAATACCGTTTAGCCAAAGATTTTGAGTCCGTGGTTTACATTACTTCGAGCGATGCCATCAGAAATAAAATTCAAAGTCTTTTAGGCGGCTTCGGGATGACATCAAAATTTAAATTCATGTCACTGGGTGAAGTTCTCCTAGGCAATGGTTTACAAATTATCAATCAAAGCACCCTAAGCGCGGGTGCAGAAAGCGAGGTCAAATATGCTCAATAAAAATGAATCAATGTTACTAAAATTTGAAATGTTTTTCCTATTCGTGGATTTGAAAGTGATTCTTTTAATCGTGATGCTCACCAGATTTTACAAAGAGACTGTGCTTCTAGCAGATGTTATTAATCAAAAACAAAAAATGCTTGTGACAGACGTCTTGGTGGAAATTTGGCATAAAGCAGGAAGCGGCATGTGGCTTTGGATCATTGGCGCGGTGCTTGGCGATATTGTGATCAAATCACTATTAAGGAATTTCCGTGAATAGATTAAATTTGCAAGGTGTAAAAATCCCCCAAACATCAGGTCAAACTCTAGGTTTGACCCGACAGAGGGTGAACCCTGTGTTCTACAACGAAAAATTAATAAAAAATTCAAAAACTTACCACGGGGAACTCTCTCCTCCGTGGTCCTCTTCGGTCGCTGACCCCTCCCACTCTCCGATTGAAAGGGGTCAGCGACACGGACCACTACGGAGAGAGAAGAAAGTAAGAAATAAAATAAATAATAGAATAGATAGAATAAGTAAGAAGATAAGAATTAAAACAAAAATAAAAACTGAAGCAAAAAAACAACTGAAAGGACCAATATGTGTAATTCAACTCAAAGGCACTATGACTCGAAATATCAATCAATTTCAAAGCAGAGGTGTGGATGGGTAAGAGCCAAAAATGGGCTTGCAATAAAATTATACGAAAACTAAATAAAATATCTGATCTGGAACTTGAACAAAGACTTGCCGAACTTTGGGAAATCTTGCTACAAAGAAATAGCCAGTTCCCACGTTCCCAAGAGCTTGTACCGATTCAAAACGCACAGCCCCTTTTACAGAATAAAAGGAGCAAGCGATGAGTATTAAACGAAATACAAAACATAAATCTCTTCAAACTAAAAACAGTAAGTCGAATAACTTTAGAATTGCATCTTATGTGCGTGTCAGCACCGAAGAGCAGGCTGAAAATCCTGAAGGTTCCATTAAAAATCAAGAACAGCGACTTCGCGAATATGTGAAACTTAAAAATATGGTGGAACCCTTTGGTGAAATCGTTGTCGTGTATTCAGATCCTGGGATTTCAGCTAAAGACATGAACAGGCCAAGTTTTCAGCAAATGCTTAAAGCCATTGAGCGTAGAGAAATTGATTTAGTGCTGGTGACAGAACTTTCAAGGTTTTCACGTTCGACAAAGGACTTTGCGATCTTACAGGAGTTTTTAGAAGACAATGATTGTAAGTTTATGTCGATTCGGGAAAATTTTGACACCTCGGGTGCTGCTGGATCTATGGTTTTAAATTTGATGGCTTCAATCGCTGAATTTGAGCGAAGACAAACGGCCGAAAGGATTTCACACTCATTTTTAGCTCGTGCAAAACGAGGTCTTTATAATGGAGGAAGCCTTCCGCTAGGTTACACAACTGATCCAGATCGGCCCGGTGTTTTAAAGCCAGTTCCTGAAGAAGTTGAGCTTGTGAAATTATTTTTCAAAACCTTTATCAAAGAAGGGACTTTGGCTTCAACATCGAAGGCTTTAAATGAAATGGGAATCATGACACCCAAACTTGTGCGTGGTGGTGGTTCAGTTCGAGGAAAACATATTCGCTATGATGCAGTTTACAGAGTTTTGCGAAATAAATCCTATATCGGTATTAAGCGCTATCAAACTAAAAATGGATGGGAAGAAACCAAAGCTCAGTGGGAACCAATCATTGATAAAGCGACATTTGATAGAGTTCAGAAAATTCTTGATCACAATTGCTCAAGACGAAAAAATCATCCGAATAAATATCCTTTTACGGTGACAGGATTGTTAATTTGTAAAGAATGCGGTGAAAGTATGGCTGGCGCCTCTGCTACTGGTGGCACTGGCAAGCGAGTTGGATATTATGAGCATTTAGCGACAAGGAAAAATGAAGCTTCGTTAAATCAAAAACTATTATCACACAAACCAAGACGAATCCCTGCCGCAAAGATTGAACCTGCTGTCTGGGATGAAGTGAAAAAGTTTGTCATGAGCGATGAATTTGTGAATGGACTTTTAACAAGGGCGAAATCACTTCAAGGTGTTGATGAAAAGGGTTTGCGAGCCAAAGAATTGGTGCAAAAATCGAAAGCCTTAGATCGACAAATATCTTTATTGGCAGAACGGATCGCCAAACTTCCAGAAGTTATTGATCCGCAGCCATTGATTGACCAGCTTAGAGATTTGCAAAAAACTCAGAAGCAAATTCAAATTGAGCTAAAGGTTAATGAATCAACTTCTGAAGAAAGTAAAAAATTAATTGAACTTGAGGATTTAAAATTATTCCGGAAAGGATTAAGTGAACTCATCAGCAAAGGAGAATTTGACCTTGAAATGAGGTCTAAGATTATAAAATTGATCGTGCATAAAATTGAAATCATGAAAGATGGTTTTGAAATTCATTTCCATGTGGGCGAAGCTCACTACGAATCGGCGTTAGGGGATCATTCCTCTAGCGCCTCTTTTTTTGTGTCTTTTTCTAGCCAAGGCCCTAAAAACAAAAAAGCCCCTGAGGTTTTAATCTCAGAGGCTATTAAGTCGAATCTCATTGGGGCTAAAAATTTTTTACATTTTCAAGCGGGCGCCCGTTCGAGACGCTTGACAAATGGTGGCCCCGGGGAGAATCGAACTCCCACATTCTTGCGAATACTGGATTTTGAGTCCAGCGCGTCTACCAATTCCACCACAAGGCCAACAGAAGCTATGAAATGTAGCGATGAATTCTGGTGAGTTCAAGAAATATTTTGCCTTGA
>NCGL01000106.1 GCA_002256935.1 Bdellovibrio sp. 28-41-41
CAAAATTCGGCAATCATAGTTTTTAGAAGAAAATCAATGAAAAGTTAGTTAAAGTATCGGTTTAATTCTGTTTCACTCGAAATCATAAAGAATCATGGTGGACTCGATAATTTGTCACATTGACTTCCTTTTAGACATTAGAAAAACTTCTGGTCGCATTTATATCGTCCATAAGGCGTCCTTAGGTTTGCAAGTTCCAACCATGTAAAAAAATTATTAGGTACGTTATGAATAAAACTAACTTGTTTTTGGTGGCTATTGCTATAACTGCAACTTTATGTTCGGAATCTTTTGCCGAAACTAACGGTTGTATTGACATTTACAGAGGCTCGACACGAGCGAAATTTACGGCCGAAGCCGCGCAAGATCCCATTCAACTTCAAAATACAAAAAATTATTTCGCATCGATAATAAATGTCGATTTATTAAAATACCGCGGCCAAGAAATCAACCAAGTGGCTTCGGGCATAAAATACCAAGGTTCACGGAACTTGGTTCCGAATGCAGCTATCGATGCTCTAACAGCTAAGTACGGAAAAACACGATGGACACCACAACAAATCGTAGCCGAACTAAATGATCAAACTCTTAAATTATTAGAAGCTTTCCGTCCCGATGATGATTCAGATAAACGTTTTGATTTCTTGCCCGATAAAGACTTAGGTTTAAAAGTACTCACATCGATCGAAGAACACCCTGTGGTAGCGCAATACTCTTCAGGTAAATATCAACAAAAGGGCACGGAAATCGGCTATTGTTTTGGTCGTGGGTGCTATGTTGACTTAATGTTGATGAGACTTGGCGTTGACCGCGATTCAATCAAAAAAATCTGGGCCGTTGGACCAATGGATGCCGGAAATATCACATGGCAATTCCATATCGGCCATATGGTTCGACTTCCCGATAACAGCTGGATCGTGATCGATAACGTTCCCAGCTACTCACAAGTCTATACGGCTCGTGAATGGGGTAAACACTTTATAGCCGAAAACGCAGATGGCAAATTGCGTCTCTACATCACGGATAGTGATAAATTCACTCCGAGTTTAGGTAAATATGATCCAGTACAAATGGGTTTGAACATAAATCGCAATCGTGATTGGTACAAAGGTTACTTCCAAGACTTAATGGCTTGGTTCCAAAATACGAGCGACGCCGAACTGGCTAAGTTTTTAGGCATCAACGTGTTACCGACACGTCCGATGCCAGTAAATCCAACCCCACAAGAAATTGCGGCATCAAGAGCTGAAGAGCTGGCATTCTCGCAATTGCCACCGCACTCTATTCCGAACTCGGGCGTGCTGGATTCCCAAGCGCCTCACAACAGCGGCCGTTTTGGCAATATGTGGGATCACATCAAGAAATTTGGTAAGCGCTTAGGTTTCGACGAAGACCAACCGTAAACTCCGTCTCATTGAGAGGAGCTTTGGCTAAAGCTCTTCGCCACATTGAGAGGAGCTTTGGCTAAAGCTCCTCTTCAAACCGACATTCGTGTGGTGCATAGTCCATCATGTAGTCGTGGCTTTGGCCTTGAATTTCATAACTTAAATTCACAGTTTGTTTTTTAAATTCTCCGTTAGCTGTTTTAGTCACGGTCTCACTTCGGCTGATATTCCATGGTTTGATTTCTTTTTTAGCGGATGTCAGACTTTCGCCGCCACCCACACAGCTGAAAATTTCGTTGTTCAATCGTTTACAGTTCTTTTTATCCCAACGAAACATTATATCATCGCCCGTATTTTTAGCGACTTCTGCTTTTTCTAGCAAACTCGCCATATCATTAGGAACAATCAGACGCTGAACAAATGGTGCATACCGAGTACCGTTGTGGTGCATTACTCGAACATTAAAGTGATCTCTATCTTCGGCAAACAAGAACGAGGTTGTTGGAATTTCTGTGGTGCATTTAAAATCGAATGGTCGCTCGATTTTGACAATCTCCTGAGCATGGCTCATCGACCCGAATGTTAAAAGCGATAAACCCACAGTCATCAGAACAAATGCCTTCGAACTAGCCATAATTTCCTCCCTAAATGGTCCTTTCTATTGAATGGGATCGCGACCGCTGGATCAAGAAAAATTCGGCTAAAGCCGCAGATTGACAATAGATTTCTATTGAGTAAGGTTAAACACGGGGAGTTTTTATGTATCTGATGAAAAAGAGACCTCGACGTATTCGTAAAAATCAATTCATTCGTGATCTAGTGGCCGAAACGGCGTTACCTGAAGCGAGTCAATTGGTCTACCCTGTGTTTATACAAGAGGGCCGAAATCACTTTCAAGAAATAGCCTCAATGCCCGGTCAGTATCGCATGAGTATCGACACACTTTTACAGAAAATGGCGGCGTGGAAGAAACTAGGAATTAATAACTACGCCTTATTTCCAAATGTAGAAAATAAACTTAAAAATGCAAAATCATCGGAAGCTCTCAACGCCAATGGATTTTTATATCAAGCAATTAAAAAAATAAAGGATCGCTACCCGGATGTAAATATTTTCGCTGATCTTGCCCTGGATCCGTTCAATTCTGATGGACACGATGGTATCGTTGAAAACGGTGAAATCGTAAATGATAAAACTGTGGAAATTTTATCTCGCATGGCTGTTCTTCAAGCTCAAGCCGGTGCTGATTTTGTCTGCCCAAGCGATATGATGGATGGACGCGTAGGCATGATTCGAAAAGCTCTCGAAACTGATGGTTTGACTACTACAGGCATCGTGGCTTATTCGGCTAAATATGCATCTGCGTTTTACGGTCCATTTCGTGATGCTCTAGATTCTGCACCTCGTGCCGGTGACAAGAAAACTTACCAAATGGATTACAGAAATTCACGGGAAGCTATTAAAGAAATAGATTTAGATATCAAGGAAGGCGCCGACATCGTGATGGTGAAACCCGCATTAAGTTACTTAGATATTATTTCCGAAGCTAAACGTTATTTTAAACATCCCGTCGCTGCCTACAACGTTAGCGGCGAGTACGCGATGGTAAAAGCGGCTGGAAAAAATGGCTGGATAGATGAAAACAAAGCTATGGTAGAAATTTTAACTTCAATCAAACGCGCGGGCGCCGATATTATTTTTACTTATCACGCAGTCGACTACGCAAAATTAAGGACCGAACAATGATTATTTCGCGCTGGCAAGGGACACAAGAATTGTCCATAGATAAAATTAAAAAATATTATCATATCCGTGATGATCAAGATTTCAAAGTTGAAAAATTTGATTCAGGCACCGTGATCAAAGACCACTATCATCATTTGCTAGAAATTCGCATCATTACGGACGGCCAATTGTTGTGTAATATTTCTGGAAATCAACTCTTGTTACGCCCTGGTGATCGTATTGAAATTCCAGCTAACACTAAGCATGCCTACAGCAACAATTATCCCGAAGCGTGTACATGCCTAGTTGGGTATTATTCTTTTTAGTTACAGATCTAAAAAGGTTGAAAAATCGCCATCTTTCATGATGGCCATATGTTTCGTTTTAATTGTTTTCACATTCAATCGACTGGAGTTAACACCGGCCACTAACGCCTTGTTGACCTTAGCCAAACCCACATCTTCGGTATCGCGAATAAAAATCGTTCCTTGATTTCGCTCGGTGAATGAAACTAAAGATTTTAAACCATCGCGGCCCACTAGCCCCCCGTTTCTAATTTCTCCATAGTTGGCATCAAACAACCCCAGCGACTTTACTCGTGAGCAATCCCAAGTATGGGCGGTACAAAAACTACCAATGGAACTTAGAATGGCGTCCGCTCCGCTGTGGCCCGAAAGAGTCATCGGCAATTTAGTATCCAGCCCCAACCGACTCTCAACCCCTTGAATCCATTTTGACCATTGGGCCGCTGTCGCGAAGTCCTTTTTATAGGTTAACACTTTTCCTCTACTTTCAGGAACGATCAAGATGGACTGAGACTTTGATTGCTCTAGCATCTGGGCGTAGTTGCCATTCGTATCCGATTTAAAATAAGACGATCCCGCCACAACGCCACGGCATTCATAAACGTCAGATTTCAGCGTGCACGTCATAGGTGACGGCCCAGATTCCAGCTTGGTTTTCAAACTGGTTGCATACGAATTGTCGCCTGGAGTTGAACAGGCGTTCGCCAATGCTTGTCGACTCGGCATTAAAATGTGGACAAATATACAGATTAAAATAATAGTTTTCATGTACCTATTCTTATTTAGACACAGCTCCTAGAAAAAATGAATTACGAGGTAAAAAAATGAGGTCTCAGTATAAACTTATGTCGCCATTTTCCGGGTTACTATTGTCCTTTGCCCTGTCGGGTACTTTAAACGCAAAGGAAGCTAAGTATCCTGCGATCGCTGAATGCGAAGCCCAAATTCGAAAAATAGAGGGGCAAGCCGACCATAACAAAAAACTCAATCAAAGTCTGGAGTTCATTTGGGCGCAATGGATGAAAGAATACCCAGAATGGGCAACATATGTGGGCTATCCGGGACAAGATGGAAAATGGGGCGATCGTTCATTAGCCACAATTCAAAAACGAAAACAATTACCAAGTTGCCATGAAAAACTATTGTCAAAAATTAATCCTAAGAAATTAAATGAGCAAAACAAGCTGACTTTAAAACTAATCACAAAAAAAATTAAAACACAGATGGAAAGTACTCAATTCCCGTCTGAGTATTTGATTGTGGATCAATTGAGTGGCGCGCATATGGATATTGTTGATCTGATGATGGGCGCATCGAAGTTGACTCCGAAAGATTACGAAGATCGCTTATCTCGGCTAGACACATTCCCAACATACATCGATCAAACTATCGCATTGATGGAGGAAGGTCTTAAAAACAAGATTACTCCAGTTAAATTCTTAATGGACTCTGTACCTAAACAATTTGATAC
This sequence comes from Bdellovibrio sp. 28-41-41, assembly GCA_002256935.1. GTDB lineage: Bacteria > Bdellovibrionota > Bdellovibrionia > Bdellovibrionales > Bdellovibrionaceae > UBA2316. The sequence goes on from NCGL01000106.1 coordinate 4,887, forward strand.
TGTGTTAACCAAAGACGCCAAATCAAATCCGCTCTACAAAGTATTTGAAGACATGCCGACGACGTTTGATCCTGAGTTAAAAAAATCAGTGTTGGCACGGGCTGAAAAATTAATAACTGAAAAAGTAACACCCAGTTTGACTAAGCTAAAAACATTTATCGTAGACAAATACATTCCTGGATGCCGAACGGAAATTGCAGTATCAACGTTTCCCAAAGGTGATCAGTGGTACGAATTTTTAGTGAAAGATCACACGACCACCAACCTAACGGCAAAACAAATTCACGAACTCGGTTTGGCGGAAGTGGCTCGCATCAACAAAGATATGGATGGTACCCGTGCGAAATTGAAATTCAAAGGCACAAAAGCAGATTTTCACAAATTTATCCAGACGGACTCGCAATTCTTTTTCACTAACCCGAAAGATTTAATCAGCGAGTACCGAAATATCGCTAAACAAATCGATCCCGAGTTACCTCGTTTCTTTTCAAAAATGCCAGAATTACCTTATGGCGTTCGCGAAATGCCCGCGTACAAGGCTGCTAATTCACCGACGGCTTACTACTATGGTGGCAGCATTAAATCTGGGCGTCCGGGTTACTTTGAAGCCAACACGTACAATTTAAAATCGCGCCCTAAATGGGAAATGGAAGTTTTAACGGTTCACGAAGCGGTACCGGGGCATCATTTGCAAATATCGATCGCGCAGGAATTAGGTGAATTGCCAGAATTTAGAAAAAATGAAGGGTATACAGCGTTTGTTGAAGGCTGGGGACTCTACTCTGAAAGCTTGGGCGACGAATTAGGTTTGTATAAAGATCTATATTCTAAGTACGGTCAGCACTCGTACGAAATGTGGCGCGCGGTTCGCTTAGTTGTCGATACTGGCATGCACTCAATGGGTTGGACCAAACAGAAAGCACTTGATTACTTTATGGAAAATATTCCTAAAGATCGCTTGCAGTCAGAAAACGAAATCGATCGCTACATCACATGGCCGGGCCAAGCTTTGGCTTACAAAATCGGTGAATTGAAATTCAAAGAAATGAAAAAACGCGCACAAGATAAACTGCAAGCGAAGTTTGATGTTCGCGAATTTCACAAAGAAATCTTAGGCAAAGGGGCTTTGCCAATGGATATCTTAGAAGAAGAATTTAATAATTGGTTAGCGAAAAAACAAACAACTAAATTGAACTAGAAGGAATTTGAATATGAAGACACTATTGGCAGCGACACTATTTTTAGTTTCAACTCGGGTAATGGCCGCAGGGCTGGGCTCCCCCACTTTAGGCAAATCTGTTATTTACAAAGAAAAAGAAACGGAACTTGAGGGCTATATGGCGGAAACGCCAATGAAAAAGAAAAAGGTTCCAGGCTTTATCATCGTTCACGATTGGATGGGCTTATCCGAAGAGAACAAACAAGAAGCTGAAAAATTAGCGGACAAAGGCGCCGTCGCATTAGCTGTGGACATTTACGGTAAAGGCGTACGTCCAAAAACTGGCGACGAAGCTGGAAAAACTGCGGGTATTTATAAAAAAGATCGCGCTCTGTTGCGTGAACGTATCAAAGCTGGCTACAATTTATTGCTAGCGAATAAAAAAGTAGATCCAAAGAAAATCGTAATCTTAGGTTACTGCTTTGGCGGCATGACGGCATTAGATTTGGCCCGAACAGGCGCGGACCTGGCTGGCGTAGTATCTTTCCATGGAAATTTAGATTCAGTGGACCCTAAAGAGGCAAAAAACATCAAAGCTAAGGTGTTAGTGCTTCACGGTGCTATCGATCCTTACGTACCAGCAGCACAAGTCGATGCATTCCAAAAAGAAATGGATGAAGCGAAAGTGGATTACCAATTGGTTAAATTCAGCGGCGCGGTTCACGCGTTCACTAACAAAAATGCAGGCACTGATATTTCAAAAGGTGCCGCCTACAATGCAACGGCGGATGCTCGTTCTCGAAAAATGTTTGATTCTTTCGTAGTTGAAGTTTTGGGGATGTAGAAATTATTTAGTAGCCCGTTTGATCGAGATTGAATGACCTGATCCAAGGTGCTTAGAAATCGAGAGCGGGCTTTCTTGTCCATTGGTGCCGGGCCACCGCGCATCTCGCCCATATGGCGAAGATTTTCCATTAATTCTCGTCCCGCGACGGCGCTGCCAATATTGTCTTCGGTAAACTCGTCACCTTTGGTGCCGATAACTCGAACTGATTTTTTAACACAACGATCGGCCAAAAGGATATCGGCGGTGATGACAATATCATTTGCTTGCGACTGCTCGACGATCCAATCATCAGCGGCATCAAAACTACCACTGACAACTTTCATTTCAATCAGCGAACTCATAGGAACATTCATCCACTGATTAGCAACAACAAGAACTTCCAGCTTATATCTCTCGGCTACCCGGTAAACTTCATCTTTTACCGGACACGCATCGGCATCGACAAATATCTTCATCGCTTAGTCGCCCAGATCAAAAAGAACGACTTCATTAGGACCAGGAAGATGTTCTTTATCCAGCTTATCTTCAGAATAGCTCTCAAATTCTTCTAAGGCATAAATACCCTCGACAATAAATCGTTTGATATCGATTGTTTTAAGGGATGGATCCAGAGCACGAATTTTTTTCGTAAATAACTCTCTAGCTTCCTTGGTCGATTGCGCCCAAACCGACGCATGCCCCTCAATACCATCATTACTTGCGATGCTAAAAGCCACCACAAAGATCGGATTTTTTTCTTTTTTGTTCATACCCAACCTTACCCAATCCCCCCAAAAGGTGCCAGGTCCGATAAATTCCGACACCCCGTATACAAGACGCCATATACGACAAATAGGTGCCAGGCTCATCTTTGCATTTAACCTCAGCATGCCTAGAGCCAAAGTTATTCTACAACCTGAGTTTCCTTATAATATATCTGCCCGCTGTATTAACCAGGAATGGTTCAACCTTCCGATGGAACGAGTCTGGGACATCATGTGTGAGGAATTGCTATACACGATCAAGGATAAAAATTTGCTGATTCATTGTTTTGTGCTGATGAGCAATCACTTTCACCTGCTTGCCTCGACACCCGATTCTAATATCAGCAGCTGCATGCATCAGTTCATGCATCGATCAAGTCTTCGGCTCACCCGGGAAGGTAATCGAATCAATGAAACCTACGCTGGCCGACACTATAAATGCATTCTGCAGCACCCAAATTACTTCCTAAACGCTTACAAATACATTTATCGGAATCCTGTCGCCGCGGGAATTTGTGAGCGCGTAGAGGATTATAAGTTCAGCACTCTTCATTCAAAACTTGGACTTTCAAGTATCCCTTTTCCGATGGCGGAGGACACCACCCTGCAAAGTAGCCCTCTGCTTACGTTAAAATGGTTGAATACACCGATCACCCCTGAAAAGAGCGCCGCCGTGAAATTTGGTCTACGCCATCAATACTTCAAATCAAAAATGGAAAGGCGAACAGGCCAACCACTTATTTCAATAAATGATTTGGTTTAATATTAAAAAAAAGCGCCCGCTGAAGGCGCTTACTTTTCACATTTGGTATTTTTAGGACCTGGCACCTTACATTCTGGCTTTGTACCAGCATGAAGGTCTTAGACCAACCGTGTGACCGCTCGCACGTGTACATGACGTCATTGCGGCTTGCTTTTCTGCCGCTATGCCTTTTTTGCCGCCTGGTAATTTTTTTCCTGGAACTACGGCGTCGTTCCATCCCATTGGGCAGATGGCGCCTTGGAAATAAGTATCTAGGCGGCATTGCGCCTCTGGATGAGCATTGTATGTTGACGCAACCACGGCCTGGCTTGGTGTATGCAATTGTGGGTTGCCGCTTTTAGATAACGAAGCTAATACATCAGCCAAAGACTCAGACGCTGTTACTGATCGGTAGCACAAGTTCTGATCGGCTTCTTTTGTCCAGATTTTATCGCACTCAGCTTTCACTTGAGCTGACGCCGTTGACCTGAATGTTTCATTTTGTTTTACATCGCTGGCCCAAATTTTACGTGCACACACTTGTGTTGCGTAGTAATCGGCTTCACCTTCGTTCGCTACCCAGTCCATACCAAGCAATGCGGCTAAACCGGTTTGTACAAATGGAAAACCCGCCAAATGATGGCCGATCTCATGGCATACGACTAAAGCGATGCCGTCTTTAGACATAGATGGATGACGAGCTAACCCACCCGTAATTACCACTAGCCAATTGCCGAATGTTTTTTTAGCGAACGCATTCGGTGTATTGCTACCCCACTGCGCTTTTACTGATAATTTCCCGCCCAATCGTTTCGCGATCGGAATGTAAATGTTCTCGATGTTCTTAACGATGCGAGTGAACTCAACCGGTTCTGTTAACGGTGAATTCGTTGCATCGTTCAAGTCGATCGGACCTGACATCTCGATTGGAACAAAGATCGCGTGAGCTTGAAAGCTAGCGAATCCAACTCCTAGAACCATAGCCATACAAAGTGTTTTGATAAAATGAGACATATTCCCTCCATAAAATAATATAAAATCCATTTATTAAAGACTGATTTCCAAAATCCCCTCGAAAATCCGCCTGACTGAAATTCTCAGACGCTTGGGACAGACGTGTCTAGCTTTATTTGCAATGAGTTCGCTAATTTTTTCTTATTGACGCTATAGGAAATTTTGAATGATCATTGGTGATGAGCGAAAGTAATAAGAAACCAATCCGACGTGAGCCTCCTGAAGGCGTCACCTTGGAAAAGATGGTCGAAGCCCTTGTCGCCAACTACGGATGGGAGCGACTCGGTGAAAAAATTCGAATCCATTGTTTTACGGACAATCCGAGCATCAAATCCAGCTTAAAATTCCTGCGCAAAACACCATGGGCACGCACCAAAGTAGAAGAACTTTTTATCTGGAGAGACAAAACAGGATGGGATCCTCGAGACAATGATAAATAATGGCCAGCAAATATTTCTATTTAGCGCGGAATTTAAAATAGTAGTTATCTTCCAGCATTTTGTTTTTAGATATTAAATTACTCGAAGTGTAGATAGTTAGATTGTCATCCTCATCATATTCAGTATTATAGTAAGCCCCAGTAGTGGCAGAGTGGATTACAAAAATGTCTTTGACAATATTGGAAAAAACACGACTAGATACTAGCGCACCATTGGTATCTGTTATACAAATACCAACCTTAGCATCAAATGTGACGTCGGCAGTACCGTTAGAATTTAACCGATAAATACCGTCAGTTTCTAGAAACGCGAAAAACATAATAAAGTAATTTGCTGATTAACCATACTTTCTTCACGTGGGACTCCAAGGCACGAGGAAGATGCCCTTCACAGAGCAAAACCAAGTTCCGACTTGCCTAACAGACGATGAATTGCAAAACTAACATAATCCAGGATGGAGTTATGAAAATCGCTACAAAACAAATAGGACAAGGTTCTCGTCAAGCAGCCCTGATTCATGGGATTGGCATGTCGGGGGAAACCTGGCAAGAGCTCGCCGAGATAATGGCGGAACGCTATAACTACTCTGTCATCCTAGTTGATCTTCGCGGTCACGGCGACAGCCCCAACATGAGAAGCTATCTTATTCGAGAATTTGCTCAAGACTTGAAAGACACTCTACCAAAGGGTCTTGATATATTGATGGGTCACGGAATAGGCGGCCGCATTGCTGCCGAAGCGGCAGCCCACTTGCAACCCAGACAATTAATATGCTTAGATCCAGCGACACGTATGAGCACGATATATAAAATGGCGCTGATTCACCTGTTCCCTACATTCTTGCGAAATGCGTTCGGTATCGTTCCTAAAGGTGTATCGGTAAAAACACGACGTCGAATATTAAATGCCATTAACAAATGGGATATCGATATGATTAAAGCCCTTTTATCAGAAGGTGTTCGTCGCGACTTTCGGGCACTGACACCCACGATGTCCTCTACCGTTGTATTGGCCGACAATAGTTTTGCAGTTTCTAAAGAAAAGGAACACGATTTAGAATTAGTCGGCTGGAAAATCCGTCATAAAATCGGATCCACTCACGAAATGCACTGGCAAAATCCCGAGGGAACGTTGTCAGCCATTGCTGATCTCCTAACTAATACATAATAATCCATAACAACAATTTAGGGACAATGGCACGAAGCAGTTAGACTTATTAGTTTAATACGACGATCTGTCTCATGACTTTTACGACTAACCAGCTTGAGCTTTTCAAGCTGGTCAATAAACTTAACCATAGAGGCTTTGTCGATAACAACGAAGTCACCAATGTCCTGTTGGCTGACCCTGCCGGCTTCATTTACTATGCGCAAAACTCCAAGTTGAGGCATTACTAAGTTATATTTAACTAGCGCTTCGTCTAACATGGACCGGAATCTCATAGCCACTTTATACATGCAAAACCCGAAATAACGATGAAGGCTGGGATGATTTTTTTAGACAGTCAATGCCAATTCCATTGTTTCAATATTTGTCGAGTTAGAACTCAATTCCTCAGAAGAACTCTTTTCACTACATATAGTTTTCACTACAAACAATTATTTGATGCACTGATCAAAATAAAAACTTTAATTTTAATCATTACTGTCTCCGCGCTTACCCAACAACGCCTATAACTAAACACTAATCCTATCGACTAACCACTGCAGGTAAACTTTTTTGAAAACGGACCGCTATCGGCGTTTGGATGCGTAGCATTTTATAGCGCGCCCGCAGGCTTGGGATCAACGCTTCATCTTTCACTAAATACACTAAACAAATATCTACGTTCTGATTATTTAAAGATCCACTTTGAAATGGATCTTTATCGGTTCCTCTCTGGCAACGACCAATCATGCTACCCTCAACACCCGCAAATTTATAAAAGACAGGATCTAGTGCCGCACGCAACGATCGCACATCTGTGTAATCCATTGCATAGGCAGAGAGCGCAAATAGCACAGGAATAAATAACAACTTTAAAAATGAATTCATATAAAGTTTCTTAATCTGAACTAAACTAGGAATGAAAACTTTAATTTCACTTAAAAAATTCTCTGTATGTCCTAAACGCATTTCCATATAAAACCTCCTGTTTTATGATTAAAGATCAGCCATGATCTCGCTAATTTTTAGTTTGTTTTTAAAGAACGTAAATTCAGAATCGGTCTCGACCATAAACGCAAACCCCAGACCTTTGAAGATGTACTGGTGAATAGAATCCGAACTGTCTATTTCTATAGAGATCACGTCTCTTAATGAAAAATCGACATCCCGGATATACTGAAGAAGTTTTGGTTTGCTGCTTAAAAATGTTATTTTTGGGTCAAATCTTTGCTTTATACTTTGCTTCATATCTAATATGTAAATTATGTGTAATTAATTTTCAAGCACATTTTACACATTATTTACATATACGTTGTTTTTTGGACTTTAGCAGGGATTACGAGCTATTTGACGGCTCTTTGTTTGCCTTTATCCACTATAAATGATGCCAGGATCGATCCGCCAATTAATAGTCCGATAATCGTTAGGGACCACGTGATAGGAAACTTGCCGCCAAACAATCCATTTAAATAGACCATCTTGGTTCCGACGAAAACTAACACGGCAGCCAGACCATACTTAATGTACTTAAATCGATCCATCACCCCGGCTAACATGAAATACATCGATCGCAATCCCAGGATCGCAAATATATTACTCGTAAATACGATCAGGGGCTCTTTAGTTAACGCGAAAATGGCAGGGACAGAATCCACGGCAAAGATAATATCTGTTAACTCCATAAAGATAAGCGCTAAAAACAACGGTGTAACAAATGTCACACCGTCTTTTTTAACAAAAAAATTCTGACCGTCAATCTTGGGATGAATTCTTAAAAACTTTTTGAGCTGCCGAATGATAAAATTCTTTTCCAAATCCTGCTCTTCGGTCCCAGCGAAAAACATTTTCACACCAGTAAATAAAAGTAGCACACCAAAAAAAATAACAACCGCATGATATTGCATCAATACCGAACCGAGCGCCACAAACAAAGCTCTAAAAATCAAGGCACCGATGATTCCCCAGAATAGAACACGATGCTGATAGATTTTTGGAATACTGAAATAGGAAAACACAACTGCGAAGATAAATATGTTATCGATCGCCAGGGATTTTTCGACAACGAATCCGGTCAGAAATTCAAGCGCCACTTGCTTAGCCGATTCATGTGGATCAAACCCTGGGATCGCCAGCAATCTAGAATCTACCGAGAACATCCACTCGCTATATTTATAAAGAAACAAATTGAAAAACATCGCAAGGGATATCCACACAACCGTCCAAATCGCCGATTCTTTAAACGACACCTCATGGGCTGTCTTGTGAAACACGCCCAGATCCAGGGCTAAAACAGCTAATACGAAAACGATGAAGCCTATATAAAATGGCCAATACTCAACAAAAGGAAATAAAGACATAGTGTACCTCTTCTGTTTACTATCGACGTTTGCCATGCATTGCTCAAATAGATAAATAGTCAATAATGCATTGTTTAAAACGATAAAATGATTTTACACTGACTTCATGAACCCATGGATTAACTACCATCATTTGTTTTACTTTAAAGTCATTGCCGAGGATCAAAGCGTCTCTAGGGTGTGCAAGAGGAATTGTTTTTAGTGACAGCTCAGCTTCTGCACGAGCCGCATTGTTTCTGTTCTCAGTACTTTCTCTTAGCACGCGGTCTCTATTTGCGGGCGTCAGTGCGCCCTCATCTGATATTAGTCGATTTTTAGATCTTACATCGTAATCTGAATAAGTATATGAACTTCCACCACGGCTGCTCCATCGGGCAACGACACTGACGAACGCTCCAGTCGCTGCATCGTTATCTATTTTAAGCGCATCCGCTGCACCCATTTGGTAACCAACGATGAAACCATCTAGGCGACTTAGCGATACACAGTTTTAAACTCAGATCCAAAACTTTGCTCTTGTCTTTATTTGTACTTCCATCAAACGTTAATTTAAATAGGCTTTTATCTGATGGATTAATTACAGACACTTTAGGTTGAGTGAATTTAGGCTGCACAAATGCCTTAATACGTTGGCTTTCGTTTTTTACAATTGCATAGACTTCAGATTGCTGCCCGGCAATGTCTTCTTTATAAAAGAAAGAAGTGAATGAAACGCCGTCCTCATCAGCTTCGGCAATTTGACATTCACTGACTCCTGCCAATTCAATGGCTAGAGGAGGATTATTAGATTTTAGCGCTACAATCTCGCCGGCGAACGAATTCAGAGCTAGCGTTAAAAAAAGTAACGTGACTAATGCTGTTTTCATATAATAAAACTCGTTACCTTTTTAATAGTACAAGATCGTGACCAAGAATTGCGAATCAAAATGGAAATCACTTTCAAATCGAAACAGGATTTCGCCTACGCGTGAGACACTCAATATTTCAATCTGTGACGGCGACGAAAAGCGCTCCATATCACTATTTTATCGACAAAAAAAGCCCTCATTCTTGAATTTGTGGGGATGTTGGTTCAATTGGATTTGAGTTCATACATCCATTTCAGAGCAAATCGACTATTTAGGTAGCCCACTTTCTGCA
>NCGL01000107.1 GCA_002256935.1 Bdellovibrio sp. 28-41-41
GATTTAATGTGAGCTACAGAGTCTAGTTGCGAAACTTCTTTTTGCAGACTTAAAAGGCTAGATTCCACTTCTGGCTTTAGAAATTCGTCGCGGGATTTGTTTAAAACGACATCAATGGACCCAGTGAAGTGGAAGTATTTATCCATGGCTACGATCGCTTGGCTTAAAGGATGCGTTGGAACGAATTTGGTGTAGAGGTTATCGCCGGCTTCTAGCTTTGCGCTTAGGTAGCCAAATCCGATGATTACCACCAAAAACACGGCAACAATAGTGGAGCGAAACCGCCTGACCCAATCCATGAGCGGGATTCCTTCAAACTTCAACAGTGATGGACCCATTTCGAGCTCTAAATCAAAAAGTGAAACTAACCACGGTATCAGTTTGAATGTTAACAAAAAACAAATTGCTACACCAAAAGCGCAGTAGATCCCGAAGTTCTTTATTGGTGGAATATCTGAAACAACTAAGGACAGTAAACCAACCCAAGTAGTTACTGCGCACATAAAACAAGGATCCCAAATGTGGGCAATAGCCTCACGAAATTTCTCGGGTAACGTAGGCGCTTTGGATTTAGAGACTGCAGAAAAAAGATGGACGATGTCTGCGGTCGAGATAATAAATATAAACAACAGAGCAAAACTAGAAAATGGATTTATGCTGCCCTCGATAAGAATAATTAGCCCGACGGTTGCGACATAGGACAAACCCATCACGTAAAGCGACAGCATGCAAACCTTCCAAGATCTAAATAATGCAAATAGAAGTGAAATAATGATTAGCAATACCATGGGAAGAATCTTCACCTGACTTTTAATGATTTCTTTTACAAAATAATCGCGCGCGATTTCGGTTCCCACGAGGTGTACTTTTAAGTCGGGATAATTTTTTTCAGTTAGGTTTTTAATATAGTTGAGGCTTGAGATAACTTGTTTGATTTGCTTTGGTGACAGATCACTATGAATATTGACGTAAATTAGCGAAGCTTTTTCGTCTGGGCTTAAATAACTATAGCGAAATGCCGGACTATTTTGCAGGAGATCGCGTCCCTTTTCTGACAAAACTTTATTTTCAAAAAAAGTTTTCAAAAACAATTTGTCGCCGACCATGTTTACGTATTCGACCTCGTTAAGCGATCGAATGGTGTTTAGATAATCGACCCGTTTAATTCGTTCCGCCGTTTCAAATATAATATTGTAGAAATCAGGACGCGTCGGGAACGGTGTTGGTGATTCTATTAAAAGGTAGGCATCATTTTCATCGTTGTATTTTTCAAGATGCTGTTTGTATTTAATGAGCGTCGGATCATTTTTATCTAAAACACTGATAATATTGTAAGGCTTAATATTCTTAACGACAATAATTCCAGTAACTGCGACAAGCAGGATACTTAAGGCAACAATGAGTCTTCGCAGGTGTTTCTTCAACTGATGATCCATTCGGCGGCTATCCAAAGTAACCTGGCACCCAGAAGGGTTTTAATCAAAGCCCCGTAGCGGGATTTATTGTTATCAAATGGTGTGCGAGACCATTTGTACATTTGTACAACGCCCAGAAGGAAAAACATATTAAAACCAAAAAATAAAATCATTGAACTAAATCCCGCTTGTTTTGGGAAAAAGAGAATTTGAGTTAGATCCGCGATAACGAGACCGGCAATTAATAGCGCCGCGCCAACCCTAAGGGCACGAGTTGGACCCAAGAGCGTGGTAAAGTTTCTTCCGACAGCGTAACTATCAGATGCCTTCAGTTGGAATATCTGTGTCGCTGGGTACGAGCCCGCTACAGTGATAGTAAACGAAATCGCAAGAAGGATAGTTGATAAATCGGGAAGACTGTCACTAAATGTGGCGCCCATGATAACCCCTACAAATCCACATCCAAGAGCGTTTATCAGATTATCTACAATTCCGATTTCTTTTCCGCGCCTTGCGAAGCCTGGAAGTTTCACGGAATACAGTACCGATAGCACGAGCGAGAAAGCAGACATGGCCATGGCCCAAGGACCAAAATGGGAACTTAAGACAACCGCTAGAAACATTAAAATTATCCCAAAGTGGCCCAGATACTTTGGTTTTTCGGGAGGATTTTCAAGAAAATTTAAAGGCCCCGTGTCTTTGTCAAAATGAGTGTTCAGCGCACACGTCCCTCCAAACAGAAGAACACTGTAAATAAAAAACAGACTTAATAGCTCGACAGCTACCGATCCAGTAGCGCCCTTGTGTGGATTAATAGCATAACCCGTCAGAGTAAATGTAAAACTAGGAATAAACGATTTGGGCCTAAGGTGAAGGATGTAATTCTTTATCATTCTTTTTCATCCTTGTGAAAATGACTCGACGAACTTAGGTATTTAGAACGCGTACTTACTTTCGCGTTCCAAACTTCGCCCATTTTCTTTTCAAGATCATTTAATAAGATCGTTCCGAGTTTTCTTGGGCGATATTTGTTTTCAATTTCAAGTTCATGAATAACCCATTCGTCTTTTTGATCAGTGAGGGCATCTCTAAATACCGCGCGGTCGAATGACGCTTCCATAAGCCATATATTTTGCGGATTGGTTTTGAAAAATGGCGGAACAAGAAAGATATTTTTTTCAGAGTTCTTAATAAAGTAGGTTTTCGCAAGCGCGCTGTTTTTATCCGTATAGATATGATAACGCTGACGAACGGAGTGTCCCCATACGATGGGACGCATCTGAGAAGAATCGATAGATAGGTCGCGTAGTTTTTGAAATGGCGGCAAACTAGAGTCTTTTTTTCTGAGCATCCATTGAGTGAGTTTTTTCGATATAGCCGGGCGAGCGGATTCATCAGCGATAAACTGATTAATCAGTTCGATCACAGGAGATTTGTCGACTTTTTGTTTTGAAAAATCTTTGTATTCTAGTTCCGTACGAATTTGACTGGCTTCAACCATTTCACTTTTGATTTGAATGGCGTATTCCCATTTCCCCTTTTTCTTTTCTACTCGCCTAAGGCGGAAACTATGGGATGAGTTTCTAATATCCCAATTGGGAGTATCAAAATAGATATCGAAAGTTATATATTGAGAGTGAGGATAAAATACGAATGGATTGATAAGGCTTAACTTATCTCCATCTAGTTTAGCGGGATCTACTATATATTTCCTTTGTTCTTCTACCCCGGACCTAGCTAATAAAAACTGACTAGAAAGTAGCGCAGATAAAATGATCTTAAAAATCACCATCCAAAACCTCGAAAGCGACCTTTATCATGTAGAAGACCCTGTGGATAAACCTCGTCACCAGGCTCTTCAATAAGGAAACCATCTTTCGCTAGCCAACGATCTTGGTCGCGAAAAGAATACATTCTGTTAACTGTAATCGGATGGGCATCTTCAATGTCGAAAACGGAAAGAATTTGTTTTCGTCGCTCTGCAAGTTTGAAAAAGTAGAGTTCTTGAACGTAACTTGGCCAGCCCGAGTAAGATAGACAATCACGCAATATTTTTTCGTCAAGCTGTGCAATTTGCCCGGCCATCCACTGCAAGTCTTCGTAGTTGGCGGACGTGTATGTTTTTAAGATGGCATTTACATGACCGTTGAGCTGAACTTTTCCTTTTTCAACAGATATAAAATCCCAAGGCAATTCATTAACCAGGCTAGCTTTAATATCGCGCGGGAAACGATTAATCTTTACACCCATGCTAAGACCCAGGTCGCTAAAAGACCCAACAAGTTTTGTTTCCGCTTTCTCGTTCATAGTGATTGATAGCAACGTATTAATCTCTTTTATGTCCCAAACGCCTAGCCAAAGCAGCGCTAGAATGGCCCCCTTGAGCTCGCGCCGGTTAACGTTTTCAGGATGACCTGATAACATGCCTCCTAGGCGAAGTTCGTCTTTTGGACGCGCTTCAATCGCTGATGATTTGAACGAGACATAGTATTGGCCTTTAAACGGCGCGAGCTCGCGAGATTTTTCAATAAGCGCACGATCGATTCGGCCGACACTTTGAATGAAAGGGCTAAGATTTATTTGGTAGCCATTGTAGATGAATTTTACAAAGTGGGCGACCGATCGCTTTTTCTTGTTTTCCGTTTTTCCAAGAATTAATTTTATTTCTCCGGGTTTGGAATAGTAAGGATAGTCTGTGTTATATCCAAGAGCCGAAAATAGTCGAGAGACCACAGGATCTGAGCTGACCTCATCTCCCCATTTCATTAGCCAGCGACTTCCTGTATTTATATCGACAATATGAGCTTTCGGAGCGCTGCCTTTCACTTCCAGTTGATCTAGTACTGCCCATTCGAAAGAATTCTTGATTCCGTGCTCAGCCGCTTTTCTATCGAATTCCTTTTCGCGTGGACCAGCCGGTAAGCTCCAAAATATAGACGGACTTACTTCGGATATCTGTTTTTTGTTTTCTGGAATGTCGTACCGAAGGAAAAATGAGCTAAACTGGTGACTGGCGCCCATCATCATAATATCAAAAATTCCAAGCCCCTCGTCGAATTTAAATTTTTGAATCCAAGAGTCTCGAATATATTTTAAATCTCGAAAAAGTGCAGTCGAGCTTGGCTCATCAAGCTTACCTTCATCCACAGCTTCTTCCAGTGCTTCGCAGCTTCTGTGAACGTGGATAAGTAGTTGATCTTTTCGCTTTGTAATTTTGTAGCCATCAAGTTCTTTGTTTGAATCACTTGTTAGCTCATTGCAAAGATATCTAATCTCTGAAATCGAGTTCGACGCTAGACTTAGTAGTGGCGTGCCACTTACTAATATACCCAGAAACAGTTTGGATAACATCTAGGCCCTCGTTTTTCCCTTGTAATCAAAAATCTCGTGATGACCAATGTAAGAATAGCTAAGGAAAATAGCGACAAAGCAAACGTGTAGGTACCATGGCAGATCACCGAATCCGTGGTATTGAAAAAAGAATCCCCAAATAAACGTTGTTGCCGTGCCCGCATGGATACAAATCCACATTCCTAAGTGAATTAATGTTTCAAATTCTGAGCAGCGAGGTAAATGCCAGAACATTTCATCTAAAGTTTCATGCAGAGAGCGCGTCACCCAGCAGCCGATAAATATCGGTAGCGCGACCCAGGGAACCCAAGCCATCAAAAGCAGACTGAGCATTAATCCGTAGCTAGCGTAGAGAATCATTCGATGAGTACGAAGTTCACCATCCGATATATCTTTTTTCCAAATTTGTAAATGTGTCTTGTGATCGGTGTACCAAAGCACACCAAATATGAGTCCAAATACAATCATGCCGAGAGCGAAATACAAAGGCGGAACTTCATTGAGTTTGCTTAAAATATCCATATTTGAGTCATTCTCCCCACAAAAACTAAACTACATGCTAGAATGTTAAATTGCTGGAGAAGAATTGGCGACATATTTTTTCGACGAATAAGCTCTATAAGGCCGAATCGGTAGATAACAATCAATACCCACATTAGCCAAAGGGATTTCAACTCAGGAACCAGTTGCGCCCCGACATAAAGGGCGGCGCCGCTCAGTAAGTTAATTCCTTGAAGGGCTAAGATTGTATTTCTCAAACCCAAAACAATCGGAAACGTTGCGATTTTGTTTCTGCGGTCTTCTTCGATATCGTCTAAATCACGGATAATACTGCCGATAGTGACTTGGAGTGTGAAAAATAAAAAAGTAACAAACACAGATTCCGGTGAAAAATGATTTGATCCTAAGAAAACGAGTAATCCCCATCCAACACCGATTAAAAAGTTTTTTAGAACAAAAAATGATTTTAGTCGGATATTAAAATGGTCGCGGTCATGACGGAAAGAGTACAGAGTTCCTATCACGAGTATCAGAAGAGAGGAAATAAAACTCGCCCAGCCGAACACAAAATAAGTAGCAAGGGTGCATCCGATAGACAGCAGCCCGAGCCAGCGCACGCTAGGATTTTTGAAATATGTTAGATTCACTTCGCTATCCATCACGTCGTCAAACCCGTAGACGAACAGAACGAGAAAAACAGTAGTAATTGTAACGATTAGAAAATTGATAAAACTAATTTCTGTATTGAACGTAAAACCCGTCCACGTCACACACAAAGCCGCAAGTAATAAATATTGAATTGATTTGCGTTGCCACGGCCATCTGCTAGGCGGCTTCATTTTTTATCCGTCGTGGAGTGATGACAACCGAGTTGAAAAGGTACGCTAGCTCCATGCGAGCGAAACTAAACGTTTTGCGTTTATAGTTAATTTTCGACGTAATTCCTAGTTCCTTACGCTTGTAGTAAAGATAGAGCATTCTTTCTCTAAATTTTTTGTAAAAAGGACGGATAATCGGATTAAATCGTGCGGGGTATTTTAACAGGTTTGGAAATAAAACACTCGGGTGAATTACGAACATGTAATAGCCCGCAAAATTTAGCTGAGTCATTAAACCATATAATTCTTGGTCACCCATTAAAGCGTATCGATTTTCATACAATAGAATACGATCTTCAAATGCTTGAGAGAATAGTTTTTCGTATTTTAGCCACGAGCGTTCACAATAATGTCCTGTTTTCAAATGATCTAAAATCAAAGGTGCTAGCCATAAACTTTGTTGACTATTAAATTCCATACCAGGGCTAAACAATGGATCCACAAATGCGGCCGCATCGCCGATCAAAGCTAAACCGGGCTCGCGGTATTTGCGACTTGTGTAAGGCAAATGAGGATAGTGTTTAAACCCAGTGCCTGTTGCTTCCGATGTTAGCTCGCTAAGGCTGGGGTGATTTTTTATAAATTGAAAGAAGAAATCTTTTGGGTGCATTCCGTTTGTTTTCAATATGCGCTGATCATAAACGATACCAATGCTGACAGTATTATCAGAAAGTGGAATCGTCCAAACCCAGTAGCCTTCACCCATGAAATGAGTTGTGGCATAGTGACGATCATCGATACTAGAAATCTTTTTTACGTTTTCAAAATGCGCCCATGACGATGCCGTCATTAGCTGGTTAGCCGGCATTCGCCAGTTCCACTTTTTAGTTACGATGCCTTGGCGTCCAGATGAATCCACCAACCAAGTTGTGCGCAGAGTTTTAATTTCCTCGCCTATTTTTACTGTTACTTGAGAATTAAATGCAGAGTAATTAAAATCCATTACGTGAGCCGGTCTTAGTACTTCGGCACCCAGTTCTTGAGCATATGACAGTAAATCGTTATCAAATGTTGAGCGATTAACTTGAAAACCGTTAGCCTCAGATAAAATAGAGGGACTTGAGTAATCACTAGCATCTGTTATTTTTTTTGTCGCTTCATCATGGAAAATAAAACGCAGACCCGCTTTTCTTTGTTGTCGCTTTAAGATGTGATCAACGTTGAATCGGTTAAAGAATATAGCCGTAACATCACTGAAGCTCTCCCCCACTTTTTTAGGGAATTCAGTTGATGTTTCAATCATGGCAACGCGTGTTTCTGGTCTTTGACGAAGAATATTAATGACCAGAATGCTTGCGGCCATGCCCGCACCCATAGTTATGATGTCGTATTTTTCAGAATTATCCATTTCCTACCAAAAATCTTTGCATACGGACTTTGGGCAAACAACACAAATTTAATGAAAATATAAATATATTCAGCGTTTGTCTTTACTCGTCCAGTGTCATTTGTTTATGTTTAGACGCACACCCTGTTAGGCAAGCGAATTGGCATAAGTGGTTAAAATGAAAGGTTAAGTTTCAGACAAATATTTAGAATTTTTCGAACCACTGGCGGAAAAACTCACCGCGAGTTTCAAAACTTGTGAACTCATCCTGGCTTACGCCGCCGGGGCTAAATAAAACGACAGAATCTAACCCTAATTTATCTTCATTTAGATTGCGCAAAAGCAGATCTAATGTTTGAAAATCGGGAGCCCTTGATCCTAATGTTTGTTTAATGATCGCGCCATGTTCGCCAAAGAAGAACAAGTTCAAGCGTGGATCAGACGCTAGCGATTTAAGTTCTGTCCACGGAAGTTTTTTGTCGCGGCCGCCCAGTAGCAAATTAATTTTAAGATTTGGAAATGATTCTTTCGTCGCATCTACGGCGGCTTTTACGCTATCGATAGTCGTTGCTTTAGAGTCGTTAATAAAAATAATATTCTTTTTTAATCCAAGGTTTTCCAGGCGGTGTGATAAACCACCAAGCGGGAAAGCCGCACTCAACACCAAGCTGGGCCGCCATAGCCAGATTGTCTTGATTGTGTTTTCCGATAAGTTCCGCTTTATCTAAATTATACGACAAAAGCTGGGCGCTTCCCGCTGTTGACCACACTAGTTTTTCTGAATTTTTGTTCTGAGTGAAGAATTTTAAATCGCCGCCGTTTTCATTCAAGAGCATTTTATTTTTGGTACGATTTAATAGCGTCCATTTAGTTTCGTAATAGTCGCTTAAAGAATTATAGCGTTCTAAATGATTGGGCGACAGGAACGTAACTAAACTGTAATCGACAGATAGTTTTTCTACATTTTCTAGTTGATAACTAGATAGTTCAAGAACTATCCACTGGGCTTTTTTGCTAGGATCTTTGTGAACAGACAATGCGTATTCACAAAAAGGAATTCCCAAATTACCGCCAACGAAAACATTTGGATCAAACGTCTGAATACCCGCGCCGATAACACTTGTTGTAGTACTTTTTCCGAGTGATCCCGTGATACCAATAATTTTTTCGGTAGTCACTTGGCTCAGAGCCAAATTGATTTCACTGGTAGTAACAACGCCTTGGTCTCGCCACTTTTGGATATACTTTTTTTGAAGTGGCACGCCGGGTGAAATCACGGCGGTTTTCACATCGGTCAACGCGTATAGATCTGCCTCTGTTTTAAACTGGGCGTCTGGTTTATTTTCATCAAAAGTTAAAATGTCTTTTTCTTGAAAACCAGAGGCCAGTAATAGTTTCTTGGCAGCAACCCCACTACGAGCTAGGCCAACGATGATAACTGGAGGTTGTATTTGAGTTTTCAGATTAAACGACATACAGTTTATTTATGACGACTGAAGATTTCAGTAAAGCAAATTATACAGCTATTATCAGTGACTTGCATTTATGCGAGGCTGAGCCTGTGCATCCAAAGTATCCGTTGTGGAAGAAATTCAAAACAAAAGAATTTTTTTTCGATGACGACTTTGAGGGCTTTTTGAAGTTGATCTCATCCAAAGCTAACGGCGAGCGCATTGAGCTTGTCCTTAACGGCGATATTTTCGATTTTGACTCGGTAACATCTTATCCAAAGGATGCCGTTTACAAAATTTCTTGGCTTGAGAAAATTCGCGGGATGAAACCACGTGAAGAACGATCTCTGTACAAAATTGACAGAATAGTTGATGATCATCCCCTTTTCTTTTCGGCACTCAGCGAATTCATTAAAGCCGGCAATAGAGCCGTGTTTGTGATGGGTAATCACGATGTCGAATTACATTACAAATCCGTCCAGAAATCGCTTTTAAATTCTTTGCGTCTAACTCCCGACTTAGAAGACCGCGTGCGATTTAATGAATGGTTTTATATTTCCAATCAAGACACTTTGATCGAGCATGGTAATCAGTACGATCCTTATTGTGTGTATGATGATCCCATCAATCCATTTGTAAAAGGTTATAACTATCACTACATCAAGCTTCCCTTTGGAAATTTGGCGTCTCGATATATTATGAATGGAATGGGCTTTTTTAATCCTCATTTTGATTCCAATTACATTATGGGCATCAAAGAGTACGTTCGGATATTTTTTAAATATATGCTGAAAGCTCAGCCGTTTTTAGTAATTTCCTGGTTTATGGGCTCTGTTTGGACCTTGTTTTACACCGTAAAAGATCAGTTCGCCGAACCGCTCAAGAATCCCTTGAAAACCGAAGAGCGCGTGAACGAGATTGCCACGAAAGCCAACGCCACCCCTAGGCAGGTGCGAGAGTTAAAAGAATTATTTGTCGAGAATTCAAGTCGTGATCCCATGCTGATCATGAAAGAACTTTGGCTGGATCGTGCGTTTCTGATCATGTTTAGTTTTTATTTGGTGTATTTGCTGTTTTCGATTTTAAAAAGCATTTTTGATATTTCACTGTTTTGGAGTCTGATTCCATTAATGTTTCTATTTCCATTTTTTCTATTTTATTCAAAATCTATTGTTTCACACGTTTCGGGTTACAAAGAACCAGACGAAAAGATCTTAGCCATTGCTGGTCATATCAGTGCGGTATCCCGCATTGTTTTTGGGCATACACATATTCCAAGACACGAAATGATTGGTGGAATTGAGCACTTAAACTCGGGCACCTGGTCGCCTGGATACCTTGATATAGAGTGCACTAAGCCGATTGATCTAAAAAATTTCGTGTGGATTTCACCCTCGGAACACGAAGGTAAGCGCAACGCGGAATTAGTTAAGTATAAAAATTTGCATGGCGTCAAATAAGAAAACTTTTGTCCAGCTCAAATATAATGTGCAACCATCAAAACTCATTGAAATAACTGGAGGCTAGAAATGGCAGACATTCTTGTAGTGACAAGCAAAATTAAAAAAATCATCAAAGAAAAAGGTGATATGAACACGTCAGCAGCGACTATCGAAGTATTGAGCAAAGCTGTTGAGCGTCTTTGCCTTAAAGGTATCGAAAGCGCGAAAGCTGATGGTCGTAAGACTGTTATGGATCGCGATATTATCATCGACCACATCTAATTCATTTTAGATCGTATCGAGATATACCTAAGATTGAGTTCTATTAGGGCCTTTTGCAAAAGGGCCCTATTTTTTTGCTTTAGCAGTAGTTGTTGCCGTCGTTGGATTAAAAACAATCTGAAGCGGAAACGGTAATCCGCCGGGGAAATACGATGCAAGGGTCGCGATATGAAATGGCACTTCGTCATTTGATCTTAGATTTGGGAAAATAGCTTTGTAGCTATCAACGTCCCATTCAAGAGGCGTTCTTTTTTTCTCGTCAAATTTAGTCGCCATAAAATTTTTCAAATCAGGATTTGGATTGTCAAACAGAGCCGCTAGGTTGATCAGCACCACTTTGCTTTGAAATACGATTTGATGGTTACCCAGAAATGCTTGGCTTACCTTTGCTTTGCTTGGATCCAGATAGATAACTAAAGCGGTATAGGTTTTATAACTATCGTAGGCACGCTTAAGCCATACCCTAGAATTGATACTGATTCCAAATAGCCCATAAATATCTTTAGTTTTTGATCGAATTTCAAAATCAGAATTTTTAAATGTAACTAAGTTCGGCTCTGTCTTAAGAGAATCATCGTTTTGCTTGGACGCATTTGAACTTTTGCGAACTAAAAATAGGTCGCTATACTTGTACGCAGCTTGAAAACTCAGTTTAGCACTGAAAAGCGCTAAAGATTTAAGAGCCTCTGGCGGTGACACGGTTTTATTGCTTTTGCATGAGAACGAGCAAAAAATAGATTTATAGGAATTTGATTTCAACTGCGAAATTAAGCTAAACGTCCGCTGCACACGCGTAGTAACATAGGAATTAATATGTTCTTGCACAACGGCAGGTTGAATTACCCTACGTTTGCTTTTCTCAAGTGAATCATTCAAGTAGGCGTTAATAAGACGATTTTTTTTCCAAACAGATGTATCTATATCGCTGACCAAAGTTAGAAAATCGGTTCCTGGCATACCGATAGTTGTTTGATTGAGCATTGTATTGTACGAGCGAAATGGGCGAAGCAAGGAGATTTCTAAAGCCAACAATTTGTCGGCATCTGCGATAGCCCCATATTTTGAATCGATTCTGACAATAAGTGCTTCCAGCTCATCCGTTGTCTTTAAATTTTCAAATTCTTTTTCAAGTGACGTCGCTTCGGCCGAAATTTCACGATAACCGGTAGGATTAGTATCAAGTAACGAAAAATCTAGTTGCGTAAATTCTGACTGTGGGTCGACGGGATCAACCGCCGCGACTTCATTTTTTGCAAGATGTGTACAGCTGATGATTAATAAGCAAAACGTAATTATGTAGATTAAAAATCGAAACATGGCAGCCCCTATGTATAAGGAACATCTCGGTTTTTTAACGGAAATTCGGCAGACGACTAAGGTCTATTTTCAATCATTTTCAGGACTTCGTTCCAGTCAATGACGGTAACACCTAGATTGGTCGCTTTATCTAACTTAGATCCAGGTTCATCACCGACGACAAGGAAGTTAAGCTTACTAGATACTCCGCTTAAGAGCTTGCCGCCGTTTTCTTGGATCTGGGCTTGAGCTTTATCGCGCGCAATCGGAAGTGTACCTGTGATTAGAAAACTTATTCCGCTGAGAGGACCTGAGGTATTTACTTTAGCTTCTGCGACACTAATTCCGGCAGCGATTAAAGCTTTTACCTGATTGCGATTCGATTTAATAGAAAGCCAAGTTAAAACCGACTGCGCCACTTTTTCACCAATCTCAGGCACCTTCATGAGTTCGTCTTCTTGAGCGTCGACAAAACGATCCACGTTTAGAAAATGGTCAGCCAAATGTTTAGCCGTTGTTTCACCGATGTAACGAATGCCAAGAGCATAAATAAATCGAGCTAGGGTTGTTTTCTTGCTTTGCTCAATTGATTTCAAAATATTATCTGCTGATTTTTCGCCCTGTCGATCAAGATTAAGTAAATCAGATTTTTTTAAACCGTAAAAGTCTACGAACGACTTTACCAAGTTACTATCCACAAATGTTTCTATCCAGCGGTTTCCCATTTTTTCAATGTTCATGGCTCGCCGACTCGCAAAGTGCTTCAAAGACTCTTTCAAAATAGCTGGGCACTCTGAATTCAAACAGCGAATAACCGCTTCGTCTGGATGTTCATGCAGCTCGCTGTTACAAGCCGGACAATGAGTTGGCAACTTGTACGGCTTTGATTTTTTATCACGTTTTTCCGCAATAGATTTAACGATTTCAGGAATGACATCACCGGCGCGCTGAATAACAACGGTATCGCCGACACGAATATCTTTACGATCAATCTCTTCTTGGTTGTGTAAAGTTGCATAGGTTACGGTAACTCCGCCCACTTTTACCGGAGTCATCAAGGCAACTGGTGTGATGGCACCCGTGCGACCGACTTGGCAAAAAATTTCTTCCACAACTGTTTCCGCAGTATCTGGTTTAAACTTAGCCGCCGTGGCCCAGCGCGGACTTTTCGCTACCATACCGAGTTCTTCTTGAGTTTTAATGGAATTAATTTTGACAACAAGTCCGTCAATATCAAATGGAAGTTTGCTTTTAGTAAGCTCAAGCTCTTTATAATATTCAACAACGGCCTGAATATTTTCACACACGCGCGCAGCTTGAATGTAGGTGGGAACTCCCAAATCTTTAAACTTCTCGTACACGTCGGATTGACTCAAGAAAGTAATTCCTTTGTACTCGCCCAAGTTATAACCAAAAAACTTAAGTGGTCGTGACGCCGTGATTTTGGAATCGAGTTGGCGAATCGATCCCGCGGCCGCATTGCGAGGATTAGCAAATGTCGGCAGCCCTTCTTTTTCCTGAAATTCATTTAAGGATTTAAAATCTTCTTTTGTAATTAAAACTTCACCGCGAACCTCAAGTAGCTCTGGCGGTTTTTTAGTGTTTAGTCGAAGTGGGATAGATTTGATTGTTTTTACGTTAACGGTCACATCTTCACCCGTGACCCCATCACCGCGAGTCAGCGCTTTAACTAAAATGCCATTTTCATAAATCAATTCCATCGACAAGCCATCAAATTTTGGCTCGGCGAAATACTCAAACGAAGAATCCATCTTTAAGAAATTTTGAATGCGCTGATCAAAATCGACCAAGTCTTCTGGATCATAACTATTTGCTAGTGATAGCATCGGCATACGATGGGTACCTTTAGTAAACACTGGCAGCACGGCACCGCCAACGCGATGAGTAGGCGAACTAACCATAAGCCATTTAGGATGTTTAAGTTCGATGTCTTTCAGGGCAGAAAAGAAATCATCGTATTCTTTATCTGAAACTAGCGGTTTATCTAATGTGTGATAATTATAATCCAGCTGGTGAACCCAATCGACCAGGGAGTGATATTCATCGTGAGTCACCTCGACAGGATTGGCTCGCGCCTTAGTGAATATTTTTTCCGCAGATTTCTTTTGATCCTTTATGGAAGACATAAAATATTTAGACTTCATTTTTCGCCTCAAGGCAAGCTTTTGAAAACACTGGGGACCTTGATTGCGTTTAGGAAAGACGTTATGTTGTTGGCCAACTGGAGATTTGAATTGAAAGCAAAAATAAATTGGAAAATAGGCGCGGTTTTAAGCATTGTCTTTATTGGGCTATTGACGAATTACTTGCTGCAAAAGCCATTTCTTCCTGCGCCGTATTCAGACTACAAACCCCATTGGCCAACGGCAGATTTAAGCAGTCTGCAATCCGGAATTGATAAAAAAGAAAAAACATTTCCTAATTTAAAACGCGATAATGAAAAAAAAATGGGATTTAACAATGGTCCCAAAGCCACCGATTTTACTTTTATCTACATGCCTGGATTTTCCGCCACACGTAAAGAAATTTTCCCAGTGGTTGAAACGCTGGCAAAACAGTTTTCTGCAAATTATTTCCTGACGCGTTTCCCGGCGCATGGCGAATCGGCGGCGGAGTATAAAGACTTAAAAGCGCAATACTTGTTCGACACAGGATACGAAGCGGTAGAAATTGCCCCGAAGTTAGGTAAAAAGAAAATATTTATTGGGACCTCAACTGGCGCGGCTATATTGGCAGCCGCCTTGGTGCAGGATTTGGATATTGACGCTGCCGTTTTTGTTTCACCGGCTTTTGCTGTTTATCCAACGAATTCGTGGTTACTCAGTACGCGTTTCGGTCCGATTGTGAATAAAGTGCTTATTGATGAAGTTAGGACTTGGATACCAAGAAATCCAGCTATGGAACAATATTGGAATACGTCCTATCACCGCAACAGTCTTATCGCACTGCTAAAGAGCGTAGAGTATGTGCGTAGTCTTGATTTCTCGTTAATTAAAAAACCAGTTTTAGTTTTATACACCAAAAACGATGATGTCGTTGTCGTCGATGCAATTCTATCGAAATTTGCCGAAATTAAAGACCCGCGAAAGCGATTGGTTGAAATTCCCGCATCTAGTCACGTGCTAGCAGGCGAATTTACCTCTCCAGAAACGACCGAAGTCGTCATCAAAGAGATCCATGACTGGATACGATCCCTAGACCTTTAGAATTAACTCCTCGTTGAACTAAAAAGTAAATTGTCCTAA